>JACQAC010000029.1 GCA_016195245.1 Pseudomonadota bacterium
ACTCCAGCGGTTTGGCGTTGCTGGTCAGTTGCGTCGGCCGCCGCATCGTCATGGGCCAGGGCACTGCCGACGAAGTCGAAGCTGTCGCCAGCCAGTTCTTCCCTGGCCTTCAGCAAGTGGGTTTCTACTCGCACGGCGAAATCGCCACATCGTCGGACGACGACAAGTGCGGTCTGCACAATCAGACCATGACGGTTGTGACGATCCAGGAAGCGGCGGCCTAGTCTGATGCACCGGTTGCTGCAGCGTCAGCTCAAGCAAGCGCGAGACAGCGGCGGCGCCGTTTCATACGATCGCCTGCTCGAGCTTGTCGATCAGGCCTACCAGGAAAATGACGCCAACCGTGTGCGCGCGGACCGCGCCAACGAGGTGATGGCGGCCGAACTCTCTGAGATGCTTGAGATCAAGGAGATGTCGGCGCGTCTGGAGAGCGCCAAGCGCATCGCCGAAGCTGCGAACGTCGCAAAGTCGCAGTTCATCGCCAACATGAGCCACGAATTGCGCACGCCTCTGAATGCGATCATCGGCTACGCGGAAATGCTCCTAGAAGAGGCCGTGGCCGAAGGGCGGCGGGACTCCATCGAGGATCATGAAAACATCCTTAAATCGGCGCAAAACCTGTTGCGACTGATCAATGAAGTGCTTGATCTTTCAAAAATCGATGCCGGCAAGTTGACCGTTGAGATCGAGGACTTCCATATCGGTGAGATTGTTCACGATGCAGTGTCCGATCTCCGCGCCGCGGCCGCGGAAAACGCCACGGATATCGCCGTTGATCTGGGGGGCGTCGATTTGCTCCTGCGCAGCGATCCTTACCGATTGAGCCAGTGTTTGCTTGGCCTGCTGTCCAACGCCGTAAGATTCACGGACGGCGGACGCATCACGGTTCGTGTTTCGCGCGAGCAGCGGCAAGGCGAAGACTATGTCTGCCTCGCTATTGCCGATACCGGCATCGGAATGTCAGCCGAGCAACTGGCGCGCGTGCTCTCACCGTTTGAACAAGCCGATGGCTCGATCACGCGCAAACACGGCGGCACTGGTCTCGGGCTGACAATTGCGCAGCGTATGGCCCGCCTGCTGGGCGGCGAGCTCTCCATTCAATCTGTCCTCGGCCAAGGGACCACCGTGACTTTGAGTCTCAAGGCCAACCTTGAGCGTGTGAGCGTTGCCGCCTAGTTGGCGCGCTGCGGCGTCAGCAGCAACACGTGGATGTCCTCGCGCGGCGTGTAGTTGGTTCGCGTCAGTTCGAACAAGGTGCCCGTGGTGTGCCGGATATCCGGCGCACAGAGGCTGACGAGATTCTGCGCCGCGCCCTTGTCGACTGTGAGATGAAAGCGCCCGATCGGCCCGGCCCAGTTGGCGCCGGTGCGCAGCACATACGACAAGCGCCGTTCCTGTACGAATTCCGCGCCGCCATAGCGTTGCATGGTCTGGCGCGCCGCGCGCTCGAAGGTGGCGTCGATGCAATAATCCTGCACCAATCGGCGGCGCTCGGCCGCCGCCTCCGGATAATCCGCATTCGCCAAGAGCACTGTTTCCACCGAACCGCCAGCCACCGGCGTGTAACGCTGCTCGACCGTGATGTCGCGCCCCGCCGGAAAGGTCTGCATGCGCGAGTAAGCAGTCGCGAGCGACCACAGCGCACGATATTCGGGCGGATTGTTCCTGTCGCCTTCGCTCAAGTTTTCCATGAGATGTGCGCGCATCAAATCCGCGCGGCTCGCCGCACTCAGGCGCGCCACCGCGTCGTCGAAGTGCGGATCGATCGGCGAGAGTGGCAAGCCGGCTGCGCGCACCCGCGCCGTCACATCAGCGCCATTCAGTCTCGCATGCTGCTCCACTTGCATCGGGATAAGCTGACCGTCGGCGCGCGTTTCAAAGTTCACGAAGTTCGGATCGCCGCGATTTGGAAACGCGACCGGTTCGAAATAGTAATCCGGCAAAATGTCAGGCAGCGGGAAGCCAACGCGAATGGTCACGTCGCGATTGGTGCGATTGCGAAAGACGTAACGGATGCGCACCTGATCCATCGAAAGGTAGAGATCTTCCGAGACCATTTGGATCGCCGCGTTCTGCGTGAAATGCAGTCCGCCGATGCCAAGCTCAGCCTCGCTGTCATCAGCGAGCGCTGCCGGCGCCAGCCACAAACACACTGCGCCAAACGCCGCCATCAGACCTATCTTCATGCATGCCTCCAGTACCGCCGATCATTCCGCGTCCGGGGCGATCCGGCTAGAGCAATTTGTTGACACTCCGCCGGGAAGATCGCCGCAATCGCGGAACGAGAGGCAAACATGATCGCGAAATCCGCCGTCGCGATGGCGTTCGCTGCGTTGGCTACGCCTGCGTTCGCCGACGACTTCGTCCCTAGCCGTCCGGGCAACACCGAGAGCCCGATCTCATCATCCACCGGTCGCTGGCAAGTCGAGACGGAGCTCGGCTCGTACTCGGCGGGTCACGGCGGCGATCGCGCCTGGAGCGCGCTGCAAACCACCTTCCGGTACGGCCTCGCGCCGGGGTGGGACGCCCAGATCATTGTCTCGCCCTATGTCGGCGCGGACGTCAGCGGCGATCGCGAAGAGGGCTTCGGCGACACCACGCTGCGCCTGCATCACAACATCGTCGGGGAAGACGGCAATGGTGCCGCGTTCGCGCTTATCGGCTTCGTCACGCTGCCGACGGGCACGAACGGCCAAAGCGACGGCGCCGTCGAGGGTGGTCTCATCGGCACGGGGTCGTTCCCGCTCACCAGCGCCGACAGCGTGACCTACACCGCAGGCGTGGCGGCGGTGAGCGTCGATCACCGCTACAAGTCGGACGCGTTTGGCGGCGTCAACGTCACCCACCAATTTACGGACTCCTTGTCTGCCTACGCCGAGCTGTTCGCCGATCATACCCAAGGCCAAACGGCGAGCACGCTCGACCTTGGGGCAGCCATCCTCAGCGACCCCCACACCCAATGGGACGGCGGCGTTGACCTCGGCCTCACCGACGCCGCCGACAACGTCCGCATTTTTGTCGGCTGGGCCCACCTTTTTTAGGTTGGGCAGAAAAAAGTTGGCGCCGCGAACCGAAATGGCTGCCGCCGTGCACTTACCCCGTGACCATCGCCGGGATGGCGGGAGTGAGATTGCCATGTTTTACCAGAAGAACGTCCCAGGCTGGGAGCGCGCGATCAGAGTTGTGATGGGTTCCGGCGGGAGTACCTCACGCGCTGAAAGGGGTATTGCCAAAGAAGGATTTGTCGCTTCGCCGGGCACCTTCGCTTCTCGGCTCCATCTAAGGGGGTAGAGGACGGACATGGAAGCTGCCCGCAACTATGATGGACTGAGCGAGGTTGATCTGGCCGCACGTGCGTCGGCGCGCGATGGGCAAGCCATCCGTTTCATCACTACGCATTACAATCAGCGCTTGTTTCGTGCCGCGTGGAGCGTGTTGCGCGATCGTTCTGATGCCGAGGAGGCAGTGCAGGACGCCTACGCGAAAGCGTTCACCGTCGGCCGTTTTGAAGGGCGCTCATCGCTTGGCACTTGGCTGACGCGCATCGTTATCAACGAGGCGCTCTCCCGCAAACGCGCCAACGAAGCGCGCAAGCGCTCACTGGCCGACGCCGACGTCACTCAAATCGATGACTATCGCGAGAAACTCATGAGCGTGTCTTTCTACTCGCCAGAATTCCAAATGCTGCGCGGCGAGCTGGCGCGGGCCATCGAAACCGCGATTGCGCGCCTGCCGGAGGAGTTCCGCACTGTACTCGTGCTGCGCGACATTGAAGACATGAGCGTCGAGGAGACGGCGGAAGCGCTCGATATCCTCGCCGCCACGGTGAAGACGCGCCATTTGCGCGCGCGTCGGCGCTTGCGCCAGGAGATCGATCCGGACTTTCGCGCGGTGCTTGCGGAAACGCTGCGGTTCGACGGGGAAAATTGTGAGCGTATGACCGCTCGCGCCGTCGCCGCTCTCACACAGCAATAGGGAGAAGGCATGATCGTTACATCCATCGTATTGTTCTTGGTCGCAGCACTCGCCGGCCTCTACATGGCGGCGCGAATTTTTGGCGGAAATCTGCCGCCCTGGGCTGTGGTGATCATTCACGGTGTGCTCGCCGCATCTGGCTTGTTGGTGCTGCTCTACGCGCTGTCCACCGGCGTCCAGGCCGCCGCCGTGATGATCGGGGCCGTTCTGTTGGTAATCGCGGCGCTCGGCGGCTTCTTCATGTTCAGCTACCAGCTGCGCAAATTGCCCCCGCCGAAGGCGGTTGTCGTCGTGCATGCGCTTGCGGCGGGGGTGGGTGTTGTCTGCCTGCTGGCCAATGCGATGGGTATGGCCTGACGCTTCTTCCGTGCGGGCGGTGGGTGCTTGCCCTGACAATAGACGCGGGCGGCGTGTCGGAATCATCGTTGTTCGCTCGTCTTGGAACCCAAGGGACTGGCGCTTCCGCGCCGAGTTCCCTATGTCCGCCCGTCACCCCTCGCACCCCGCACGAGTCGCATGCAGCCGATCATTTCCGTCAAAGGCGTCGCCAAGACCTACGCCTCTGGGTTCGAAGCGCTGAAGCCCATCGATCTCGAAATCGAGAAGGGGGAGATTTTCGCGCTGCTCGGGCCCAACGGCGCCGGCAAGACGACGCTCATCAACATCATCTGCGGCATCGTGAACAAATCCGCGGGAACGGTGACCGTCGACGGCGAGGACATCGGCACTGCGTACAAGTCCGTGCGCAAGAAAGTCGGCCTAGTGCCGCAAGAGCTGCACACCGATGCGTTCGAACGTGTCATCGATACAGTGAGCTTCTCGCGTGGGCTGTTCGGTTATCCCCAGAACCCGGCCTATATTGAAAAGGTCCTGAAGGATCTGTCGCTCTGGGACAAGCGCAACGACAAAATCATGGCGCTCTCTGGCGGCATGAAGCGCCGCGTGATGATCGCCAAGGCGCTTAGCCACGAACCCAAAATCCTCTTCCTCGACGAACCGACCGCAGGCGTCGACGTCGAACTCCGCCGCGATATGTGGGAGATGGTGCGTGGCCTCCGCGAGAACGGCGTCACCATCATCCTCACGACGCACTACATCGAGGAAGCCGAGGAAATGGCCGATCGGGTCGGCGTCATCAACAAGGGCCAGCTCATTCTCGTCGAGGAGAAGAAGGCGCTGATGCAGAAGCTCGGCAAGAAGCAGCTGACGCTCGAATTGCAAACGCCGCTGGAGAAGGCGCCCGAGGGGCTCAACGGCTATCAGCTCGAACTCGCCGATGACGGCCACAAGCTCATCTACACCTTCGATGCGCAGCAAAGTGACATTCCAGGCCTGCTGCGCCGGCTCGGTGAACGCAACATCGACTTCAAAGACCTTCACACCGAGCAAAGCTCGCTCGAAGACATTTTCGTTTCCCTGGTGCATCGCCAATGAACGTTTACGCCATCCAGGCCATCTTCCGTTTTGAAATGGCGCGCTGGTTTCGCACGCTCGGCCAGAGCCTGTTCTCGCCGGTGCTTTCGACCTCGCTCTATTTCATCGTGTTCGGCTCAGCGATCGGTTCGCGCATGGTGGCGGTGGACGGCGTCAGCTATGGCGCCTTCATCGTGCCAGGCCTCATCATGCTTTCGATCCTCACCGAAAGCGTCTCCAACTCATCGTTCGGCATCTACATGCCGAAATGGGCGGGCACGATTTACGAATTGCTCTCCGCGCCGGTGTCGCCGATCGAAGCCGTACTCGGCTATGTCGGCGCCGCCGCGACCAAGTCGATGATCATCGGTCTTGTCATCCTGGCCACGGCGCGCTTCTTCGTGCCGTTCAGCGTACTCCATCCCATCGAAATGGTGATCTTCCTGGCGCTCACCTGCGTCTCGTTCTGCTTGTTCGGTTTCATCCTCGGCGTGCTCGCCGATGGTTTCGAGAAGCTGCAGATCGTGCCGATGCTGATCCTGACGCCGCTGACCTTCCTAGGCGGCACGTTCTACTCGCTGCGCATGCTTCCGGAATTTTGGCAGACGGTCACGCGCTTCAATCCC
>JACQAC010000186.1 GCA_016195245.1 Pseudomonadota bacterium
AAAGCAAACGGGCCCGGCTTTTGGCCGGGCCCGTCGCTTTCGTTCAGGCTACCAGTCTTACTGGAAGCTGATGGTCACCGCGGTACGGCGGTTGAGCGGTTCGCGGACACCGTCGCGGGTCGGACGGGCCAGATCGCTTTCGCCGTGCGCTTGCGTTTGGATCGAGCCAGCGCCGATGCCACGCGCCACGAGGGCGTCGCGCACCACGGAGGCCCGGCGTTCCGACAGACCCATGTTGTACTGGGCCGAACCGGACGTGTCGGTGTGACCAACAACCAAGACGCTCGAGACGTCGCACTCACGTGCATGCGCCACGGCTTGATCGATGGTTTCCAGAGCCGCTTGGTTGAGGTTCGAGCGATCCCACTCGAAGTACACAACGAAGTCCGACGTCGGGCACGCAACCCGCGCAGGCGGAGGCGGTGGCGGCGGCTGTACCGGAGGCGGAGGCGGCGGCGGAGGTGGCGGCGCTGCAAACTCGTAACGCAGACCAACCATCACGGCTTGGTTCGTGTAGTCGTCGCCAAGCACATCGTTGATGCGGAAATAGCGGTAGCCGATATCCAACGTCGCCTGATCGTTCAGCGCGATGCCGACGCCCGCCAAACCTTGATAGGCAAAGCCGTCGTCTTCCGGATGGCTGGACGAACCATTCACCTGAATGCGCAACCGGCCTTCACCGGCGCCAACGCCGAGGTACGGACGGATATGGCCCTGGCGATTGAAGTCGTAGAACACATTCGCCATCAGGCCCCAGGCGATCAGGTCGCCGCTCTGTTGCCGAACGAAGTCCCACTTGTTCTTGCGATAGGAAAGTTCCGCTTCCAGGCGGAAGCCGTTGTCCCAGGTGTAGCCCGCGCCGACATCGCCGACGAAGCCATTTTGAACATCAAGGTTCGCGAAGTCGGTGCTGATGCTCTGACCGACGTCACCACGAACGTACCAGCCTTCAGTCGCGTGAGCGACGCCAGCCGCGCCGGTCATCAACGCGGCAAGCGCTAACGTCCGCTTCAATCCAAATTTCATGGCGGTCCCCTTACTGACAACGGCCCCAAGATCAGCCGTTTTGCCTGATCAACAACAGCTTTAGCCTGTTCTCCTGCCCCCGTTAACCACCTTTTCGCCCGATTTTGCGAAGTGTTGCTTGAAAGCCGCCCCGAGCTATTGCCGTACCGTAAAGCAAACGGGCCCGGCTTTTGGCCGGGCCCGTCGCTTTCGTTCAGGCTACCAGTCTTACTGGAAGCTGATGGTCACCGCGGTACGGCGGTTGAGCGGTTCGCGGACACCGTCGCGGGT
>JACQAC010000222.1 GCA_016195245.1 Pseudomonadota bacterium
GCTTAATGACGTCGGCGGTGCGGCGCAGTCCTACATGGCGGTGCTGCAGATCGACCCGGCCAATACCAAAGCGATCGCCGGCATGGCGCGCATCGCCATCAATGCCGGCGAACTCGACGAAGCCCGCGCCATTCTCGACATGGTCCCGGAAGAAAAGCGCAACGACGCCGAAATCCAAGGCGTCCGCGCAGCCCTCGAACTTGCGGGCAAAGCTGAGGGTGCTGGCAACGCCAATGAACTTGGACTGAAGGTCGCCACCCATCCGGAAGACTTGCAGGCGCGCTTCGAGCTCGCCGAAGCGCTATCGGCGCGCGGCGATCTGGAAGCCGCATCGGAGCAACTGCTCGCCATCATCGAGCGCAATCGCGAATGGAATGAGGGCGCGGCGCGCACCGAGCTGCTGAAGGTCTTCGACGCCGCCGGCCCCGCGTCCGAGGTCGCTAAGCAGGGCCGCCGTAGGCTTTCGGCGATCCTGTTCTCATGAGCGCCTTCGGCTATCGCAAGCCCGCGGACCTGCCGCAGACCATCGCGCTCTTCCCGCTGAACGGCGCCATCCTGTTTGCGCGCGGCGTGCTGGCGCTCAACATTTTCGAGCCGCGCTATCTCAACATGATCGACGACGCGCTCGGCGCCGAACGCATGATCGGCATCATTCAACCTGCAACGGGCGAGGACGACGAAGCCATCCCCGAACTTTCCGACGTCGGGACACTCGGGCGCATCACCTCGTTCGCGGAAACCGATGACGGACGCTATCTGGTGACGCTCACGGGCGTTTGCCGTTTCACCTGTGGACGCGAACTCGAAGGCAAGCCGTATCGCCAGGCGATCGTCGGCTATGATGACTTCGCGGGAGACTTCACCATCTCGCCCGGCGGCACGATCGATCGCGCCAAGCTCATCAACGCACTGCGCACCTACGCCAATCTGCACGGCTTCCAGGTGGATTGGAGTTCAGTTGAGCAGGCGCCGACCGAGACTGTCATCAATGTCGCCGCGCAAATCTGCCCGTTCGATCCTGCCGCCAAGCAGGCCCTGCTGGAATCGCCGACGCTGGAAGAGCGCTGCCAAGCGCTGATCGCGCTGGTGGAATGGGGCGCGCCCGACGACGCGCCGCGATCCCTGCAATGAGCGACGTCGACCCCAAGTTGATCGAACGCCTATCCCGTCCGCGACGGCGTGCCGATCATGCTGATCGACGAAGCACGCGAATTGGGAGCGGACGAGTGAGCGGTGTGACTATGTCGAGCCCTCTCTTCGCGCAGCTTATCGCCCAAGGTGCAGCATGACCACCCGTCCATGGCCCACCGCACTCACCTTCGACAGCAAAGCGCGCGCGCTGCACATCGCCTTCGATGACGGCGCCGCGTTCGACATTCCGTTCGAGCTACTGCGCGTCGAGAGCCCATCCGCCGAAAACAAAGGCCACGGCGGCGCCAAACCACCGCCCGTCACCGGCAAACAGAATGTCGGTATCGCCCGCGCCGAACCTGTCGGCCGCTACGCCGTGCGCATCGTGTTCGACGACGGCCACGACACGGGGCTCTACTCCTGGGACCTGCTGTACGAGCTGGGCCAGGATAAGGATGCGAAGGTCGCGGCGTATCGCGAAGCGGTGGTCACATAGAATCGTCACTTCGGGCGATCGTCATCATCATCTTCTTCCTCACGACGCGGTGGTCGACGTTTGAGCAAAAGCCACGTTTGCGTGAGCGTCAGCCCGGCGGCCACTACTGCGCAGGCACCTCCAAATGCATTGGCGATTGAGGTTGGGTCAGGCATTGCGTCAGCTCCTTCGCTCTGTTGTCCGACAGAAGGTGACACTTCAGCGTTATTGACAGGTTAACGCTGATAATCCGGCGAAAAATTTTTCGCACCAAAAGGTCGAGTCAATTCAACGACACAAGCGGACAAACCGCTCTTTTGTCGCGATATTCGTTTCGGGTCAGGGATTCCCAAATCGCCTTTGATTTGACTCAGTATTCCCGCTGGCAGCCGACGTGCGTGAGGCCAGCATCTGCGGGGGTGCTAGTGGCTGAATTCGAAGGTCGACGCGTGCAATTCAGCATGAGGCTGCGCCCTCAAGACAAAGACACGTTCTCGGCTGCAGCGGAGCAATGCGGCATAGATCCAAGCGTCGCCGCAAGACAGCTTATCGAACTTGTCGTGCAGAGAATTGAGTTAGGAGGAGACCTGCTCGACGCCATCCACGAACTCAAGACCGCCTGGGGCGTTCCGCGAAGGTCACCAATCCAGAACCGCCTTGCCGCTTTGAATCGCGCGGTCGCAAATTTCACGCCCTCCAATGATTTGTCGTCGCTAGAGGACAAGATCGAGGCCATCGAAACGGAACTAAAGCGGCGCGCCAATGACTGAACTAAGCCGCCAAGCTCTCACCTCTAAGCAGCTTCGGCAAATCACCCGCCGCGCCGCCGGCGTACTACATAAAAAATCGCCGCGCCGGCCCTGCTGCGTTCACCGCCGCCAACCCCAAACGCCGCGCGGCGCGTAGCGGCGCGATCGAGTTTGAGAACATCTTGTCGAAAAATTCCATGCCGAGCGCCATCGACACATTATCGAAGCGCCGCCAGCGCTGAAAACGCTCGAGTACCGAGACATCGCCGGGATCGAGACCGACGCTCACGCCATCGGCGACACATTCCGCCAGCGCCGCGCAATCCTTCAGCCCGAGATTCAAGCCTTGCCCCGCCAGCGGATGAATGCCGTGCGCGCTGTCGCCCGCCAGGCATACGCGCGCATCGATCATTCGCTCTGCCAATTGCAACGACAGCGGATAGCCGAAGCGCGGGCCCTCCAGTGAAAGCGCGCCGAGGAAATCGCCGAAGCGCAAACGCAGCTCCGCCAAGAAATCTGCTTCCGGCATCTTCAGCAAGGCTTCCGCCGCCGCACGCGGCTCGGCCCAGACAATGTTCGAGCGTTCCCCCTTCAGCGGCAAAATCGCAAACGGTCCGTTCGGCAGAAAATATTCATGCGCGACCGCGCCGTGCGGCTTCTCGTGCTGGATGGTCGCCACGATCGCCGTCACCGGATAGTCCCAGCCGATGGTGCGAATGCCGACAGCCTCGCGCACGAACGAGCGCCGGCCATCCGCGCCCACCAGCAGTGGCGCGCGCAGTTTGTCGCCATTCGCCAACGTCACCGTCGTGCTCGCCGCGTCGCGTTCAATCGCGCTGACCGACATAGGCTGGATCATGCGGATCGACGGCCGCGCCTTCACCGCGCCATCCAGCGCTATGCGCACATAGCGCGCCTCGCACATCAGCCCGAGCGGTTCACCATCATCGTTCAGCTCACTGCGGTCAAAATGCAGATGCAGCGGTGACGGCCCGCGCCCAAGCTTGCCGTCCGTCACCATGATCTCTTCGATCGGCTGCGCGGTTTGATCGAGCACATCGCCAATGCCGAGCGCGCGCCACATCCGGTACGACGCAAACGCAATCGCGAAGGCGCGGCCATCGAAGGCCGGCGCCAACGTCTCGGCCGGCTTCGACGCATCGATAACCACAACCGACACCCCGGCCTGATCCAAGGCCAGCGCCAGCGTCTGACCCACCAAGCCGCCGCCGCCGATGATCACGTCCGCATCGAAGCTGTTGCTCATCCCCAATAACTAGGCCGGACCTGCCGTCGCGTCGATGCGACTGCGCCGCGCAAGCGAAAAGCAGCGGCGCCTACTTTTTGTGCGCGCAGACGCAGTTCGCCGCCGATTGTAGCCCATCGCTTGCCCGCACGCGCGACGCTGGCGCTGATCGCGGAAATTTTGCGATTGGGGACTGGGCCATGAACGCAACGCCAACTCTCAACACCGGCGACACCGCCTGGATGCTGACCTCCACGGCCTTGGTGTTGCTGATGACCATTCCTGGTCTCGCGCTCTTCTATGGCGGTATGGTGCGGAAGAAGAATGTCGTCTCCACCGTCACGCAATCGTTCGCGATCACCTGCCTCGTCACCGTGCTTTGGATGGTTGCCGGTTACTCGATCTCGTTCGCAACCGACGCGACAAACAACGCCTATTGGGGCGGTTTGGGCAAATTCATGCTCGGCGGCGTCGGCGTGAATTCACTGTCCTACACAATTCCCGAGTTCGTTTTCATCACTTTCCAGATGACCTTCGCGATCATCACGCCGGCTCTGATCTGCGGCGCCTACGCGGAGCGGATGAAATTCTCCGCGATGTTTCTGTTCAACGCGCTGTGGCTGCTCGTCGTCTATTGCCCGATCGCGCATTGGGTGTGGGGCGGCGGCTTTTTGGCGAGCGCCGGCGTGCTCGATTTCGCGGGCGGCACGGTTGTCCACATCAATGCGGGCATCGCCGGGCTCGTCTGCGCGCTAGTGCTTGGCAAGCGCGTCGGGTTCGGGACCGAAAACCTGTCCCCGCACAATGTCGTTTACACCATGATCGGCGCGGCTTTGCTGTGGGTTGGGTGGTTCGGCTTCAACGCCGGTTCCGCCGTCGCATCGAATGGCTTGGCGGGCGCTGCCATGCTCAACACGCAGCTCGGCGCCGCCATGGCGGCGGTGACGTGGATGATCATCGAGGTGATCCATCGCCGCAAACCGACTTTGCTTGGCCTGGCGACGGGCGCAGTCGCGGGCCTCGTCGCCATCACGCCAGCCTCAGGCTTCGTGAATCCCACCGGCGCGCTGGAGGTTGGTTTGGCGGGCGGGGCGGCGGCTTATTTCGGGGCCGTCGTGCTGAAACATTGGGGCAAATACGACGACAGCCTCGACGCCTTTGGCGTGCATGGCGTCGCCGGCATTGTCGGCGCCCTGCTGACCGGCGTGTTGGCCGATCCGGCTATCAATCCCGCAGGTCAAACCCACTCCCTCGGCGCGCAAGCGCTCGGCGTCTGTGTCACCATCGGCTATTGCGCCATCGCAACCTTCGCCATCCTGATGCTCTTGAAGGTCACTGTCGGCCTCAAGGTGACGAAGGACAACGAGCGCGAAGGCCTCGACCTCGTGCTGCACGGCGAGGTCGTGCAGTAGGGAACGCGTTTACCCACGTTTTCCCTTTATTAATGCGGCTTTCGCGGCTGTCGCATGAATGCGCCAGTAACTCTGTTCTTACCAAAATCTTCACGGCTCGTTTACCGGCAGAGCCAAAAGTCGCGGCGCATTGGCGGCAGACGAAGGCGCGCGCATTAACCCATGGCTGACGACGTTTATTCTTCAGGCGGAAGAAATGCCGCCGCAGCCGCGAACGCCACCAGCGGCGCCGCCGGCCGCATTGCGCTCAAGCGCGCGACCCTTTCTGTCGGCGCGGCCATCGTCGGCGCGTACGGCCTGGGCGCCGTGCTCACCTATTCGCCGGAAGACCCGAGCCTCAACACGGCCAGTGAAAGCGCCACGCACAATTTGTTCGGCGGACCAGGCGCAACCTTCGCGGATCTCATCATCCAAACCTTCGGCGCCGCTGCCCCGCTCGCCATGGGCGCGTTGTTCGCGGCGGGCGCCATGCGCATTGGCCGCAAACAACTCGTGGCGCCGATCCATCCGCGCCGCGTGATGGTGAGCATCGCGGGCATTCTGTTGCTCGGCGCTGCCGCTTCGACAATTCCAACGCCGGAAGGCTGGCCGCTGGCGACCGGCTTCGGCGGCATGGTTGGCGACGGCGTCGCTGGTTTCATCAGCGGCATTCTCTCCGGCCCCGGCCTGCCAATGCCGCGCATCATCACCGGCGTTCTCTGCGCCATCGGCGGTCTGCTTGCTGTCGGCTGGTCTTTCCAGATCCGCGCTGAAGATGTGCGCCAAGCGGCGGGCGCGGCGCGCCGCGCGGCGAGCGTCACCGCCGGCGGCGCGCAGCGCGCCATTGGCTACGTGCAAGAAAAAACCCGGCGCGCAGACGCCGAAGAGGAAACGCCCCGTCTCGCCGTCGAGGATCGCCGCGAACGCGCGCCGGCGCCGCGTGTGCAGCAACCGCGCGCGCAACGTCCGCTGCCGCAAACCCGCAGCGAAACCGAAGCCTTCGCGCCGAAGAGGCGTGAAGCGCCGCGCGCGGAGAAGAAGCCGCCGAAGCAGCACTCGACCTTCCACTTCGGCCGCGAGTTCGAACTGCCGGACACCGACCTGCTCGCCACCCCGAAGCAGCGCACCGCCCACACCGACGCGCAAACGCTGCACGCCATGAGCCGCCAACTCGAAACCGTGCTCGCCGATTACGGCGTGCAGGGCGAAGTGCTCAGCGCGCGCCCCGGCCCTGTCGTCACGCTGTTCGAGCTCGAACCCGCCGCTGGCGTGAAGTCCTCGCGCGTCGTCGGTCTCGCCGACGACATCGCGCGCTCCATGTCCGCCACCGCTTGCCGCGTCGCCGTCATTCCTGGCCGCAACGCCATCGGCATCGAGCTCCCCAACGCCAAGCGCGAAACCGTTTTCCTGCGCTCGCTGCTCAACTCGCCGTCCTTCGCTGGCACTCAGGGCGACCTGCCGCTAGCGCTGGGCGAAACCATCGAGGGCGACCCCTTCGCCGCCGACCTCACCAAGATGCCGCACCTGCTCATCGCCGGCACCACCGGCTCGGGCAAATCGGTCGGCATCAACGCCATGATCTTGTCGCTGCTCTATCGCCACACGCCCGATGAGTGCCGCTTCATCATGATCGACCCGAAGATGCTGGAGCTCAGCGTCTACGAAGGCATCCCGCATTTGCTGCACCCGGTCGTCACCGATCCGAAGAAAGCCGTCGTCGCGCTCAAATGGACCGTGCGCGAGATGGAGAACCGCTATCGCAGCATGGCCAAGCTCGGCGTGCGCAACATCTCCGGTTACAACGAGCGCGTCAGCGATGCGCTGGAGCGCGGCGAGCGCCTCGAGCGCACCGTGCACGCGGGCTTCGACCCCACCTCTGGCGAGCCGATCTACGAAACCCGCGAGCTGCCGCTCGAACCGATGCCGTACATCGTGGTGGTCATCGACGAAATGGCCGATCTGATGATCACGGCCGGCAAGGAGATCGAAGCCGCCGTGCAGCGTCTTGCGCAAATGGCGCGCGCCGCCGGCATTCACGTCATCATGGCCACGCAACGCCCGTCGGTCGACGTCATCACCGGCACCATCAAGGCCAACTTCCCGACGCGCATCTCGTATCAAGTCACCAGCAAGATCGACAGCCGCACCATTCTCGGTGAGCAAGGCGCCGAACAATTGCTCGGCATGGGCGACTTGTTGTTCATGGCCGGCGGCGGCCGCATCCGCCGTCTGCACGGCCCGTTCGTCACCGACGCCGAAGTCGAACGCGTCGTCGACATGCTGAAAGCGCAAGGCGCGCCGCAATATCGTCAGGACGTCACCGAAGAGCCGAACGAAAACGGCGCCGACGACAATCCCGAACTGTTCGACGGCGAAAGCGGCGACAGCGAGATGCTGGAGCGCGCCATCGAGATTGTGCAGCGCGACCGCAAGGCCAGCACCTCCTACCTGCAGCGCCGCCTCTCCATCGGCTACAACCGCGCCGCCACGCTCATGGAGCTGATGGAGAAAAAGGGCATCATCTCGCCCGCCAATGCGGCCGGGAAACGGGATATTTTGATCGACGTGCTGGATGAGGATTAGGGGCCACTGAAATGCGGTATAGTGGTTACCGAATCGACAGGTAACCCCCGAGAGGATTATGTCGGCTGACGAAGGGCCACTCCACAAGCTAGCGGGCGCTCGAACTCACGACGGCTGGGAAATCATCGAGCTAGTCCAACGCAAAGAATATCAGACAGGAAGTTGCTTCTCCGTCGGGTATCTCGTTCGCCACCAAGATGGTCGAGAGGGTTTTCTCAAAGCGCTCGATTTCAGCTAAGCCGCTAGATCGGCCGACCCCGCTCGCGCACTGGAAGCGCTGACCGCCACTTTTAACTTCGAACGAGATGTGCTGGCGCTTTGTAAGCGCCTCAGCAAGGTGGTGCTCGCCATTTCAGATGGTGCGCTCGATGTACCCGACGC
>JACQAC010000202.1 GCA_016195245.1 Pseudomonadota bacterium
TTTCCGTCACGAGCGCAACCATTGGTGCCAGCGCCGGCTGATACCGCTGTCGAAACGCACGTTGCTCAAGCAAATCGTTAACGGCATCGGCCTAAACTACGAGCGCTATGGCGCTCGCGCTCAAGGGTTTGTTTGATAAGCGTAACGTCGCGCTTGCGCGCGCGCGCTTCCACGCGTGGTGGGAGGGCGAAGAGTTCGACGAGGCTGCGGCCCAGGCTGCCATAGAAGCCGCCGCGAACGACAAGCCAGAGCCTGACGGCAGCGCTGAAGACGAGCTCTTTGATGCGCTGCCGTTCGATATGCCGCCGCGGCTCACCGCGCTGGGGACGATTTGGGGTGAAGGTCGCGTCCGCCCCGGCGACCCCGCGTCCGAGAACCTCGAACCGGGACGCCTCGGCATAGCGCCAGAAGGCGTGCTCGCGGTGCTGAGCCCCGGCCTTGAAGCGCCTCTCGTGGCGATCGCGGGCGCCCATCCCGGAAAGATTGAAGCGTTTGAATGGCGCGACGAAACCTTCGATGCGCTGAAGCATGGACTAACGAAGGCGAAACTCGAAGAGCGCATCGGTCTCGCACGCGTCGATCTTGAAGCGCACGTATTCCCGCTCGCGTTTTACGACGGCCTGATTAGCATCGATGACTTCGCCTATTGTGGACATCCGCCATACCTAGCGCTGCAGATCGTGAAGACATTGAAGCCAGGCGCTGCAGCAGTGATTGAGTGTTATGTCGGCCTGAAGTGCGCGGAGTTCCCGACGGCGTTCGCCTCGGCATTCGCGGAACCGCAAATCCGTGCGCATGGCGACCTGCTGCAAGTGTTCAGCGATGCTGGGTTGGTTGTTGAGTCCGACGAAGACTTTACCGAGGAATTCCTCAACCTCGCCCGAGGTGGGTTCAAGCGACTTGGCGACGTGCTCACCAACAACGCCAAGCTCGATGTCGCCGCCATGCGTGAGCTGGCCTGGGAGGCTGAGGCGTGGCGGATGCGCATGAAACTGCTCGCGCAGCGGCGCCTGGAGCGGCGTCGCTTCATCCTGCGCCGGCCAGCAGAAGTCGGGACCGAGCCCAATCCCCCAGCTTGACGGCGCAAGACCCGCAGCTATGGTCCGCGCCCTCTGAGCCTAAGGGTTCCGGGGCGCGTAGCTCAGCGGGAGAGCACTCCCTTCACACGGGAGGGGTCACAGGTTCAATCCCTGTCGCGCCCACCATCTCTTCGAGTTTTTTTTGAACCTGAGGAACGGGTAGCCCAGCACGCCAGTATCCGTGGTGGCGGCAATAATTTGGCGCGAATTCTTGGGCCTAGACACAAGCCTGCCTCAATAACTTGTCATTTGCGAAGAGCCATCCGCCTGCGACGATCAGGTCTTCGTGAGAGCGATTGCCTTGCCGCCGCGACCTCGCCATATCGGCGCCTCGCTCGGCGTCCAAGATGGTGATGCTGGCGGAGCGATCAGGGGGCTGACGCACGGCGCGGGAGCGAATTCCCGGCGCAACGGGTGCGGGCTCAAGCCCACATCCGTGACATGACTTAAAGGTGGAGCGGAATGGATCACGACTTCTGCAATGTGGACGGTGCCAGACGTCTCAAGCAGCGGATCGAGGAATACTGGCGCGAGCGCGGGTACAACGTCGAAGTCAAACTCATTGAAGCCGGCTTCGTCGCCGCGATGCGTTCGGCGCGCACCGATGTGCGCAGCGACATGGTCAATGGGCTGCCGACGAAGCGGCAAGCTGCGAATGATCGCGGCGGTTCCAGCGAACGCCCTAATTCGCGCGGCTTCGTGGAAGTCGCGTAAGCGCCAGGAGGGGCCGCGGGATGCCTAGCTGTGCGCTGTGAGCAAGCGCCGGCAAATGGGCGCTAAATCGGAATAGCGATCGAGCACGATGTCGGCGCCGAGGGAGTCCGCGCCGCCGTCGCAATACCCGAACCGGACAACGACAACGGGCGCGCCGGCCGCGCGCGCCGCGGCTACGTCGGCTGTGGTGTCGCCGATCATCACCGAGCGGCGCACGACGCCGCCGGCGCGCTCGATCGCCGCTGCATAGTGTTCCGGGTGGGGTTTGCGATTTGTCACGGCATCCGCGCCCACGATTGCCGAGAAATATCGTGAAAGGTTGAGCGCATCGAGCAGTTGCATCGAAAGGTCGGTGCGCTTGTTCGTGCATACTGAGAGCTTCGCGCCTTGCGCGGCGAGTTGATCAAGCGCATCGATCACACCGGGAAAGGGCGCCGATCGGCCAGCAATATCGGCGCTGTAGAATTGGATGAAGGCTGTCGTCAGCTGATCCAGGCGCTCGTTGCTGAAATTGGCGCCGACCAACGTCGTCGCGCGTTCGATCAGTCGCCGCGCGCCTTGGCCGACCATGTGGCGCACCGTCGACAACTTGGCGTGCGGCATGCCCTCCAGGTCCAGGGTTTCGTTCAAAGCGCGCACGAGATCCGGCGCCGTGTCGACCAGGGTTCCATCCAGATCGAAGGCAATTGTACTGTCGGCGAGTTCGCCGCTGCTCATGCGCCGCCCCAGGTTACCTAGCGACGACGCACATTTGTCGCGCCGCTTATGGCGTTGAGCTAGAACCAACCCCAGATTCGGACAAGGTGCGGCCAAACCGCTAGTAGGTGGAAGACGATGAGCCGAGCACGTGCGGCGATCATTCTGGCAGCGGGCCAAGGCACGCGGATGAAGTCCGACCTGCCGAAAGTGCTTCACCAGGTCGGCGGCAGGCCGATGGCGACGTTGTCATCCTCTATGGCGACGGCCCGCTTATTCAGGCGAAGCGTATCGAGGAATTGTTCGCGGTCCGCGCCGCTAAGGGCGGCCAAACCATCCTCGCGTTCAAGACCAAGAACCCGTTCGGCTATGGCCGCATCGTTTCCGGAAGCGATGGCGCGGTTGAACGCATCGTTGAAGAAAAGGATGCAACGGACGCCGAGCGATCCATCTCGATTTGCAACTCTGGTGTCATTTGCGCGGACGCCAAGTCACTCTTCGGCCTGCTGGCGCAAGTGAAGAACGATAATGCCAAGGGCGAGTATTATCTAACCGATGTTGTCAGACTCGGGCGCGCCGCTGGCGTGGTCTCCAACGTGGTGATCGGCGAAGAGACAGAAACGCTCGGCGTGAATTCCCGCGCCGAGCTAGCGCAAGCGGAAGCGCTCTTTCAGAACCGCGCACGTTTGGCGGCCATGGAGGCCGGCGTCACGCTGATCGATCCAGCCAGCGTTTTCTTTTCTTATGACACCGATATCGAGCCGGACGTCGTCATCGAGCCGAATGTTTTCTTCGGCCCCGGCGTGACCGTCCGCCGCGGCGCGCGCATCCATGCCTATTGTCATTTCGACCGCACCGAAGTCGGCGAACGCGCTGAAATCGGGCCGTTCGCGCGCTTTCGGCCGGGAACGAAATTGGCGAGCAAGGTAAAGATCGGCAACTTTGTCGAGGTGAAGAACGCCATTATGGGCGAAGGCTCAAAGGCCAGCCACCTTGCCTATGTCGGCGATGTCGATGTTGGCGCGCGCGCCAATCTGGGGGCGGGGACCATCGTCTGTAACTATGACGGCTTCGAAAAGCACCGCAGCACCATCGGCGAGGACGCCTTCATCGGATCCGACACAGCTTTGGTTTCGCCGGTGACCATCGGCGACCGCGCCTACACCGGCACCGGCAGCGTCATCACCAAGGACGTGCCCGATGGCGCCCTCGGCGTCGCGCGCGGCCGCCAAGTCAATCTCGAAGGCTGGGCCGACAAGAACCGCGCGAAGAAGCAAAAGCAGAAGGGACCAACGTGAGCGCCGATCTCGCCAAACTCAACGCGGCGCAGGCGGCGCTCGACTACGTCAAAGACGGCATGATTGTTGGGCTCGGGACGGGCTCAACGTCAGCGCATTTCGTGCGGTTGCTCGGCGAGCGCGTGCGGCAAGGCTTGCGCGTCAAGGGCGTGCCGACATCGGAAGCAACGCGCAATCTGGCAGAACAATCCGGCATTCCACTGCTGGAGATTTCGCAAGTCACTTCGATCGATGTCGATGTCGATGGCGCTGACGAAGTCGATCCCGCGTTCCGCCTCATCAAAGGCGGCGGCGGCGCTTTGTTGCGCGAGAAGATCGTCGCGTCCGCCAGCAAATCGATGGTGGTGATCGCCGATGAGGGCAAATGGGTGGAGACGCTCGGCGCCTTTCCGCTTCCCGTAGAGGTCTCGCGTTTTGGCTTTGCGCTGACGCTCGAACGCGTGCGCAGGGCGCTGCGCGGCACGAAGTGCGGTGGCGACGAAGTCGTTCTGCGCACCAGCGGCAAGGCCAACGAGCCGGTGATCACCGACGGCGTCAACTACATTCTCGACGCGCACGCGAGGTCGATCCCCGTGCCGGAAGATCTCGGCGCAGCGCTGAAGGATATCGCCGGCGTCGTCGAACACGGCCTCTTCATCAACCTCGCGCGCACCGTCATCCTTGGCCAAGCTAAAGGCGCGGTGGTGAAAGCTCACGAAGCGTTCTAGGCGCGCTTCTTCTTTTTCGCGGATACCTTTTTCCCGCTCGCGCGCGCCGCAGCCGCACGCACCGGCTTCGCGGCTGCACGCTTTTCTTCGCACTTCGGGCAAGCGCACACGTCTGCTAGGAATTCCTTGAAGTAGTTCTTGCCGTAATCGTAGTTGAGCTCTTCGCCCGGTTTGATGCGGCGGCGGGCGTGAATATAGACGCGGCCCTTGTAGATGTTGGGTTCGCAGTTCGGGCGGCAGGAATGATTGATGTAGCGCGCTGTGTTCCAGCGTGGGGCGCCGTCGATGGTCTTGCGGGAATGGATCTCGAAGAGGTAGCGGCTGTTGCTCTTCTCTTCCTGCTCTGTGGTGAGCTCCACGCCCGTGTATTCGATGATGCACGAGCCTTTCGGGATTTCGCTTTCGGCGAAGAGGCCAAGGCCGGTCTTGGCCTTGCCGACGCGCAAGTCAAAATCACCGGGGATGTAGCTCAGTCTGGGCATGCGGCGCGGGCCTTCCATTCTGCGAAGCGGTCTCTTGAGCCGCAAACCGGGGTGATTTGGCAAGCGCGCGATTGTCTCAAGCGAGGGATCACGTCCTTCGCCAAGGCTTCGGACGGCATCCCACCCTCGCTCCGCGTAGCGAAGGCTGGCTGGGGTGCTAGGATTCGAACCTAGGAATGGCGGTACCAAAAACCGCTGCCTTACCGCTTGGCGACACCCCAAAGCGCGAGGCGGCTATCTAGAGGCGCCCGCTCGAACATGCAACCGCCGCCCCCGCATAGCCGCGTTCTGGCTGCGTTTGCGCGCGCCGCTGGATTAAATCAGCGGCGCGTTGCGCCGCTGGGGGCCCTCGTCTATAAGCCGCGCTCCTCGGAGCATAGCTCAGCCTGGTAGAGCACCACGTTCGGGACGTGGGGGTCGTTGGTTCAAATCCAGCTGCTCCGACCATACGTCGCTCGCGAAGCGCGGATGGGTCGGGTTTAAGCCGACATGTGCGTGAAGACCCACGCGAGCCCGATCACTAAGCTCACGATCAGCACCCAGCGCGCAGCCTCGGCCATGGCATGAACCGCGCCGCGTAACGGCTGGAACGCGCTGAGCGCCAGCACTACGACAAACGCCGAACCCGTGGCCAGCCAAACCTCGAAATTGCCGAGTTGCCCGTCCATGCCCGCAACGTAGGCGAGATAAGCGCCGGTGGCTGCCATCGCAAAGCGCACCAATCCCTTGAGGGCGGCGCTGCCCGTGCGATGCGCATCGAAGGCGGGCGGGGCGGGCCGAGCAGGCGCCGGCGCGGGGGTCGCGACGGGTGGCGGAAGCGTTCCGAAATCCGGCGTTGTGGAAAGCTGCTGCCGTAGCCTGCGCCATGCTTCCGCCTCGAGCTCAGCGCGAGCCTGCTGCTCGAACATCCAAGCGTCACTGGCGAACGGTGGCGGCGTTTGGGGCAAGTCGAGAGATCCGCCGATTTATCATTTTTCGATAAAAAGGGGCTTGCGCTCAAAATCGGTTCATATCATTTATCGATAAACCCGGCGGGGGTGTCCGGGGTGGAGTGTGATCTCGTGAAACAGTTTCTGATCACTGTTGCCGGTGTCTTGGTCGGATTGTTCGTCTTTCTCTTCATAGGCCCGATCCTGCTGCTTTCGATGATCGCGGCCTCGGTGCATGGACCGGCGCAGCCGTCCCACATGGTGCTCGCGTTGGACCTGCGCGAGACCATGACGGATCAGCGCCCGGGTAATCCATTCGCGGGCCTCAACGGTCACCAAAATCTTCTGGACACGCTCGCGCGCATCGATGCGGCGCGTACCGATCCGTCGGTTGAAGGCATCTTCGTTCGCGCCAACACCCAAGGCATGCAGCCGGCGCAAGCGGAAGAACTCCGCACTGCTCTCGCGGCATTCCGACAATCCGGCAAGTTCGTCGTCGCGCATTTGCAGAATGATGGCGTGCGCATGGGCATGCCTGGCTATCTCGCGATAGCCGGCGCAAATCAGGTGTGGACGCAGGCCTCCAGCGAATTCATGCCGATGGGCCTAGCTGCCGAAGTCACCTTCTTCGGCAACACGTTGCAGCGCTATCACATGCAAGCGCAGTTCGAAACGCGCGAGGAATTCAAGACCGCCGCCGCCGAACTCACGGACTCAAGTTTCACGCCCGCGCACCGCGAAGAGCTCACCGGTTTGATGAACGGGCTCTACGATTCTATGTTGGCTGACATCGCCGCCGATCGTCATCTGACAGCGCAGCAAGCGCGCGCGGCGATCGAGTCGACGCCGTACGTTGCGCAGCAAGCCATGAACAATCGCTTGGTTGACCATATCGGTCGTCCGGAAGAGGCGCAGCAAGCGGCGGTTGCGCTGGCGCACAATTCCGGCGCGGAAGTTGTTGACTTTGACGACTATCGAGCGCCGACGCGCGGCAGCGGCCGCGTCATTGCTGTCGTGCAGGGCGAGGGCGCCATCGTCTCCGGCCCTGTTGACCACGACCTCTTCGGCGACAGCCATCAAATGAATAGCGACACCATCGCCAAGGCGCTGCTCGATGCGTCGAACGATCGCGACGTTGCCGCCATCGTCTTCCGGGTTAACAGCCCAGGTGGTTCGGTGGTCGCATCCGACCAGATTCTTGCCGCGCTGCGCGTCGCGCGGTCGCGGGGCAAGCGGGTCGTTGTCTCGATGGGCGATGTAGCGGCGTCCGGCGGCTATTACGTCTCCGCTTACGCCGACGAAATCATCGCGCAGCCGACGACCATTACCGGTTCGATCGGCGTGCTCGGCGGCAAGCTGATTATCGGTCCTGCGATGGATCATTACCTGTCGAGCAACACGCAGACGCTGTCGGTTGGTTCGCCCCTGGTCGGCATGTTCACGTCGCAGCGGCCGTTCAATCCCGCTGAACGCGCCGCCTTTGCGGGCTTTATCGATCGCGCCTATGTGCAGTTCATCGGCCTGGTCGCCGATGGCCGCCACATGACCGTTGATCAAGCCCACGCCGTTGCGCACGGTCGCGTGTGGACGGGTCAGCAAGCGCTGGAGCGTCACTTGGTCGATCGCCTCGGCGGCTTCCAGGTCGCGGTGGATCGCGCAAAGGCGCTCGCGGGTATTCCCGCTAACGCCCAAGTGCAACTGCGCTACTACCCGCAGGTCGAGAATCCGTTCCGCAATCTCGGACGCGCCTTCGGTGCGTCGTCTGAGAGTGTAGAGGCTTTGGCCCGTATCAACGCTGTGCTGTCGGACCCCCGCGTGCAGCGCGCGATGGCGGCGGTTCGTGAAGAAGACGCCAACGTCCGCGCCGAAAGCGGCCACGTGACCGTCAACTAAGTGCAAGCTCCATAAGCCCCTCACACGGCCCTCCGAAAGGAGGGCCGTTTTGTTTGGGTTCAACGCTTGTTTTCGACTTCGTACTTGGGGAGATCGGCGCGCAGGTTTTCGTACAGACGTTCGACGAAGCGTCCGGCGTCGTCGTCCACGAAATCATCGAAGTAGGCGTCAAGATTGCTTTCGAACACGTACTCGCCTTCTTCGGCGAAGATGAAGCCGAGCTCTTCATCCGTCGGCACATGGATGATGGCGATCGAGGTTTCTTCTTCATCATCCTCGCTGATCGTGAAGGCGAGCCGCCGGCTCTGAATCTTCTCCTCCAGAAGTGGAGCGAGCGCCTGCAGCGCCGCGAGATCGTCGAAGCCGCTCTCCTCGTTCAGCGCATCTTCCAGGCGTTTACGCGCGGCGTCGACTTCATCGTCGAACCCGCCACCCGCGCGCGACGCCTCACGTTCAGGTTTCTTCGCCATTACGCCGTTTCCAAGAGGCTTTGAAACACCGCCGCGCCGCCCGTACGGCCGAGCGCAGGGTCGGAGGCGCGCTCGGGGTGGGGCATCATGCCCATGACATTGCCGCGCGCATTCACAATACCAGCGATGTCGCGCATCGAGCCATTGGGATTGTCGAGGTAGCGGAACACCACGCGCCCTTCGCCTTCCAACTCATCCAGCGTCGCATCATCGGCAATGTAGCGTCCGTCGCCGTGGGCGATCGGGATTTCGGTGTCGCGGCTCTCGCGATAGGCGCGTGTGAAGCGGGTGTTGCTGTTGGCGATCGCCAGCGGCACGTCCTTGCAGGCAAACTTCAAGCCGATGTTGCGCCCTAGCGCGCCGGGCAACAGGCGCGTTTCCGTGAGCACCTGAAAACCGTTGCAGATGCCGAGCACCAAGCCGCCGCGTTCCGCGTGATCGACCACCGCGCGCATCACAGGGCTTTTCGCCGCCATGGCGCCGGAGCGGAGATAGTCGCCGTAGGAGAAGCCGCCTGGCAGCACCACAAGGTCAGTGCCTTCCGGAAGTGCGGTATCCTTATGCCAAACCATCGTGGCCGGTTTGCCGGAGAGCCGTTCCAGCGCCCGCGCCGCATCGCGGTCGCAATTGGACCCTGGAAACACGATCACCGCTGACTTCATGCCGCTCACATAAACTGCGTCGCCGGTGAATTAAAGGCGGCGCGGCCCTTTACGGGCTGTTGTGGCAATAAGTTCGCTCGGGGTCCGTCATGTAGCCGGCGGGATCGCTCAGCCCCATGAGCCAGACAAGCGAACCCGGCGTTAAGTCGCGCCATGCTGGTCCTTCATGCGGCCATGGGCCGATGCACGAGCGCAATGGGGCATTCGTCCTTTGCAGTGCTTCAATTACTTGCCGCGGTACGTCGGCGGAGCGATGCACGGAGCCTGCGGCCTCGCGCGTGCCGCCGGTGACCACCCACCGTTGATGCGCGGCGCCTGGCAGTATCCATCCGCCGTCCGCGCCGACGGGCGAATGAACCAGCGCTCCGCCGAAGATTTCGGGATGATCGTTCGCGAGAACGATCGAAAGATCGGCGCCGTTCGAGAAACCGCCGACGAACGTCTGCGCTGGATTCACTGCCGCGCGTTGCGTTCGCTGCGCCCATGGAATGACTTGATGCACGAACCAATCCTCATGCACACGAAAGTCGTCGCTGCCTCCCGGGAAGCCGCGTAGGTACTCTGCGCCGCGACCTTCGTTGTGCGGATTGGGATCAGGCGCGATGAATAGAACCGGTGGCAACGCGCCGGAATCGAAGGCAGGTTTCAAGCGCAGCAGTACGACATTGAGGCCATCGAGTCCGTCGAAAATGTAGAGCGTGGGCAAGCGTCGGTCCGTAGGCGCGTTGGCAGGTCGCCACACCCACACGACACGGGTTTCACCCTGGCGTGGCCCGGGAAAAACTGAGCCACGCGTCTCACTGTGAAGCTGATCACGCGCGGCCTGCATGCCATCGTGCGAATTGGCCCGCTGAAAGGTCTGTGCCGTCGCGGTTACGGCGCAAAACGCGAAGAGGGCGAATGCCAAACGAAGTTGCATGAACCAGCCGTAACCGCCCTTTTTTCGCGGCGCCAGCGCGCGCACCGCTCAAATTGCGGTGAGATCGGTCGGGGGTTGCGGTATAGTGGGTTGATGCCGCCAAGCTGGATCATTATCGCCGCCGCCGCCTCAGTCGCCGCCACCGCGGCGCTCAGCTGGATTCTGTGGCGACTGAATGGCAGCGGCCCTGGCGGCGCCGCGTCATCGCGCGCGCGACGCGGCGACCAAGGCTGCGCAAGCGATGGCGGGTTTGTCTCGATTTCGGCCGACGGTCATCCCCCCTCGCACTATGGCAATCAGGGCGGACACGATAGCGGCGGCCACCATGGCGGCTTCGACGATGGCGGTGGACACGGCGGCCACTAGGGGGCGCGCGTCGGCGTGTAGATCGCCGGCAGCAACCGCTGCAGATTGCGCTGCTTCGGCAGATCGTTGAACACGATGTACGGCTGATCCGGGTGCAGCGAGAGATAGTTCTGGTGATAATCTTCCGCCGGCCAGAAGCGCGTCAGCATGTCGACGCGCGTGACGATCGGCGCTGAGTAAGCGTGCGCCGCAGTGAGTTGCGCGATGTAGGCGCGCGCTACGCGCGCTTGGTCATCGTCCGCCGCGAAGATGTTGCCGCGATAGGAGGTGCCGCTATCCGGACCTTGGCGATTGAGCTGCGTCGGGTCGGTGGCGACCGAGAAATAAACGCGCAGCAATTGGCCGTACGTCACGACGCGCGGATCGTAGGTGATTTGAACCGACTCCGCGTAACCGGTGGTTTCCGAACCAACGTCTTCATACGTCGGATGCGCCACCGTCCCGCCGCTATAGCCAGACACGACGCTGCGCACGCCGCGCACGTGCTCGAAAACGCCTTCCAGGCCCCAGAAACAGCCACCGGCAAGAACTGCCGTCTGCAGACCTGTGCCGGTCGGCGCCGGCATATCGACCGAGGCCGCTGGCACGACATGAGGCGCTTGATCGGCCATGGCTGGCGAGCAGGCGAGCAGTGCGAGGGCGGAAATTGGGGCGAGAAGAAGGCTGCGGATCACGTCGTTTCTCCGGGTTGCTCCCCTTATACGATGCTACCCCGCCTTTAGGTTACGCGCGGCGATCACAACAGCGATAAACTATCCAACGCCAGGATTTGCCAAGCCGGCCGCTCCGCCATGACCGCGAACATTTCGTCGCCGCGCTCGGTGCGCTCCACATTCATCGACGCAAGAACAGCCATCAAGAACCCCGAGAAGGCGTAAAGGCGGTACTCCCGCCACAATGCGTCGGCGTCCGCCGCGACGCCCAGCTCAGCGAGCTCCCGCGCATAGAACTCAACGAACCGCCGTTCCTCGCGTGCGCGCACCGCCGGATCGGCGATGCTGGTTCCGATGAGATAGGCGACGTCTGAAGCGCCGGCGCCCATGCCGAGCGTCTGCCAATCGACAATGAACGCACGCTCGTCGCCCGGCGCAAACAAGATGTTGTCGATCCGAAAATCGCGGTGCTGCACGGTGGTCGCCGTCGGCGCACGTGTGAGGTAGCCATCAAGCTTGGCGACGAACGCTTTCCCCATTTCGAGGATATCGGGCGACAAACGCGGCGCATAGCGCTCGCGAAATTGCGGATAGAGGGTCGGCAACAGCATACGGATCATGCCGGTCGCATTCTCGTTGGGCCGTAACCATTCATACGCATCGGCTCGGCCATTGCCCCAGAACGGCGCGTGCAGGCGCGCGGCTTGCTTCAACGCAGTTTCGATCTGTTTGATGCTCGCCCCAGCGAGCTGATCGCCTGCTTGGGCCGGCGCCAAGTCTTCGAGCAGCAGCACAAAATCGAGATCGTCGTTGGCGCTCTCCAGGTGCAGACAGCGCGGGCACGCGACTTGCGCCTCGCGCGCCAATTCGCGGTACCAGCCCAGTTCTAGCGTGTAACACTTCATCGTCTGCGCAATGGCGCGCGTCTTCGCATCAAGCGATGGGCATTTCGCGATGACGGAAGCGGGGCCTTGGAAATCATCCCAGTCCAACGCGAGCCTGTAGCTCTTGCTCATTTGTCCGGTGCCAACCGCTTTTGACGCGAAGTCCCTCAACGATCCGCGCGGCGCGCCGAGCGAGGCTGCAAGCCATTCGGTCGTGAACGCGGCAGGATCAGTCGGCACATTCACGAAGTAGGATCCAGGACGCTCTTGAAGCCGCTCGGCGCATGCGGCCCGATCAGGAATTGCTCGAGCACGCCGACGCCTTCCAGCGTTCGCTGGCCATCCTCCAACGTTGCGCGAGCGAGCGCTTGAATGTGCAGATTGCCCGGCACGCCATCCTCAGCGTTTTCGATAACGTCATAGGCCGTTTCCAACTCGCCGTGATCGCGGCCATGTCCCCACGTTGGGTGCGTGTAGCCGAGGCCATTCATGTAGAAGTGCGTGCCCGTCGGTGTGATGCGCAGCGTCGGTCCGTCCGATGCGAGCGCGACATCTGCCGATTTGATGCGCCGCGTGCCGGGCGTGAACACGAGCTTCGCCGCCGGCTGCTCGTACTCCGTGCGCGCAACGCCAAAAACATCCATGGCGGCGCGCCGATTCCAGGCTTTGCCAGTTTCGTCGTCGTTGGTGTGGAAGAAGAGGGCGCGGTCGTTGAAATTGAACGGCGCCCATAGCCAGAAAAACTGAAAACCGCCCGGCGCCTGTTGCGAATCCGGCGCGCCAACAGGCCGGATGCCCCAAGAGCGGTCGCGCGTGCCGCGCACCTGCGCCGGATCAAGCCGGACTTCCGCGCCGTTGTGCGTCAGCGTCCCGCTCCACGCGCCGTTCTGCGTCATGCGCGTATAGTCCATGAACATGCGTGGGCCTTGCCGGCGCGTGAAGCGCGGCTCTTCGATCGGTGCGTGACGGCCGTCAAAGATGAGATCAGCGCGAATGCCGCTGTCATTGTCGCCAACCCGCACGCCAAGCTTCTTCAGGGGCTCGATCACCCGCACCTCAATCGGTCCGACCCGCAAATCCATGCGCTCGCTATTCAGTCGTCGCGATGCGCGAATATTGTGCTGCTTGCCGTCAACCAACAGGCAGAACGCCGCGTCGATCACATCGAGATGCGGATAGACACCCATTGCTGCCGCAAAGAAGAGCGAGCCGTCAGGCGAATAACCATTGAAGAAATAGCGATCGTAGAAGTTGCGATCGCTACCTGCGAACGCCACCGGCTCAGGCGCTTGATGGATGGGGTAGTCGTCGCCATGAGTGAGCACTGCGTTCCTCGCTATTGAGGAAGCCTAGAGGCTGGCGCGACGGAAGCGCAAGTGCGCTTGGAACGGCCAATCAGTACATGTGCCAGTGAGCGTCGCCGGTTCGCCTTCGCCGAGCGGCCACTGTTTCTGACCTAGGCACAAACACCGTCTCTCGAAACGGCCAGGCGAACACAAGACTTTCTCCGTTGGGGAGGAGCGCCTCAACGCCTACTCTCCCCTTATCCGGAGTTACGAAATGGCCGATGAGAAAGCCGCGCCGCCCGAAAATAAAGGCATAGTCGCATGACGAATTGCCAAGCCCAACGCGCACTGTGTTGCCGTGAAACTCGCCACGAATGACGCGCCGCACGTGCGCCGTCACGACTGCATCAGGGAATCGTCCTTCGCGCACGGCTTGCCAGGAGAAGTCGACGTCAAGGACGACGTCGTTCGGAGCGGCGTCAGCGGGAACGTCGTCGAAGAGGATGCCGGTGTAGCCGTCGCTGACGATGCACGCCTTTGCCGGCGCCGCGATGACCAAGGCCAGGAACAACGTCAGTGCGAGGGCGCGCAACATCGCGACCAGAATAATTCTAGAAACTATTCTGCGAACGCCAGTTCGGTTCACGATTTCGGGAGTGCTAGCGCGCGATTTCGACGCGGTAGCTTTCGATCACCGTGTTGGCGAGCAGCTTTTCGCACATCTCGCGCACTTGCTCTTCAGCAGTGGCCGGATCGAGATCGCCGTCCAGCTCAATCTCGATGCGTTTGCCGACGCGTGCATCATGCACCTCGCCAAAGCCCAGGTCCTTCAATGCGCTGGCGACCGCTTTGCCCTGCACATCCAGCACGCCGGGCTTCAGGCCGACGGTGACGATGGCTTTCATTTGCTCCCCCTTCGGGGAAGTCAGCAGTGAGTAGTCAGTAGTGCGTGGGAGGCGCTGGCCAGCCACTGACTACTGACTATCTGACTACTCACTCCCTTAATGCACGCTTTCGCCGCCCGCGGCTGCCTGCTTCACGATGCCCAAACGGCGCGCCACTTCCACGTAGGCCTCGGTGACGTTGCCGAGGTCGCGGCGAAAGCGGTCTTTGTCCATTTTCTCGTTAGTCTGCACGTCCCACAGGCGGCAGCAATCCGGGCTGATCTCATCTGCCAGCACCGTGCGCACCATGTCGCCTTCGTAAAGGCGGCCATACTCAAGCTTGAAGTCGACGAGTCGGATGCCGACAGCACCGAACATGCCGAACAGATAGTCGTTGATGCGCAGCGTCAGCGCCATGATGTCATCGATGTCTTGGGTGCTGGCCCAATTGAACGCCGTGATGTGTTCTTCCGCCACCATCGGATCGCCGAGCGCATCGTTCTTGTAATAAAATTCTATGATCGAGCGCGGCAGCGGCGTGCCTTCTTCGATGCCGAGGCGCGTCGACAGCGAGCCCGCCGCCACATTGCGGCACACCACCTCCAGCGGAATGATCTCGACTTCGCGGACCAGTTGTTCGCGCATGTTCATGGTCTTGATGTAATGGGTGGGCACGCCGATCGCGTTCAGGTTCTGCATGATGAACCCGGAGATCTGGTTGTTGATGACGCCCTTGCCCTCGAGGATCGCCTTTTTTTGGGCGTTGAACGCGGTGGCGTCGTCCTTGAAGTATTGGATGATGGTGCCGGGCTCCGGCCCTTCGAACAGGATCTTGGCCTTGCCTTCGTAGATCTTTTTGCGACGGGACATGGCGGCCCTCCTGGAAGGCAAAGCGCCCAATGAGGGCGCTTTGAAACTGTTGGGAGGCGGGGATTCGCTTTCCGCCTCGCCCAGAACTTAGGGGTAACGGCCCGCCGCCACAATCAGCCCTGCGGCCAACGGCAGCCGGGCGGTGCAGTTGATTGGCGGGCCGGGTGTCCGTTATGCAGACCAGGAACAGGGAGAGACGGAAATCCATGGCCGAATTCGACGATCGCGAGCGTGCCGAAGAGGCGAAATTCAAGCTAGATCAAGAACTTGAATTCAAAGCCCAAGCCCGCCGGGCCAAGCTGGTCGGACTGTGGGCGGCCGAGCTGATGGGTCTGTCCGGCCAGGCGGCGGACGACTACGCCAAGTCTGTGGTCGTCGCCGACCTTGAGGAAGCGGGTTCCGAAGATATCTTCCGTAAGGTCCGCGCCGATCTCGACCTGCAATCGGTGCAGCTCTCCGACCACCAAATCCGCGCCAAGATGGAAGAGTGCCTCGCCACCGCGCGCCAGCAGATCAAGGCCGGAACATGACCCAATCCGCAACCGCACTGCGCTGGCTCAGCGCCTGGTACGCCGCACCAATCGCAGTGCTGTTGGGGTCGTTGGTGTTGGCAGCGTCTTCTTACGTCGAAGCGCCGATGTGGCCCGTGCCGATCACGCTGCAGACTTACGCGGTGTGCATCATTGGCGCGCTGTTTGGCGCCCGGCTCGCGGCCGCGACCGTGGTGGCGTATCTGATTGAAGGCGCAGTCGGACTGCCTGTGTTTGCCGGTGGCGCGGGCGGCTTTGCGCATTTGCTCGGCCCAACGGGCGGTTACCTGGTGGGCTTCCTGATTGCAGCGACGCTGACCGGCGCGCTTGTCGAGCGCGGCTTCAAAAGCTTCACCGCGCTGCTCGGCGTCATGCTGCTCGCGCACATCGTGATCTTCGCATTCGGCGTGTTGCAGCTCCAGCTCTTCGTTGGTTGGGCCGCAGCGTGGTCGAGCGGCGTCGCGCCCTTCCTGATCGGCACGATGATCAAGACCGCCGCCGCCGCCGCCACCGTGCGCGCCGCCGCGCCGCTGTTGAACCGGCCCTAGTCGAACACCCGCGCGAACACTTCATCGACGCGCGCGAAGTGGTGTGCGTCGTCGAAGCAGCCGCTGAGTGTTTTGTCGTCTAGCTTCGCGGTGACGTCGGCATCCGCCCTCAGCTTGTCGATCAGCGCCGTTTCTGCACGCGGGGGCGCGCTTTGCCACACAGCCATCGCGTTGCGTTGCACCATCCGATAAGCGTCTTCGCGGGACACTCCGGCTTGCGTCAACGCCAGCATCACGCGCTGCGAATTGTGTAGCCCGCCAAGCAGCGCCAGATTGCGCGCCATGTTCTCGGGATAGATGACCAGCTTCTCCACCACCATCGCCATGCGCTGCAGCGCGAAGTCGAGATGGATGGTGGCGTCCGGACCGATCCCGCGCTCGACCGAGGAGTGCGAAATGTCGCGCTCATGCCAGAGCGCCACATTCTCCATCGCCGGCGTCACCGCGCTGCGCACCAGCCGCGCCAGCCCGCACAGGTTCTCAGTCAACACCGGATTGCGCTTGTGGGGCATCGCCGACGAGCCTTTTTGCCCCGGCTCGAAATATTCCTCCGCCTCCAGCACTTCCGTGCGCTGCAGATGGCGGATCTCTGTGGCCAGCCGCTCAATTCCCGAGGCGACAACGCCAAGCGCCGAAAAGAACGCCGCATGCCGGTCGCGCGGGATTACTTGCGTGGAAATCGGCTCAACCGCGAGCCCTAGCTTGTCAGCGACATACTTTTCTACCCGCGGATCGATCTGCGCGAAGGTGCCGACGGCGCCGGAGATCGCACATGTGGCGATTTCCTTCTTCGCCGCCTTCAGCCGTTCCAGATTGCGGGCGAACTCCGCATAGTGGCCAGCCAGCTTCAGCCCGAAGGTTGTCGGCTCAGCGTGGATACCGTGCGAGCGCCCAATCGTCGGCGTCATCTTGTATTCGAGCGCGCGCTTCTTCAGCGCCGCCAACACCCGCTCACACCCGGCAATCAGCAGATCACTGGCCCGTGCGAGCTGCACCGCCAGGCACGTATCCAGCACATCGCTCGACGTCATGCCCTGGTGCGCGAAACGGCTCTCAGGACCCACATGCTCGGCGACGTTGGTCAGAAACGCGATGACATCGTGCTTCACTTCGCGCTCGATCTCATCGATGCGCACGACGTCGAACTTACCCTTGGCGCGATAGGCTTTGGCGGCGTCCTTCGGGATGACGCCCATATCCGCCATCGCCTCCATCGCCAACGTCTCGATCTCAAGCCAGATGGAATAGCGAGTTTCTGGCGACCAGATCGCCGTCATTTCGGGCCGCGAATAGCGTGGAATCATGGCCCTGAAATGCGACTGCCCGCGCGCGGCGTCAACTCACGCGGTCCGCGAGATAGCGCCGCGACGCCAGGAAGAAGTGGATCATCGGCCACGCCAGCAAGCAAGTTACGCCCATCATCGCGTAGCGCAGTCCATGTGCGAGCGCCGGCGCGCACGCCGCCGGATGCTCGACGCCCGGCGCCTTGCACAACGCCACTGTCAGGCCGGTCGAGGCCAGTTCGCGATTGGCGAGAAAATCCGACAGCGCTCCCAGCGCCGGGGGACCAAGCCCGTACCCGATCAGGTTCACGATCAGCAGCAGGATCGCCACCGTGGTTGCGCGCATGCGCGGCTCTACGATGGATTGGCTCACCGCATACATCGGCCCCAGATACAGATAGTGAAACATCGGCGCGACCAGCAGGAACATGAACGCGGTGTTGAAATTCGGCGCCGCGAAGGCGAACAGATAGACCGGCAGCGCCACGAGAATGCCGGCGCCAGGCAGCCAGGCCGCAATCGCGGGAAAACGTCTCTGCAAACGATCCGACACAAAGCCGCCGGCGAAAGTGCCGATTGCCACCGAAATGCCCGCAACGATCGCCAAGGCGCCAGCCGCTTGTTGAATGCTGACGCTGTAATTGCGCACCAAGTAGGAGACCAGAAATTGCGACGTCGAATAACCGACGAACGACATCAGCGCGCCTGCAATGGCGATGTGCCAGAAGGAGGCTTTTCCGCCGATGGCGCGCAATGTCGCCGAGAAGCTCGGCGTCTCGCTGGTGAGGCCAGAGCGTGGCGGTTCACGCACGGTGGCCTTCAAAATCAGCGCAGCGATCAGTCCGGGAAAGCCAAGAGCCAGAAACACTGTGCGCCAACCGGCTACAGCGCCCCCGCCTTCAGCATTGTTGTGCAGCCCGAGCGCCCGGAAGGTCGGCTCAAGCCAAGCAAACCACTCACCGCCATGCGCGACCAACTGCGATCCGACATAGGCAGAGATCATTGTGCCGATCGGAATGCCGAGTGCGTAAATCGCCAGCGCCGTGGCGCGCCGCGCGCTTGGAAAATAATCTGTGAGCACTGATTGCGAGGGCGGCGTGCATGCTGCTTCACCGATGCCCACGCCAACGCGCGCGATCACCAATTGCATGTAGCTGCCGGCGAGCCCGCACGCGGCGGTCATGAAGCTCCAAACCGCCGCGCCAACAGTGATGATAGTGATGCGATTGCTGCGCTCAGCCATGCGTGCGATCGGCACCCCGAGCAGCGTGTAGAGGATCGCGAAGGCAGGGCCGCCCAACAGTCCAAGCTGGAAATCGTCGACGCCGAGATCGAGTTTCAACGGCTCTTGAGCGATGCCAATGAGGCCACGGTCAACGAAATTGAACGTGTAAACGACCGTCAGCATCAACAGCGCATAGCCGCGATAGGATTTCGTGCCATGGCCCCCAAAGGCCGGCGCTACGGCGTCGGTCATATTCAGCGTCCTCCCGGGCCACGTTTGTGAGGGGCCCGTTAGGCGCGGTCAACGCACTACAACAATCCCAGGCTCTTAAAGCTCGCCGCGCCCTCGCGGCCGATCACCAAATGGTCGTGCACGCGCACGCTCACCGCCTCTGCCGCGGCGACAATCTCGCGTGTGATCGCCACGTCCTGCGCCGAGGGCTTTGGATCGCCAGAGGGATGGTTATGGACCAAAATCACCGCCGCCGCTGATAGCTCCAGCGCGCGGCGCGCGATCTCGCGCGGATAAACCGGCGCGTGATCGACAGTGCCTTCGTTCATTACTTCGTCGGCGATGAGTTGGTTCTTCACGTCAAGGAAGAGCACGCGAAATTGCTCGCGCGGTTCGTGCGCCATCGCCGTGCGGCAATACGAAACCAGCGCCGACCAGGACGACACCACTGGCCGCTGCTTCGCCTCGGCGCGCTGCGCTCGTTGCATGATGGCGTGCGCCACCTTCAAATCCTGCGCGACAGCGGGCCCGGCGCCCGGCACTTCCGCGATGCGAGCCGCGGGTGCAGCCAGCACTTCCGCCAGATTGCCGAAGCGTGTGAGCAGGGCCTTGGCGAGTGGTTTGGTGTCTTGACGCGGAATGCTGCGAAACAGCATCAACTCGAGCAATTCGTAGTCCGCCAACGCAGCCTCGCCGGCATCCTCGAACCGTTCACGCAGACGCGCACGATGGTCGTGGTAGTGCGGCTTTTCCGCAGGCGCCTTTTTCGCAGACGAACGTTTCACCACCAGCGGCGCCGGGCCATCGAGCTGGAATGGGAAAAGCTCGCCATCGCCGACCGCTTGTGCGGCGGGCGCGTCAGCGCGGGACTTTGATATGCGCCCCGCCATCCGTTGCTCTAGCTCTTCTTGGCGTGCGGCTGATCGAGGCCGGCGGGCGACTTCGTGAAGATTTGCACGCCGTCTTCGGTGACGCCCACTGAGTGTTCATATTGCGCGGACAGCGACTTGTCCTTGGTTACCGCAGTCCAGCCATCGCTCAAAATCTTCACACCCGGAGCGCCCAGATTGAGCATCGGTTCGACCGTGAACATCATCCCGGGCCGCAGCTCATCCAGCGTGCCGGGCCGGCCGTAGTGCAGAATATTTGGCGCATCGTGGAACACTCGGCCGAGGCCATGTCCGCAAAATTCGCGAACCACGGAGCAGCGCTCAGCTTCGGCGTAGGATTGAATGGCATGTCCCAGATCGCCCAGCGTGGCGCCCGGCTTGATCGCCGCGATGCCGCGCATCATCGCTTCATAAGTGACATCCATCAGCCGCTCGGCTTTGCGCGCCACATTGCCTATTGCGTACATACGGCTGGTGTCGCCATGCCAACCGTCCACGATAACGGTGACATCGATGTTGAGAATGTCGCCATCCTTCAGCACCCGTTCAGCGGGAATGCCGTGGCAGACGACATGATTGGTCGATGTGCAAATCGTATGTCGATAGCCGCGATAAAACACGCACGCTGGCAGCGCGCCGTGATCAAACACGAACTGGCGCGCCAGATCGTCGAGCCGCTGCGTCGTCACGTTCTCGCGTGTCTCCGCCACCAGCATGTCCAGGCAAGCCGCGGCGATCGTTCCCGCCTTCGCCATGCCAGCAAACGCGGCGGCGGGATCATGCAATTTGATTTCGGCGGTGCGCCGGTCGGGCGCTTCAGTGGCTTGGACGAAACTCATGACTTCTCATAACATAAGCTTGGATCGTTGAAAGCCTAGCAGGGCGGCCTGAGTGCCCAAAGTCAGCCATCAAGTCGCTCAGGTGGTGGCGGTAAATCAACCAGTAACGCGATGTCCTCGGCCAGGTTACGCGACGGGTGCAGGGAGGGACCCGCGTCGATGCGTGTGCCTTCAAGCAGCGTGTGGGGCGGTTCGGCCCATAACGCGGTTTCGCCCAGCGCGCTTGGCTTCATAGAGCCCTTCGTCGGCGCGTTTCAACACAGAGTCAGCCGTGTCCTCAAGCGTTTCGGAGCAGGCAACTCCAATTGAAGCCGTGATCTCAAGCGCGTGATCCATGCCGTGAATGACAAACGGCGTGGCCGCGATGTGCCGGCGCAAGCGCTCCGCAGCCAGGCAGGCAATATCGCCCGATGTGCGCGGCATGATCACCACGAATTCTTCACCGCCAAGTCGACAGGCGAAATCTGATGGACGCACGTTTGTCGCGAGGCGGGCCGAGAACTCCTGCAGGACTTTATCGCCCACATCGTGTCCATAGCTGTCGTTGCAGCGTTTGAAGTAGTCGATATCGAGGGTCATCACTGACACCGGTTCGCCGCCGCACTGCGCTCGCTGCACCAATGGCGTCAACTGAGTCATCAGGAAGCGCCGGTTATAGAGGCCGGTCAGCTGATCGAGAATCGCCAATTCCAAGCTCTGGTCAAGCCGCGTCCGCAGAGCGTCGACGTAGCGCTTGCGCCGCATCAACGTGCGCGCACGCGCGACGATTTCTTCTTCGTCGATCGGTCGGACGATGATGTCGTGAGCGCCGAGCTCCATGGCGCGCAGGGCGCGCTCTTTGTCATCCGGATCCACCACCGCTAGAATGGGCAAATGACGGGTAGGTGCGCCCGAGCGCATACGCGCGATTACTCGGAAGCCGTCGAATGACTTTGCGGTGACCGCCACAACGACGAGGTCCGGCGACGCAGACGCGCCTTCCTCGCCAAGCAGTGTCACCTTGTGTTCCACACCGAGCGACGCCTTGATCCGTTTGATCTGCACCGCGTTGTCATCGACGAGCAGCACGTTACCAGCGGTCAGTCGGTGCTGCTCCAGTGGATCGGAATGCAGTTCTTCACCAATGACTCCCAACCGCTTGCCGCTCGCCTCGCGCGCCTGCAGTTCGTCGATCACCACTTTCAGCGACAGCAGGCTCTTCACTCGCGCCATCAGCTGGACTTCGTCGATCGGCTTGGTCAGGAATTCCTCGGCGCCCGCCTGGAGACCGCGCACTTTGTTGTCGCGATCGTCCAGCGTGGTGAGAATGATGACCGGGATGTGCCGTGTCTCAGGCTGCGCTTTCAGGCGTCGGCATGCCTCGTAGCCATCGATCCCCCCAGGCATCTTCACGTAAAGCAAAATCAAATCCGGCTTCTCGCGCCGCGCCAACTGCACGGCTTCTTCGCCGCGCTGCGCCAGGAGGACGTCATAGTAATCGGCCGTGAGCCGTGCTTGCAGTAAGCGACGGTTAGCTTCGAGATCATCAACAACGAGGATGCGTGCGCTCATGGCGACGTCCTCATCCGATGAAGCGGCGAATAGTTTCGAGGAAGGTCGTCACCGAAATCGGCTTCGACAAGTAGGCGTCGCAGCCGGCGGCCAAAATCTTCTGCTCATCGCCGCGCATGGCAAACGCCGTCACCGCGACAACTGGGATGGCCTTCAACGCCGGGTCCTTCTTCAAGCGGTCGGTGATCTCCAGTCCGGAGACCTCTGGCAGCTGAATGTCCACAAGTATGAGGTCAGGCTTGTGCTCGCGGGCTAGCGGCAACGCCTGACGACCGTCCTTGGTCTTGACGGTCCGATAGCCGAAGGCCTCCAACAGGTCGTTGAAGAGCTTCAGGTTCAGATCATTGTCTTCGACGATGAGAACGGTTTTGGCCATGTCCCGCTTCTGCTTGCGGCCTTGCCCCATCGAGGGTGCGTCACGGCCACGCGCCACTCAAATAGCACACGGCCCTTAACAACCCCTGGCAAACCCAGCAATCTGCGCCCTTGCGTTAAGAACGTCTTAAGGATTGACGATGCGCCTGGGAGTGGATTTCGGCGGCACCAAGATTGAAGCGGCGCTGCTTGATTCCAACGGAGAAATCCGCGTTCGCCAGCGCGTTCCCAATCCCGGCAATTACGACGCCGCGGTGCGCATTCTCGGCACCGGCTGTGGCGGCGGCGTCGTTGTCGACGGCAGGACCATCGAAGGCGCCAACGCTATTGGCGGCGAGTGGGGCCACACGCCCCTGCCATGGGCTCGCGCCGACGAGGTTTCGGTGCGTGATTGGTGCGGCCGCTGGAATTGCCTGGAGCAATGGGTCTCAGGCAGCGGCCTACGCCGCTGGAGCGGCATCGGCGGCCGTGACCTCGACGCCGGCGTTAAGGCCGGCGACGCCCACGCGCGCGTCGTTCTCGATCAACTCGCCGATCGTTTGGCACGCTCGCTCGCCGTGGTGATGGACATCCTCGATCCCGACGCCATCGTATTCGGCGGCGGTCTCTCCAACATCGACGCGCTTTATCCAAGCGTGCGCGGCAAACTCATCGCTCACGTCTTCTCCGACGTCATCCGCACTAATGTCGTCAAGAACAAACACGGCGACAGCTCCGGCGTCCGCGGCGCCGCGTGGCTGTTCACGCCAGAAGAAGCGCAATGAACCAGGACCGCCGGCGCCTCGCCGGCCAGCGCCGGTGTTGGCCGGCGAGGGCGCCGGCGGTCCAGTTATGATCCTCTGTCGCGCCTGCGCATCGGAAACGCCGTCCCCGCGCTGCATGCACTGTGGCGAAGAGCAACCGCTTGAGCACGCTGAGCTCGGTACACTCGCCATTGCCCACCTCGATTGCGACGCGTTCTACGCCTCCATCGAAAAGCGCGACGATCCTAGCCTCGAACCGCACCCCGTCATTGTCGGCGGCGGCAAACGCGGCGTTGTCTCCACCTGCTGCTACGTCGCGCGCGCCTATGGCGTGCGCAGCGCCATGCCGATGTTCAAGGCGCTGAAGCTCTGCCCGCAAGCCAAAGTCGTGCACGGCGACATGGCCAAATATGTCGACGAAGGCCGCCGCATCCGCCGCATGATGGAAGACCTCACCCCGCAAGTGCAGCCGCTCTCCATCGACGAAGCTTTCATGGACCTCTCCGGCACCGAGGCCTTGCACGGCGGCTTGCCGGCGCAATCGTTGATCAAACTGCAGACCCGTATCTGGGAAGAGACCAAGCTCACCGTGTCCATTGGGCTCAGTTTCAACAAATTCCTCGCGAAGACGGCGTCTGATCTCGACAAGCCGCGCGGCTTCTCCGTCATCGGCCGCGCCGAGGCGCTGGCGTTTCTCGAGTCCCGCGCCGTGGCCACGCTCCCGGGCGTCGGGCCTGCCGCCGCTGCGGCGCTCGAGCGGAACAATCTCAAGAAGATCGGCGATATCCGCGCCGCCGGGCCGCAGCGCATGCGCGGACTCTACGGCGATTGGGGCGCGCATTTGTTCGCACTCTCCATGGCCGACGATCCGCGCAAAGTCGATCCGCACGGCGAGCGCAAGAGCATCTC
>JACQAC010000030.1 GCA_016195245.1 Pseudomonadota bacterium
GGCGAACATGTTGTGGTTTGCCTGCACATCGATCGGCAAGGAAGATTAGGCGCCAAGGGCGCTCGAGAACCCCAGCGTCGCGGGGACTGGTCGGGAGGCGATCCCGCTTGGCGAAGAGTGAGCGCCAGTCTTTAGTTTCACGGCTTCAGTTATCGAAGCCGTGAAACCCCGTCTGCCTCAACGCATGGCCCCTCGCGGCTCCGTAGGAACGCCACTGAGTCTTCTCCGGTCGACAAAACAGATCACGCGGGGCGCGCAAGCGACAAACCCCAACTACTTTCTACCTGCGCAAGTCACTTGCGCGCCCCGCTCTCCCATTTTGCCGGGAGGCAAAATGTCCTCCGTAGCCTTGGCGTAGGAGGACCACCTTCGCTTTTCCGTTTGAGGAATGGCAGACGATGACGCGTGCCTCAATCCGGACCGCGGGCGTCCCGCCCGCTCTTCGTTTGGCCGAGAAGAAGTGCGGGCAAGATGTCCGCGCTCCGAAGCGCGCCATCGCCATGGGACCGCCGGCGCCTCGCCGGCCGGCGCTACGTTCTGAAGCTTTCGCGCCGACCGGCGGGGCGCCTGCGGTCCCATACCGCGCATGTATCGGATTGAAACGCCCATCCGATCTCGCCACTGGATCTTTCCATAGCCCGCGCAAAACCAAGTTCAGCACTCGCGCCCTGCGCGAAAGCTTCCCGCGCGCGAACGGTTTTCCCTTCATTCGCGTGGGCGCGAGGCTTGCGTGTCCAAGCGCGGTTGCACCTCGAAACGGACCGTTAACGGCGATGATGGGCGAAGAGACGTTTCACCCCGACACGCGGGCATTGCTGGCCTATGGCCGGGCGCTAGGCGGCGCCGCGGGAGCGACGCCGAAAAAAGGCGGCGCCGATCAGGTGCTGGAGCGGTTGTTTGTGGTGGAGCGCACTCGGGATGGGCGTCTACCGATCCGCACGTTTGGCGCCGATCTCGTGAAACTGTTCGGGCGCGACTTACGCGACCATGACCTCTCCACGCTCTTCCTCGACCAGGATTTGAAACTGCTCAATGCGCTAATCGACGCTAGTCTCAACGCCGGCGAGCCTGCCATCGCACGCGTCAGCGCACAGACAGCCGAACACGGCCAACTGGGCGCGGAAATCTTGCTCACGCCGCTCAAAGTCGACCAAGCCCTCGGGACGCGGTTGCTCGGCCTCTTTCAATCGCTGGGAGGAGAATCGTTCACGCTCGGGCAGAGCATTCGGCGTCTACGGCTGGGGTCGCTGCATCCGCCGCAGGCAAAGGAGCCACGCGGCATGCGCCTCGTGGTGGTGAACGACTAAACTAGGTTGCCGCCACCACTCCCACGGACGCTCGCTTTGCGACGATCTTGTCCAGGGCAATGACTACCAGCGCACACGCCAGAAACACGGCGCTCAAACCAGTGATACTGGTGATAAGCTGCGCGACGCTCATGTGCCGGGGATCAAGGAAGAAGTAGGCGTACCAACCGTCGACGGCCCCGCGCATGAGTGCATAGGGGCAATAGGCCAACGGCCACACCACCAAGAGCAAGGCATCAGTCCATTTGAGCTGACCATGCGGGCGGAGGAGCCAATAAAGCAGGAACATCGCCGGCACGAGCGTGTGGTGGGTGAAATCGGCTACAAGCTGGAGGCCCTGCGGGTTCCACCTACTCGCCAGCAAGGCGTGATAGATGATGCCCACCATCACGATGGAAACGCCGCCCGCCGCCTCCAGGCGCGGCATTGACCGATCGGGCCGCAGTAGCGCGCGGATCCAGATCACAGCGACGAAAATGTTGGTGAGAATGGTGAAGTAGCCAAGATAACGCCAAACGACCGCGGCCGGGGCGACGCTTTCCGCGGTCATCGACCCGTACATCAACCCGAATTGTAGAAGCAGCGCCGCGACGCCGGTGGTGGCGCCAATCATGGCGATAAGCCGCGCAGCGTTCATGCCATCGCCATCTCGTCTTCCGCGATTGGCGCATCCTGTTGCGGCAGCGGCGGCTTGCCGCGGATGATATCGGAGAGCTTCTCCGCGATCATGATGGTCGGCGCGTTGGTGTTGCCGCCGACGAGCGTCGGCATCACGGAGGCGTCGATAACGCGCAGCGAATCGATACCGCGCACGCGCAGCTGCTCGTCGAGAGGCGCCTTGGAGTCGACCCCCATGCGGACAGTGCCGACCGGGTGATAGATTGTCTCCGCGGTGTGTCGGATCCAAGCGTCGATCTCGGCGTCGGTGCGCACGTGGGCGCCAGGGCGCATCTCCGGCCCGCGATAAAGATCGATCGCGTGCTGGCCGACGATGTCTCGGACGACGCGAACCGCATCGCGCATGGTGCGGCGGTCATTGTCGGCATCGAGATAGTTCGGGTCGATCAGCGGCGCCTCGAACGGATTGCGCGAAGCAAGTTTCACCGTGCCCCGGCTTTCCGGGCGCAACTGACAGGCGTGAAGCGTAAATCCATCTCGATCAGGCTGCACCTTGGCGTGGTCCATCATGACAGCGTTGACAAGGTGCAACTGAATGTCAGGCCGGTCGAGTTCGCCTCGCGTCTTGAGGAAGGCGCCCGCGTGCAGGTGATTGGTGCGGCCGGGCCCGGTCTTTGTGAACGCGTACTGCAAGCCAATCAGCGGCTGCTTGATGCCCTTGGTCTTGGAGTACATCGAGATCGGCTTGGTCATCTCGTAGATGACGCTGACGTCGAGATGGTCCTGCAGATTGCGGCCGACTTCGGGGAGATCGGCCGCGACGGCGATGCCGAGCTTCTGCAGATCGTCCGCCGCGCCAATTCCCGAGAGTTGCAACAATTGCGGTGATTGGAACGCGCCGCCGCACACCAGCACTTCACGCGTCGCAAACACTTTCTGCGTCGGCTTGCCCGGCCCGGCGGAGAACTCAACGCCGACCGCCATCTTCTTTTCGATGATGATGCGGCCCGCGTACGCGTTCGAAATCACCGTAAGGTTAGGGCGTTGGGCGATGATCGGGCTGAGATACGCCGCCGCCGCGCTCCAGCGTTCACCGTCGCGGATGGTCAGGTGATACGGGCCGACGCCTTCTTGTTGGCGCCCATTGAAGTCACGCGTGACTTTGTAGCCGGCCTGCGCGCCAGCCTGGATGAACGCCTTGTAGATCGGATCGCCCGGAGGACCACGCGAAACCCAGAGCGGGCCGCTCTCGCCGTTCCAGGCGTCGGCGCCGTCTTCGTGGTGCTGGGCGCGTTTGAAGTACGGCAGCACGTCCGCGTAACCCCAGCCCGTGAGGCCCGTCTGGCGCCATTGATCATAGTCGCGCGCATGGCCGCGAATGTAGATCATGCCGTTGATCGCCGACGATCCGCCCCAGCCACGGCCCCGCGGCTGATACATGCGCCGATTGTCCAACTGCTTCTGCGGAACAGTCTCGAAGCCCCAGTTGGAGACGCCTTTGGCGCGGATGAGATTACCGACGCCCGCAGGCATTCGCACCAGCAGCGAGGCGTTGCGACCGCCTGCTTCGAGAATGGCCACCTTGACGTGCGGATCTTCGCTTAGCCGGTTGGCCAACACGCAGCCGGCGCTGCCGGCGCCGACGATGACGTAATCAAACCGCTGTCCGTCCACTGCTTCAGCCACGGCGTTCCCTCGCTTCTTTCCTATGTTTTGCGCGTCTGGCCTACCGGCGCCAAGCCCTGCCCCGCCGTCAAAGCTTAAGCAAACGTTTACGGTGAACGTGCATTAGGGGTGTATGAGCGCCGCCCGCAGAGTCGACCTCGCTACCGCCGCGACGCGGCTGACTTCGCGGCGCATCAACGCCGCCGAACGACGCCGGTTCAGGCGCATGCCGATCATAGTCAGCGGCTGCATGCTGGGCTCTGGCGGCCAAGAGCACGATTGCCGCACCGCCGACATGTCGCCGGGCGATGTTCGGATTGTGACCCCAACGCCGCCGCCCGTGGGTCAGCGCGTCGTGCTCTATCTCGAAGGCTTTGGCCGCGTATCCGGCAAGGTGGCGCGTAAATGTGGTGAAGGCGAAGTTGCTGTCATCTTCGACTTCAGCATGCACAAGCGGGAAAAGTTGGTAGAGCAGCTGACGCTGGCGGTTAACAAAGGCTTGGGCGTCGAAGAACCGGCGCACCGCGCCATCACCCGCACTCAATCTCGCACCATTCGTATTGAGCACGAAGCGGGCGATGCGTACGAAGGCGAAGTCGTGGATTTCTCACTCGCGGGCGTGACCATTCAGACGCGCAGAGCTGCCCCGCCGATCGGGGCTTGGGTGCGCATTGGAGGCGTTTACGGACGCGTTGCGCGCTTTATCGACGGCGGCTTCGCGGTCGACTTCGACACCCGAAACCAGCGACCTCAGCCCTAACGCCGTCCTAACAGCACACGGCACGCGCGTTGCAGCTTGTCCGTCGCCGGAGGCGTGAGCGGGGCCTCCGTGCTGAAACGGAGCACGCGGTGAGCGACGTCGCACGCATTAACTTTCCTGCCGCCACACAATGGTGGGTACAGATTCGCGGCCGCTCGTTTGGACCGTATTCGATCGAGCAAATGGCGCGCTTCATGTCTGAAGGCCGCGTGCGCCCCACTTCGTTGGTTGCCGATAACCCCGAAAAGGGTTGGGTCGAAGCCCGCAAGATCATGTCCTTGCGTGGCCTGCGCACACCCAGCGTCCATGGCAGCGTCGAAGCCGCAAACGTTTTTGTGCAAGCGGAGATATTTTCCGGCGCGACGATGGCGTTTCTGGCGGGCCTCGAAGGCTTGGGCACGGTTTGCGATCTGGCGCCGGGCCTCTGGCTTGTGCGCACCAAGTTCTCGGCGAGCGCCATCCGCAACACGCTTTCGCAGACCTTGGAGACAGGCGATCGCTTTGTGGTGATCGACGCGACGAGGGACCGCTTGGCGTGGTTCAATCTCGGTCCAGGGACTGATGTGCGCATTGGAAAAGTGTGGAACGCGCCGCTGCGTCCGGAACCCAAATCACTCTAGGCCCTCGGCGGCCACTGGGGAGCGCCGTGGCGCTCGGCGCTCATCGATCCGCGCATCTTCAGTTGGCTCGGAACTCGACCGGTACGCTGACATGCCCACCCGCGACGGGACGCCCGTCGCTGGTCGTGGGCGCGATGCGGAATTGGCGCGAGAGATTGAGTGCGGCGTTGCCAAAGCCGTAGCCACGCGGCAGTTCGTTGGCGACCGAACAATCCAAGCCGCCGCTGCCTGAAGCGGTGCAATCGAGTGTCACTCGACCGGATTGACCACTATTGAGCGCGCGCTGCGGAAACGCTCGTTCGTAATCGCGGCGACTCGGACGGCTCACCCAACGCACACCACTCAATTCGAATGGACCGGAAGCAACAGGCGGCGGCGCATTTGTGGTCTCCGCCGAGTCTTGTGTGCCTTCCGGCGGCTTTGGCGGCGCGCGCGGCGGTACGATCACATGTGCGGCGGTTGGCGGCGGAGCGGTGGCCGTGCCTGGCGTCGCATCCTGTTGACGGATGAAGGCGGTCTGGTTGTTCCAGGCGATTGCGTACCAATCGTCGGCGAAGCCACGCGAGACACGGCCGGTGATCGTGAGCGCGACTCCGGGACCGAACATGACGACGCCTGGGCTCGCGGCGTCGGGGCGCACGTGCGCCAGCACGTGATCGCCAGCGCTGATGAGCTGCGACGGCGGCGTGTATTGTAGAACCGTATAAGCGTCGGTGTGCGGATGCGGTGCGAACGGGCCGTTGCCGGACGAAGGCGCAAGCGCTTGCGGCGAACTCGGCGGCGCGGCTGGCGCAGCCTGTGGTGGCGCTCCCGGCGGTTCTGGCGCGGCTTGGGCCGGCGGCTCTTCGGCGCTCACGTCAATATCCATGACATGAACTTTGTGTAGCCTTCCGTGGCGAGGGTGTGAAGCCGAAGCGGCGAGACTTAGGCGAACTGGCTGGGCTTCAAATCACGTTTGTAGCGTTTCCAGTTGTCAACGTAGTGAGCCGCCGAGAATTGGATGATCTGGCGCTGCTGCTCGTCCAGCTTCCGAGCCACGCGCGCCGGTGCTCCTGTGATGAGTGAACCTTCCTCGAAGGTCTTGCGCTCGGTGACCAGTGCGTGCGCACCGACGAGGCAGAAGCTTGGGATGCTGGCGTAATTCAGAACGGTCGCCTTGATGCCGATGAGCGAAGTGTCGGCGATGGCGCAGCCGTGCAGCATGACTTGGTGGCCGATGGTGACGTCGCGCCCGATGGTCAACGGCGCGCCGATATCGGTGTGCAGCACGCTGCCGTCCTGAACGTTGGAATTTTCACCGACGACAATCGGTTCGTTGTCGCCGCGCAGCACCGCACCCCACCACACCGAGGCGTTCTTCTTAAGCACGATCCGGCCAATCAACACGGCT
>JACQAC010000203.1 GCA_016195245.1 Pseudomonadota bacterium
GCCCTGATTGGGGGAACGGCGATTTCTCACATCCAGTTTGGCGCCGCTGCGTTCGAGCAGGGTCTTGGAGATGAAGAAGCCCAGGCCCAAGCCGCCGGCAGCGCCTTCGGCGTCACGTTCGGTCAAATAGGGCTCGCCGAGCCGGTTGAGCACGCCAGGCGTGAAGCCGGGGCCATCGTCACGCACGGTGACCTCGATGTGTTCCCCATCCCAGCGGGCTTCGACATCGACGCGGGCGTTGGCGAAGCCCACCGCATTTTCAACGATGCCGCCGAGGGCATGTACGATCTCAGGCATGCGGCGCACGTTGAGAGCGCCTTCGCCTTGCGCGGAAATAACGATTTCCGCGCCGAGACCTTCATGCGGGGCGATGACTTCTTCGAGCAACGCCTTGATCGGCGCGCGCGCCAACATGACATCGCCGTCCTCCCGCGGCGACGAAAGCTGCCCGAGGATTGCCCGGCAGCGTTCGCTTTGGGTGACGAGCAATTGCAGATCCTCGGCGCGCGGATCGTCTGGCGCGAGGCCGCGCGCCATCTCCTTCGCGACAAGATGGATGGTGGCAAGGGGCGTGCCGAGTTCATGCGCGGCGGCGGCGGCAAGTCCGCCAAGCGCTGACAGTGTCTGCTCGCGCGCCAGCACCGCTTGCACGGCGGCGAGCGCGATGTTGAGGCGCTCTTCTTCGGCGGCGACTCGCCACGCATAGACGCTGGTGAAGCCGAGGCCGATGAATACGGCGGCGGCCAGACCAAGTTGGTAAAGTTGTGGGATGTGGAAGCTTGAACCCTCGGGCCATGGCAGCGGTAGGCGCCAAACAGCAAGTGCGCCGACACACGCGAAAGTCAGCGCGGCGAGCATGGCCGTAAGCGAGGGGCGCAAGATAGTCGCAGAAACGGCAACCGGCGCGACGAACAGAAAGACGAAGGGGTTCTGCAATCCGCCCGTCAGCGCCAGGAGCACGGCGAGTTGCACCGCGTCGTACGCAAGCTGACTGGCCGCCTCCCATTCCAGCGCCAGATCCTGGGATCGCCGCCGGCCCATCAGAAAAAAATTGAGTGCGACGGAGACAAGAATTGCGGCGAACGCCCACGTGAGCGGAAAGTCGACATTGAGGACGTAGCGGACGAACAGCACGGCAGCCGTCTGTCCGACGATGGCAAGCCAACGAAGCAGAATGAGCGTGCGGAACCGCACGCGGCTGGTCGCCGTCCAGAAGCTGGGAAGCGGTGCGGGCTCGCGTTGGACAGGCGTGGCCGTCATGCGCGTGACATGCCGCGCAAGGTGCGCCGGGCTCAAGGAATTTCTATTTTCCGCTGCGGCTTTGCGCCGCCTGTGCGCTCCCGCCGCGTTGCTCGGGCGCGGAAGCGCTGATTAGCGTAGGCGTTCATGTCTTCGCCACCGACGCAAAAGCCGCGCCTCGATATCACCGGCGCCATCGTGCCCGCGCTGGCGGCCGCGGTAGCGGCGGGCATCGGGACGCTGTTTCTGGTCGGGCGCATGCCGGACACGACGCCGCCGGAAAACTGCATCCTACAGGGCGCAGAGCAGGTGGGCGGACCCATTGCCCTGGTCGACACGCACGGCGACGCTGTTACGCAAGCGGATTTCCATCGGCAGCCGGCCATCCTCTATTTCGGCTATACGCATTGCCCGGATGTATGCCCGACAACGATGTATGCGCTGGCGCAAGCGCTCGCGGCGCCCGGCGGTTTCGACATTCAACCGGTGCTGATTACCGTCGATCCACAACGCGACACGCCGCAGGTGCTGGGCGAATACGTGCGCACCAATGGCTTTCCCAGCGGTCTGGAAGGGCTGACAGGCTCAGCGGCGCAGGTGCAGGCGGCTGAGACGGCGTTCCGAGTTTACAGCCACGCACAGCCGGTCGAGGGCGCGCCGGCGGATGCCTACAACGTCGATCACACCTCGTTCCTGTACGTGATGGACGGGCAGTGGAGGACGCGGGCCATCGTCAATTCAGCGCAGGCGACGCCGGCCCAGATCACCCAGTGCATCGCTGCCGGGCTGACGCGGCGGGATCACACCTAGACGCACTTGGTATGTGTGTAATGTAAATTACATTAGCGTCGGGCAGCCGTTTTGTGGGACGGCGGCCTCTGGCTGGGTTGTTGGGGTTGGTCGCCGCAGCGCGGTAAACTCGCCCATGGGGATGCCTTAGCTTGTTGGAAACGGGGGACGGCGCATCTTCTAGTTAGGTGCTGCGCCGCAGCAAAAGGCTGACATGCTCTACTCAATGTACGAATTGGGCCACCTTTCGGTCGCGCCCCTCCGGATCGCAGCACTGATGCAATCGAGCATGCTGCGCTCGCCGCTCAACCCGATGGCGGACAGCGAGGTCGCGCGTACTGCGGCCGCCGCCAGCGAACTCTTCGAGAGCGTCACGCGGCGCTATCGTAAGCCAGCTTGGAATCTGCCGACGACAACCGTCGAAGGCGTGGATGTGCCGGTGACGCCGAAGAGCGTGTGGTCGTCGCCTTGGTGCTCGCTGCTGCATTTCGAGCGCGATGCTGAAGCGCTGGTGCAAGCGCGTGGCGAACGAACGGATCCGACGGTGCTGCTGGTGGCGCCAATGTCAGGGCACTACGCGACGCTTCTACGTTCGACCGTCGAAGCGTTTTTGCCGGAGCACGATGTTTACATCACCGACTGGTCGGATGCGCGCATGGTTCCCGTCTTGGCGGGGCGCTTCGATCTGCACGACTATATCGATCATGTGATGGCGATGCTGCGCAACTTGGGGCCGGAAACGCATGTCGTGGCGGTCTGTCAGCCGGGGCCGCTGGTGTTGGCGGCAGTTTCGCTGATGGCCGAGGAGGACGATCCGTGTGCGCCGGTGACCATGACGTTCATGGGCTCGCCCATCGATGCCCGTTTGTCGCCGACCGTGCCGAACAAGCTCGCGGAGACGCGTGACATCGAATGGTTCAAGCAGAACATGATCCATACGGTGCCAACGCTCTACCCCGGTGCGTTTCGGCGCGTCTATCCGGGCTTTCTGCAACTCGCGAGCTTCATGGGCATGAATTTGTCCAAGCACGTCGACGCGCATCAGCTCTATTTCCAAAACCTCGTGAAGGGCGATGGCGACAGCACCGAGAAGCATCGCTTGTTCTATGACGAGTATCTGGCGGTGATGGATCTGAGTGAAGAATTCTACGTGGGGACGCTACGCGAAGTGTTCCAGGAATACTCAATTGCGCGCGGTACGTTTGAGCATCGCGGCCAGTTGGCGAAGGCGTCGGCGATCACCAAGACGGCGCTCCTCACCGTCGAGGGCGAGAACGACGACATTTCCGGCATTGGCCAAACGCAGGCCGCGTACGCTATCTGTAGCAACATCCCCGAGCACATGCGTCAGGACTACATTCAGCCAGGCGTTGGCCACTATGGCGTGTTCAGTGGACGTCGTTTCAAAACCGAAATCTATCCGCGCATGCGCGACTTCATGCGCTCGCACCAAGCGGGCGCCAAGCGCAAACCAAGTTTGAAGTTGGTTTCCGGGCAATAGTGCGCGGCTTCCACATCGAGTCACACGAGCGTGCGGTGACGCACGCTTGGGCGTTTCCGCGCATTGTGAGACTCTTTCGTATGCGCTTCGATTCGCGGGTCAGAATAGATTCGCTTCAAACCGAGATCGAAACGACTGACGGACGCCGCGTTGCGGTGAAGTTGGTGGTGAACCCGCGTGCGCGGCGCGTTTCAGTGCGCATTGATCCGACACGCCGCGAGGCCATCGCCACCGCGCCAACGAAGCGGCATTTGAAACACGCAGCGCAATTCGCGGCGGAACGCGCGGGTTGGATTGCGCATGAGTTGTCGCGGCTCCCGCAAGGCGTGCTGCTGGCGCCGGGCGCCATGACGCCGCTGCGTGGCGTGACACACAAGCTGGTGCACGAACACGGGCGCGCAATCCCGCGCATCGAAGTGGGCGATCCACCGCTTCTGATTGCGCCGGCCCCCGATATTGCTTTGTTCGAAAGCCGGCTGCTTCGGTATTTTAAGGATCAGGCGAAGGCAGACCTGACCGAGCGCGTGGCGTTGCATGCGCGGACGCTCGGCGTGAAGCCAGCTCGAGTGCAGGTGAAAGAACTGCGGTCACGCTGGGGCTCGTGCTCGGTGGATGGCGTGCTGTCATTTTCATGGCGGCTCATTCTCGCGCCGCCTTATGTGCTCGATTATCTCGCCGCGCACGAAGTCTCGCATCTCAAAGAAATGAACCATTCGCGCCGCTTTTGGGTGTGCGTCGCACGCTGCATGCCGGAATTCGAGCGTGGGCGGGAATTCCTGCACGAGCATGGTTGCGCGCTGCACGCAATTGGATTGGCGCGCTAGCGAAGGCCGGC
>JACQAC010000194.1 GCA_016195245.1 Pseudomonadota bacterium
GCAGCTCGTCGCCGTCGGGGATCTGCGCTGTGGCGATGAGTTCGCGGGGGATCATGCGGATTGCGGTGTATCAGCTCTCGATCGCCCCACCATCATCGTTCCGGACGCGCCGCAGGCGCGATCCGGAACCCAGGGGCCAACGACGGAGCGGCGGCCCTGGGTTCCGGGTTCTCGCTCCGCGAGCCCCGGAATGGCGAAGGAGAGATTTCTGCTTCCGGCCCCATTCCGGACGGTTGCCCACTTGAGCAAAGCGCCTTTGCGTTGACTACGGTCGTTGCTCGCGCACTGTCTCCGCCTCGCGTTCTATTGGAGCGATTCGATGCGCATTGAAGCCAAGCTGAAGGAAATGGGGTTGGCTCTTCCAGCAGAAATGCGTGCGCCGCCCGGATTCAAGGTTGCGTGGAGGCAGGTTCGAATAGCTGGTGATCGCGCAATCATCGCGGGGCACGGGCCACGGCTAGCCGACGGGATGTTCGCGCTTCCGGCGGGAAAAGTCGGATCGGAGCTGACCGTCGAACAGGGCTACGCCGCTGCGAAGAACACAGCGCTGGCTGTGCTCGGTGATCTGAAAAGAGAGCTGGGTGATCTTGATCGGGTCTCGAGTTGGTTGCGTGTTTTTGGCATGGTGAATGCCGCACCAGGATTCACCTCTTTGCCGCAAGTCATCGACGGATTCACGGACTTGATGATCACGCTCTACGGCGAGGAGGCAGCGATGTGCCCGCGCGCCGTCGCCGGGATGGCCGAACTAGCATTGAATGCGCCGGTCATCATCGAGGGCGAAGTCCAAATTCACCCCTCCTAGCTTGAACACTCCGCTGCGGCTGAGCGTTCGATTTTTGTCGTTATTATTTTGCGCGGGGAGCAACGGCGCTAGAAGCCGGCGAGAACTTGTTACGAGGCTCCTGGGTCAGATTTGCAGCGTCTGCTGCGATCCCTTGGCATCAAAGGTGCGCAACGCGGTTCAGAGGGCAAGCAAAATTTGGCGTTGTGGCCAATCGGAGTTTGCAACAAAATTGGCGAATAACAGACCTAAACCGCGATCGGCGCCTTGATGCCGGGGTGCGCTGTGTAGCCTTCAAGTTTGAAGTCGCCGTACTCGAAGCCGAAGATGTCTTTGCGCTCTGGGTTTATCAGCATTTGTGGTGGGGCATACGGCGTGCGCGCGAGTTGGGTGCGGGCTTGGTCGAAGTGATTGTGATACAAATGCGCGTCGCCGAAGGTGTGGACGAAATCGCCGGGGGCGAGATCGGTGACTTGCGCCATCATTTGTGTGAGCAGCGCGTAGCTGGCGATGTTGAACGGGACGCCGAGGAAGACGTCGGCGCTGCGTTGGTAGAGTTGGCAGCTGAGCCTTCCGTCGGCGACGAAGAACTGGAAGAGGCAATGGCACGGCGGCAGCGCCATTTGATCGACCTCGGCCGGATTCCAGGCGGAGACGATGTGGCGGCGTGAGTTTGGGTTGGTCTTGATGGCGTGGACGACGTTGGCGATCTGATCGATGACGCGGCCGTCCTTGGTTTCCCACGAGCGCCATTGCTTGCCGTAGACGGGGCCGAGTTCGCCCTCTTCGTTGGCCCATTCGTCCCAGATCGTGACGCCCTGCTCTTGCAGCCAACGCACGTTGCTGTCGCCGCGCAGGAACCAGAGCAGTTCGAGGATGATGCTCTTCAGGTGCACTTTCTTGGTGGTGAGGAGTGGAAAGCCCTGGCTCAAATTGAAGCGCAGCTGGCGGCCGAAGACGCCGCGCGTGCCGGTGCCGGTGCGATCGCCGCGGTCGACGCCGTTGTCGAGGATGTCCTTGAGCAGGCCGAGATAGGCGATGTCGGCGTTGCTGTCTGGCGCGGGGGCGGGCTGGGCGCTCATTGCGCTCTAGATATGGGCTGACTCGCTGGCTTTCGCACACACCCACTCGTCATTCCGGGGCAATGCGAAGCATTGAGCCCGGAACCCAGGGGCAGCAAGCACCTGCGCTACGTCACTCCCTGGGTTCCGGATCGCGCTCCGCGCGTCCGGAATGACGAAGGTGGCGGCCTACGCCGGGCAAGCGGCGCGGTCGGCGCGGTGCACTTGGTCGATCAGGCCGCCGGCCAGCCAGGCGGCGCGGGCGTTCACATCCACGCCGGCGGCGCGGAGCGCGCGGGCGAGCCATTGGTTGCAGACGTTGAACAAATGGAACGAGCCGCGGGTGCGGAGGAATTCGGAGCGACCGATGACTTTGCCGGGCGCCACGATGGTAGCGTTGCCCTGCGCGTCGAGCACCAAAGCGCGATCGATGTAGTGCTCAAGCTCAAGCGCGCCCTCGCGCGAGACGGCAATGGGCGCGTCGTCATTCGGGCCGAGATACCGCGACGACGCGGCAGCGTTGTAGGCGACGTGCATGACGCTTGGGCTGGGCGGGATGAGTGCGTCGAGACCGAGCCAAAGGTTTGTACCGTCCGACTGATAGAATTTCTCGTCACCCCAGCCGATCAGCAGCGTCGTCGCCTGCGGAAAGAGCCGCCGCAGCGGATGGTTCTCCGAGAAGATGCTCGCCGGCACGCCGAGATCGCTGTGATAGCCGTTCGACCACATGTGCAGGAGGACGCAGTCGTCGCTGGTTGGTTGCTGTACGTTCGGCGCGGGCGTTGGATAGTAGAGGTAGGTGAGCAGTGCGAAGAGCGCGACGACAAGCGTGCCGCTGACCGGCCTTAGTCGTCCTCGCTGAGCAGCTTCACTCTGAACGCGCATCCGGCGAGCGCCGCTCCTACCATTGGCGCGGCGATGAAGAGCCAGAGTTGGCCAATCGCGTCACCCAGCACCCAAACCGCAGGCCCCAGCGAGCGGGCCGGATTCACGGATACGCCAGTCACCTGAATGCCGACAATGTGAATCGCCGCCAGCGTCAGGCCAATCGCCAATCCGGCGAGTTGCTGGGGCGCATTCTTTTGGGTGACGCCGAGGATGGTGGTGACGAAGATGAAGGTCGCAACCACCTCGAAAACGGCGCAGGAAATGAGGTTGTAGTCGCCAGGCGAATGGCCGAGGCCGTAGCCGTTTTGACCGAGGCCGTGCTGCGCCAGCGAATAATTCGGCCCACCTGAAGCGATCACCAGCAGCACGCCGGCGCCGACGATCGCGCCGGCGCATTGCGCGATCCAATAGCCGAGCATTTCGCCGGTCGGCATGCGCCCTGCGATCCAGGCGCCGAAGCTCACCGCTGGGTTTACGTGGCAGCCGGAGACGGGGCCGATGCCATAGGCCATGGCCACGATGGCGAGGCCGAAGGCCCAGGCGATGCCTTCCTGGCCGATGATGCCGAAGCCGGCCAGCACCACCGAGCCGCAGCCGACAAGCACCAACGTGAATGTGCCGACAAATTCCGCCGCAAGCTTGCGCATCATGAGCTGGCTCTCCGAAGTGACGGTCACGCGTTAAGGCGAGTCCCCCGACATCGATATCGGACTGATGGTCTAGCGGTGGGGTAAGTGAGAACCGCGCCGGTTCGGTGTGGCGCGGACGTGATTTGCCCTTATATTCCGAATCGTTCGGGCAACCGGACTATGGCGATAAACGCGCGGAGATAGGCGGATCGGACCCGGGTGCGATGCCCGGCGGCTCCACCAGTTTTCCTTCATTGGGGGAACACGGGGCCGAAATAGGATCGACGGACGTTGAAGGCCGAGGCTTTTGCTCGGGTGGTCCCGTCACAGGCCAAACAGCATAGTTGCCAATGACAACTCAGCTGAAGAGTTCGCCCTCGCTGCGTAAGCAGTGCGAGTGATCTCGATCTAAGTCCTTACGAGTAGCATCCTAAGGCGGGGTCCCCCAGCACCCGGCAACAGAAGCTGGGGATTTTCCTTCCCCTTCATAATGTTTGCGCCGCCGCTACTTGTCGCAAAGTTTTCCGTTTGCACGCAAACGCTTGGCGAGTTTTCCACAGGGCGTCTCGCTTCGCGCGCGAAGAGCACATTTGATGCGTGCGAATTGCACGCGCGCAGCGAACTGTTGCGCCGCACTCCGCGTTTCGCCTCGCGATGTCACACAAAGCGCCGATTTCGCGCGCTGTGGATCAAGAATTGACGGACCGAAATGAACCGGTATGGATTTGTCTGGGCCTGCGCGGTGTCGTGCGCGCAGCGTTGCAAGAAGCAGCAAGCCCACGCGGCCTTCCGGGCAAACATCATTTCTACATTACGTTCCGTACGCACGCACCGGGCGTGGTGATCCCTGATCAATTGCGTGCGCGCTATCCCGACGAAATGACGATCGTGCTCGAGCACCAGTTCTGGGATCTTGAAGTTTACGCCGATCGCTTCCGCGTCATTCTGAAGTTCTCGGGCCAACCGCAGCCGATCACCATTCCGCTTTCCGCGATCACCCGCTTCTTCGACCCGAGCGTGAAGTTCGGCCTGCAATTCGAACAGCCGCACACAGACGAAGCGCGCATGGCGTCGGGGGACACTGCGTCGCCGGCGGCGCAACCGCAGCAGGCGCGCACCCAAGACGCTGAGGCGCCAAAAGACAGCTCGGTCGTCTCGCTGGATGCGTTCCGTAAGAAATAGCGGAGCGCGGACGGGACGTCCGCGGTCCGAAATCAGCTTCGCTTTGTCGCGCGCACCGTGATGCAATCACGTTCGCCTGGCGCGCGTTCGCAGAACAGCCGCGCGATCTGAGCGTCATCGACGAACACGTGCCCCTTCAGTGCGTCGAGTAGCGCCTTGGCGAGATTGTCGAGATCGAGGCCAGGCGCTTCGCCTACGTGCTCCATGCGGATTTCGACATCAAAATCGCCGTAGCGCGGACGGATTTGAAACTCCTTGCGGAAGAACTCATAGACCAAGAGCTTGTAATAGCGCGCCTGCGTAGTGATGCCGTCGATGGCGACTTCGACGCCACCGCCGATGAGCCGGGCGCGCACTTTTCCACGGCCGGCCCAGTCATTCATGCAGCAGCGCCGAGCGCGACACGCATAGCGCCGAGCATCTGTGTCCGGAATCTCGACCGGCGCTGAACTTCTCCGTCAGGCGCATAGACAAAACAAGGCTGCGCTATCTCCAGCGCGTGGAGCCCCGATTCAGCAGCGTCCTGTTTGGACCAATCGGCCACAAACACGGCGCGATTGAGCAATCCCAGCCGTTGGAGTTCAGACCACGCCCAGGACGAACCGGCGCTCATGTCGACGATCAACACGTCGCTGGATCGCGCCAACATGCCAACGACAAGCGAAAGCCACGCCTCGTCGGCGCTTAACGCCAAGCCCTCGCCCTCGGAGAACAACATGCGAAGGTTGAATACGGTGCGGTGACGTAGCCGTTGCGCGACCGCTCGGTACGATGAGGCGCTCCGCACGGTGACGCCAGCGCCGCTGTCGGCGGAGAGACTGATTATGTGGCCGTAGGCGCGAAGCTCACGGTGGATGAAGCGGCGCAATGCGGCGCCGTTGTGGCCGCCAGAGCGGAGAACGGTGACGCGCGCGAGTTTGCGCCGGAAAACGCTCGCCAAAAACCATACCGTGGCTGAGATGCCGGCCGTGGGAGCGAGAAACGTTCGCAGCGCCTCGCCTCCGGGTGCGGCGCCAGTCAGCGCAGCGGCGCCAATCGACATGAAGAGCAGAACCGCGGACCAAAACGCGACGGCGCCGCTCAAGTCGCGAACAAGTGCTCCCATGCTGCCGAAGAACAGCATGTCTCCGCGGTCGAGGTTGCGCAACTTGAGGAAGCCGCGGACCGAGGCGTCCCAGGGATCGACCGACAGGCCGCGCGCGCGAAGCACCTCAGCCGCCGCAGCTCGCCCCGCCTCGCTGTGATCGGGGTTCTGCGCGGCCGCCCGCAGAACCCTGTCCGACAGCCTGGCCACGGCATCGGCCGAGGGCTCACGCAGGCGCAGCGCGCTCACCGTTCGCATGTCGTCCAACTGCATCGCAGCACCCCCACGGCCGCTTGATCGGGGAATTTGATGCAAATATTGGCTATCGAGACAACGTGGCAGATTCTCCGCCCCTCGTCCTGAGAGCCAATATTCATGAAAACCCGCACGGAAACCGACACCTTTGGCCCAATCGAGGTGGAGGCGGACAAGTATTGGGGCGCCCAGTCGCAGCGCTCGATCGGCAATTTCAAGATTGGCGTGGAGAAAATGCCGCCGCCGATCGTCCGGGCGCTGGGGATCGTGAAGCGCGCCGCGGCGGAGGCCAACATGGAATTGGGTCGCCTCGATCCAACCATCGGCAAGGCGATTGTCGCGGCGGCTCAGGAAGTCATCGAAGGCAAGCTCGATGCGCACTTCCCGCTGGCGGTCTGGCAGACGGGGTCCGGCACGCAATCGAACATGAACGCCAACGAGGTGATTTCAAACCGGGCGATCGAGATGCTCGGTGGCGAAATGGGCTCGAAGAAGCCGGTTCACCCCAACGATCACGTCAACATGAGCCAAAGTTCGAACGACACCTACCCGACCGCCATGCACATCGCGGCGGCGGAAGAGATCGAGCATCGGTTGAAGCCGGCGTTGGCGAAGCTGCGCAATGCGCTCAACGACAAGGCGCACCAGTGGAAGCATGTGATCAAAATTGGCCGCACGCACACGCAGGACGCGACGCCACTCACGCTTGGACAAGAATTCTCTGGCTACGCGCAGCAGGTTGAGAACGGCTTGGCGCGCGTCGATTCAACCATGCCGCTGCTCATGCAGCTGGCTCAAGGCGGCACGGCGGTTGGCACTGGGTTGAACGCTCCTCCGGGTTTTGCAGAGAAGGTGGCCGAGCGCATCACGGTGATCACGCAGATGAAGTTCACCTCGGCGCCCAACAAGTTCGAGGCGCTGGCGGCACACGACGCCATGGTGATGAGCCACGGCGCCATCAACACGGTGGCGACCTCGCTCTTCAAGATCGCCAACGACATTCGATTTCTGGGTTCGGGGCCCCGGTCTGGCTTGGGTGAACTGGCGTTGCCAGAAAACGAGCCGGGCTCGTCGATCATGCCGGGCAAGGTCAACCCGACGCAGTGCGAGGCACTGACGATGGTGTGCGTGCAGGTGTTCGGCAACAACGCGGCTATGACGTTTGCCGGGGCCAGCGGCCATTTCGAGCTCAATGTCTTCAATCCGGTGATGGCCTACAATTTCTGGCAGTCGACGCGGCTGCTCGCGGACGCCTCGGTGAGCTTCACCGACAATTGCGTGGTCGGCATCGTGGCGCGCGAGGACAACATCAAGAAGAACCTCGACATGTCGTTGATGCTGGTGACAGCGCTGGCGCCCAAGTATGGCTACGACCGCGCCGCCAAGATCGCCAAGACCGCGCACAAGAACGGCACCTCGTTGCGCGAGGAAGCGGTGAAGGATGGCATTCCGGGCGACGATTTCGACGCCATCGTAAGGCCGGAGAAGATGATCGGGCCGGGATGACGAAAGTCCACGAGTTCACCGGCTTCATCCATTCGATGGAGCTTATTCGGGACGAGAACTGGGATGCCAAGTCGTACCCATTCTCCTTGCCGGTCGTGCGCGGCTGGGATCGGCTCGAGTTCCACCCGCGCGTAACATTTTTCGTGGGTGAGAACGGCTCTGGCAAAAGCACGCTAATCGAAGCGATCGCTGTCGCGACTGGATTCAATGCGGAGGGTGGCAGCATCAATTTCAATTTCTCGACCCGCGCTTCACACTCTCCCCTTTACAATCAGTTGAGACTCGCGAAGTCGCCTCGGCGACGACGAGACGGCTATTTTCTGCGGGCGGAAAGCTACTTCAATGTAGCGACCAACATTGAGGAGCTCGACCGCGACGATGGGCCGGTGAACAGCTCAAAAGTAATGAACTACCATGGCGGACATTCACTTCACGAGATGAGTCATGGGCAATCGTTCATGGCTCTTATCGAGCACCGTTTCGGCAGGAGCGGGCTCTACATCCTGGACGAACCGGAAGCCGCCCTTTCACCCAATCGGCGCCACGCACGCCGGCTTCATCTGGTTCAATTTGTGTGAACGCGCACTTGTTCCTGGTCGATTACCTGCCCTCGCACTAGTCACGCGACGGAACATCTTGCCGCTCGGTGCGTCCAATATTCGCGAGCGAAAACACGCGGTTTCAGTCGCATGGCGCTTGGCCTTCCTGCGATGGATGTATACATCCCGTTCATGGCTGATGTTGTGAATCTCAGACGCGCGCGGAAGGCGAAACAGCGTTCCGATGCTGAGACCCAAGCGCAGCTAAACCGCGCGGCGTTCGGGCGAACGAAAGCTGAGAAGAGCCAAACGCGGACGGAGAACGATGCCGCACGACGGAAACTTGAAGGGCATAAAAGGGATGACGCCTAACGCCGGGTCGCTGCTGAAGCGATCCATGCGCATCGCCGGCCACAGGACGTCGCTGGCGCTGGAACTGGAATTTTGGACGGCGCTGGAAAAGATTGCGCGCGCGCGCGGGGCGAGTCTGCCGGTGCTCATTGCCACGATTGACGAGGCGCGCGCCAAGGATGCTCCCGACGCGTCGCTCGCATCGGCTGTGCGCGTGTTCGTGCTGGAAAATCGTATCTAGCTACTGGCGCGCACGCCCGTAGAGGACAAGCGCATAGTAACAGGGCTGCGCCGAACACTGGAACATCTGCGCCTGAATGGTGAACTGCCCATTGACCGCTGGCGTCATCTCTACGGCGGGATGATCGTCATTGGCATTGTCCTGCCCAATCGTCGCGCCTGACTGATCGTACACGGCGATGTCCATGTCTCGGCAGCTTTGATCGCAAACGCCTAGTACGCGGTATTCGTATCCAGCGAAGAGTTGCGCCGGCACATTCCAGCTCTGTCCTTGTGTCAGGCCACCCGCGAACGGCTGTCCGACCCGCTGGAATCCCTGTTGCGCGGCAGCCTGTTCCGCCTGCTGCAATTGTTGCATCAAGATCTGTGCGCTTTGCGGGGGCACTTGGCCCGACTGCGCCGGCGCATTGGCGACGGGCTGACCGGCCTGTTGTGGATCATAGACCGCCTGCTGGGCGCTTTGCCCCTGCTTCGACAACATCGGGCCAATCACCGCGATCGCCAGAATGGCCGCCACAACGCCTCCTGCGATCCAGGCCCATGCCGGCACGCCGGCACGTGTTGCCGTCTGCTGCGCCATGGACGGCACAGGCGCTGCCGCGGGCGGCGGCGCGAAGCTTTGTTGTGGCGTCACCGCCGGAGAGCCTTCTGGTGCGCCGACAGCGTTTCGTACGGCTGCCGACAATCGCGCCCATTCCGGATGATTGGGTTCGCCGCGCCAAGCCGACAGGTCGGCGGCCTGCACTTCGCCGAAACCGAAGGGCGGCGGCGAGGCCTCAAGCATCGCTGGTATCAGCTTCGACTTGTCCCGGCCCATGCGCGCTTCTTCACGCACCCATTGAGACTTGGTCGAATGCTCGCTCCAGAGCACCACCACGGCTTTGCACTGCGCAAGCTTGCCTTCGATGTAATCGGCCCATGTTTGGCCGGGCGGAATGTCAGTGTCCCAGAACGCCTCGAGTCCCATTGCAGAAAGTCCGCGCGCGACCTGTTCCGCCCGCGCACGATCTTCGCGTGAATACGAGATGAAGACATCCGCCATGCTGCTCAGCGCCTCGCCTGTGGGAATCTTTCGCGAGGCTACCAGCGGCCGTTCGCTCAGGCGAGCATGATCAAGCTTCGTAACGATCCTTGTGACGAACCCAAGCCATGCCCTTTCCGCCTTCGTTTCGGCCCTTCGGAAGCAGATCGATCATTTGGTAGGTGCCGTTAAGGACATCGAGACCGCGTGAATAGGTCGAATAAGTGTGGAAAAGCGCGCCGTCCTCGCCGCGCTCAAACGCGCTGAGTCCAGGGGACTCGCCTTCCCACGCATCTTGCGTGTCAAAATTGTAAAGTTTCTGACCCACCTGTTCCTTCGAAAACGTGACGCGGAAATCTTGATTGAACGAACTTGCGTGCGAAGACACCCAGGGAAAGCGCCACCCCATGCGTTCGCGGACCTGCTCGATCTTGGCGATCGGCGCGCGCGAAACGACCGCGAGTTCGGCATCGCGATGAGGAAGATGCACCCGAATGGAATCAAAGTGCTCCGCCCAGAATGAGCAGCTCTTGCATGGGTTCTCGGCGTTTGGGCCAAGCATGAAATGATAGATGATCAGCTGGCTCTTGTCGGCGAAGAGCGCGCTGAGCGTCACCTTTCCCGCCGGCGCATCGAACACATAGTCTTCGACCGGCACGCGCGGGAGAGCCCGCCGCTCCGCGGCGATCTCGTCACGCATGCGCGACAGCGCCTTCTCTTTAGCTAACAACGCCACCCGCGCACTGCGCCAGCGTTCGCGGACATCAGCATCCCTCATGACCATCTCCTTCAAGCCGCGGCGGCGGACGCCTGTTGCATCGCAAGCGTCTCCTTCCACGCCGGCAGTTCGGCCATCCGAGCCGACCAACGCCGCACCTCGGTGTAGGGCTCAAGCGGCAACTGCGCTTGTGCCGCCATGATGAGATCGGCCGCCAGAGCAAAATCGGCAAGCGAGAGCTTATCGCCACACACATGATCGCGACCGCGCAGATGATCATTCAGGATCGCCGCGCCGCGACTGAACTTTTGCAGGCCCTTCTCGACCTCGATAGGATCGGCGGCGCCGCCGCCGAACAATCCCTTCACAACACGCTCGAATACCAGCGTCGCAATAGCTGGGTCCCACGTGGTGGATTCCCAAAACATCCAACGCAAGATGTCCGCCTGCGCCTTTTGGTCGGGGGGCCAGAGACCAGCCTCCGGCGTCTTCGCCGCCAAATATTGGATAATCGCGTTGGACTCCCAGAGTTTGAAATCGCCGTCCTCAAGCGCGGGCATCTTCTGGTTGGGATTGAGCGCCGTGAACGTGTCGGTTTTCTGCGCGCCCTTGGTTAGGTCGCATAGGCAGAATTCGTAGCCGACACCGAGCTGGTTCGCGACAAGGAGAACCTTGAACGCGCGCGGACTCAGTGGAAATGCATGAATCTTCAAAGTCATTAGTTTCACTCTCCAGAGATCAGGCCTGCGTAGCTCGCATAGCCTTGTTCAAACACGCCAACCCAACCGCCATCGTAACCCTTGCGCAGGCGTTCCGCTTCCTCTCCCATGCGTTCCCAATTTTCGTGGGTGAGCGTGACGCGGCAGGTATCGGCGCCCAACGGCTCAAAGCGAACGGAAACATCCGTGTGCTGTGGCGCTGGTCGGCCCATTGTCCAAAGCATTGAGAACCTCTCGCCCGGCGCGTAGATCGTCACCTGACCCCATTGGAGTTCGGCGCCGTCGGCGAGAGTTTCGTAGACGCGGCCGCCGACACGCGGCTCGATAGTGACGCGCACGGTCTTCTGACCTTCGGCGGTCTTGGCGCGCGTGTGCGTCGCCATCGGCCACCAGGCGCTGATCTCCTCGGTGAAGATGCGGAAGGCGTCGCGCGGCGAACGCCGCACATCGACTGTCTTCACCACCGGCGCCAATTCAACGACGCTCATCTTCGCCCTCCGCAAAGGTCTTGAAGTTGTCGAGCGCATCGCCCCAGAAGCCATCGAGCCACTCTCGCAACTCCGTGAGCGCCGGAGCATGGATGCGATAAATGCGCGCCGAACCGCGCGGCTCGTCGCGCACAAGGCCAGCTTGCTTCAGCGCCTTAAGGTGTTGGGAAACCGCTGGCCGGCTCACCGGCATGTCACGCGCAATTTCACCCACCGAACGCGCCCCAGACCGCAGGCGCTCAAACACCTTCCGACGTGTCGGGTCCGCCAAGGCAGCCAAAGCCATATCGTAAGCCATAACTTACAGTAAGTGTCTACTTACGCATGAGTCAAGCACTATCTGAGGTTCTCCGGTGCGCCAAGAGCTGAAGAGTTCTTACCTTCGATGGCCGGGGTGGTGAGCATGCGGACCGCGCGGACCGGCGCTCCCGAGCGCCATAGCGGTAAGGACAAAGATCAGGGCGCTCGCCAGGATGCCAAAAAAACGCGCCTGCTTGGGTTTCGGTGGGGCGAGGCATTGTCGAGTCCTCGCGCGGTATAACGATGATCGTTGCAGCGCGGTTCCGCCTGACGCGCGCTCTCGCGCGCACGCTCGCGACGCACTACGTTCTCTGTTCGTGCTAGGGTGATGGGACAGCGGAAGATTCGATTGAGCGACAGCGCGGAAAACCTGCCGATCTCCATGCGCGCGGCTGCGACCGCGCCCTACCTGGCGTCGCTGAATCCCGAACAGCGTGCAGCGGTGGAGGCGTTGGACGGGCCGGTCCTGGTGCTGGCCGGCGCGGGCACGGGCAAGACGCGCGTGCTAACGACGCGGCTGGCGCACCTGCTCTCTACCGGCAAGGCCAAGGCCTGGGGCGTGCTGGCGGTGACCTTCACCAACAAGGCCGCGCGCGAAATGCGAGAGCGCGTGGAGACGCTCCTCGGGCCTGGCGCGGGCGGCCTGCCGTTCTTGGGGACCTTCCACTCGATCAGCGCGCGCATGCTGCGCTCGCATGCGGAATTGGTGGGCCTCAAGAGCAACTTCACCATCCTCGACACTGACGACCAGATCCGGCTGCTGAAGCAGATTATCGAAGCCGAGGGCGTCGATGAGAAGCGCTGGCCGGCGCGCGCGCTGGCCAATTTCATCGATAGCTGGAAAAATCGAGCGCTGACTCCGGATCGGGCGCCGAAGGGCGAAGCGTTCTCTTTCGCCGATGGCAAGGGCGCCGATCTCTACAAACACTACCAAGCGCGGCTGAAGATTCTTAACACCTGCGATTTTGGCGACCTGCTGATGCACATGATCGATGTGTTTCAGCGTCATCCTGACGTGTTGGAAACCTACCACCGCAAGATCACGCATCTGATGGTGGACGAATATCAGGACACCAACGTCGCGCAGTACTTGTGGCTGCGCCTGCTGGCGCAGGCATCGAAGAATTTGTGCGTGGTAGGCGACGACGATCAGTCGATTTATGGCTGGCGCGGCGCCGAGGTGGATAACATCCTCCGCTTCGAGCACGACTTTCCCGGCGCCGTTGTGGTGCGCCTTGAGCGCAATTATCGCTCGACCGGCCACATCCTGGCTGCAGCATCGCATCTGATTTCAAACAATCGCGGGCGGCTGGGCAAGACGCTCTTCACCGACGATGAACTCGGTAACTTGGTGAAGGTGCGGGGCATTTGGGACGGTGAGGCGGAAGCGCGGCTGGTAGCCGATGACATCGAAGGCTGGATTCAGGGTGCCCGCAAATATTCCGAATGCGCGGTGCTGGTGCGTGCGGCTTGGCAGATGCGGGCGTTTGAAGAACGCTTCCTGATGCTGCGCATCCCCTACAAGGTGATCGGCGGCCCACGCTTCTTCGAGCGCGCCGAAGTGCGCGACGCGCATGCGTATTTGCGTCTAATCCAATCCGAGGATGACGATCTTGCGTTCGAACGTGTGATCAACAACCCGAAGCGCGGGTTTGGCGATACCTCGCTGGCGCGGCTGCATGCTCACGCGCAGAAGCCGGCAGTACGGTTCGTCACAGACAACGGGCCGCTGTTTGATGCGGATACCGGCGAAGTGGTCACCGAGCAGCCGCCGACGCCGGGCGGCGCAACGCGCTTTCGCTCGCTGATCGGCGCGGCGCGCGAATTGGTGCTGACGGATGAATTGCCATTGAAGGCTCGCACGGCGCTGCGAAGTTTCCTCACGGACCTTGATCGCTGGCGCGAACGCTCTCGCGCCATCAACCACATCGAACTAGCCGAAACTGTGCTCGATGAGAGCGGCTACACGGATATGCTGCGCAACGACAAGTCTCCACAGGCGCAGACACGACTCGAGAACTTGAAAGAATTGGTTCAATCCATGGGCCAGTTCGATACGCTGGCGGCGTATTTGGAGCACGTATCGCTGGTGCTCGACATCGAAGCCGAAGGCGGCGGCGACACGGTGCAGCTTTCGACACTGCATGCCGCCAAAGGCCTGGAATGGCCGCTTGTGTTTCTACCAGGCTGGGAAGAGCAGGTCTTCCCCTCGCAACGCTCGATTGACGACAATGGCGAGAAGGGTCTCGAGGAAGAGCGGCGCCTTGCTTATGTCGGCATCACGCGCGCGCGTGAAAGTGCGCGGATTTCGTTTGCCGCCAATCGCCAGATCTATGGCCGCTGGCAGACGGTGCTGCCGTCGCGCTTTGTCGACGAGCTGCCGCCGGCCAGCGTCGATGCTGTGAGCGAGACGGGCTACGGGATGAACCCGGCGCAAGTGCGCGAAGCAGCCGGTGCGCGTTTCGATGCTTACGCACCGGGGGCCGGTTTCAACAGCGCCTACCAATCACCTGGATGGCGGCGCGCACAGGAGCGCGGCGCGTTCGCGGGCAAGCCGCCAATGCTGGAAGGCGAAGCGCGCCTCGTCGCGCGCTCCGACGACGATGACTCCCATTTCGGCATCGGCGACCGCATCTTCCACCAGAAGTTCGGCTACGGAAAAATTCGACACGTCGAAGGCAACAAGCTTACGGTTGATTTCGATAAGGCTGGCGAAAAGCGTGTGATCGATAGCTTCGTCGTGCCCGCGAGCGCAGCTTGACTTTGGGCGGGCGCCGTCGCGCTATCGCCGTGTGCAGCCGGTTTCGATCCTGTCCGATGTTGTTGACGTCGACGCGCAATTCGTAGCGGCGGTCGCGAAGATCGCGGGTACCAGCGACGTGCTCGTGCTCGACACCTGGAACGGCGTTGATCCGAGGACCCAAGAGTTGATTTCGCACCGGGCGGCGGCGCTCTATATTGAGCGCTTTCGCCGCCTTGGCCGCTACGGGCTCGACATCTCCATCTTCGGCAAACACTGCATCGAGCCGAACCTGTCGGAGGCCGCATTCATCCGCCTGCTCGCGCGCGAAATTGGCCGCAGCATGGTCGCCAGCGATTGCGAGTTCAATCCCTGGTCATGGTTTCGATTCGACCCGGACGGTGCTATCTATCAGGTCTACACCGTGCCCGATGAAGGTGAGGAAGCGCTATTCGATCTGGCCTGCGATCTCGATACGAGCGACCTCAACTATCTGGCGCAAAATCTCGTTGTTCGTGCAGGCGAACCGCTGTCTGAGAAGCCAGCGGACGCACCCGACCATATGCCGGCTACGCTTCGCGGGTCGTGCGACAATGCTGATGAGGGAAAACTTTGCGAGACGTTCTGGGCTGCGTGCCCAAAACGCCGCAATCGCTGCGTGTAGCGCGGCGCATCGCATTGGGCTCGTTGAGGACCAGCGTCCCCTCTGCGCTATTAATCTGGCGGCGGATCGCAGGCTCAGCCTAGTTCGTGCTTTCCCCGTGGCACTCGCCGATGCGTTCGGTGACCATGTGCATTTGCTGTTGCATGGGCCCCATCGGCGTCTGGCCGCTCATGGTCATGTCCATCTCGACGCGATTTGAACCATAGGTTCCGTGCATCTGCATGGTGTGCTCACCGCCGTCTTCGTTTCGGCATGTCGCGCTGCCGTCGATACGGCCGTTGGCGGAAGTGATGTGATTTTCGGAACAGGTTTGCCCCTCTTCAGAATCGACGAGCGACTTGCGCGTCAACTCCGCGATGTCGCTGCTGGTGACGCAGTCTTCCGACACGTTTGGCCGGGCGCGCATTTTTTCCGCCATGCCTGCCGGCATGCCAGGCATGTTCATTGAGACGATCGTCACGGTCGTGCGATATTGACCAGGTTGCAGCGCCGCACCTACGGCTGCACCGCTGTTAGCGGGCGCGCTGGCCGCCGATGAGCCGTTGGCGCTCGTTTGGGAGGCGGGCGGGGAACATGCAGCGAGCAGGCATGCAGAGGCAAACATTAAGCGGCGAAGCGACATTTGTATCTCCCACTCGGAAAACAGCGGCGCGAGATTGCCCGCTGACGAGGCGCCAGCCAAGGCACAATCGTCGTTTGTGCGTCTTGGACGGGACCTCGACGGCATTGGCGAGGACAAGTGACAAGCCATCGAGGGCGCCTTATGCGCCTTCGCCATGCTCCTCCTCACGGCCCTTGGCACGCTGACGCAAATCCGCGCGGCGGCGGACGAATTGGATCGTCATGATCCCTCGCCCGCCGACGCCGTGAGCTGGTTCGAGGAGAAGCCCGGCAAGTTCCGGCTTGAGGTCTATGTTCCGACCAAGCAGGACGGTGACTCGGCGCGCGCCATTGTCGGCGCCGCAGCGCCCGAGCTGCATCTGGTCCAGAAGCGCATCAAGGCTGCCGATTGGGTGGCGATGTCGCTTGAGGGGCTGCCGGCGGTCCGCGCCGGCCGCTTCGTGGTGGCGGGCGCGCATGCGCTGAAGAGCGAGAATGGCGGGCGCGTCAAAGTCTGGATCGAGGCGAGCGAAGCGTTCGGAACCGGACATCACGGCACCACGTGGGGCTGCCTGATAGGGTTGGAGGGCGTTCTGCGTGAGCGGCGGGTTTCGCGCGTGCTCGACGTCGGCGCCGGCTCCGGCGTGCTGGCGATCGCGGCGGCGAAGACCGGAGCAGATGCATTGGCGATCGAGATCGATCCGCGCGCCGCGGCGATTGCCGAGATCAACGCCAGGCAAAATCATGTCGCACAGCGTGTACGCGTCATCGCGGGCGACGGCGCGCGCTACATAGCGAAACAACAGTTCGATCTTGTGTTCGCCAATATCCTGATGCGGCCGCTCATCCGGCTGGCGCCAAGACTGGTCCCGGCGGTTGCGCCGGGCGGTCACCTCATTCTTTCCGGGTTGCTGCGCACGCAAGCACCGTTGGTGCGCGAGGCCTATGCGTCACGCGGGCTGATCTTGGAAAAACAAATCCCACGCGAAGCGTGGATGACCTTGGTTTGGCGCAAGCCCGCCTAGCGTGTGTAGACGTTGAGCGCGTACCAGCACGGATCGGGCGTGGCCATGCACTGGTACATGTCGATCTCGATCGTGTGCGCTCCGGTGGCGGTCGGATGGATCGCCAGAGTCGGCACGTTGTCGTTGAGCACGTCTTGAGCAACCTGGTTGCCGTTTACATCGTAGAGACGCAGATCGATGTCGCCGCAACGCGAGTCGCAGACGGCGATAACGCGATAGTCTTGACCGGCGCGGAGCGTCAGTGTGTAGCGGCGCGATTGCTGCGGCGCGAGGCCGCCCGCGAAGGGGCCCGCCACGCGCATATAGCCGCCATCACCGACGATGCGGCCAGCCTCGGCGAGGCGCTGCGACAGTTCACGCTGGAATTCGGGAGGCACTTGAGCCGCGGCTGGCGCACCCGCCAGGATCGCCAAAATCGCAAACGCGGCGCATGCCCGCTTGACCCAACCTCTCACGCTCATCTCCGCGACCAAATCGCCTGAAATTCCGAGGTTCGCCCCTTAAACCTCCCAGCCGAACCTCCTAAACTCAAGCCACTGAACCCTGAATGAACTTCCCCCTCAAAGGATTTGCGCGTGTTCCAGACCTATGACGATCCTGGCGGCCCAATTCTCGGCCGCAAACACCTGCCGCGGCTCCGGAAAGCACTCAAAGAAGCCGGGCTCGAT
>JACQAC010000195.1 GCA_016195245.1 Pseudomonadota bacterium
CGCTGCGGTGATCCCAGACATATTGTGCGGCAAACAGGCCCGCGAACATCGAGGCCGCTCCTAAAACGCCCGGCACAACAACGACAAAAAGCGCCAGCGCCCAACCCGCGAGCGCCGGCAGCGCGCTGAACGCGAGCCGCGCCGGGTTCGGCGAATACGGATCGCGCATCAGCTCAAACCCACATCGCACGCCGCCGAGGAACGAGAGCAGCACCGCCGCGTAGATGGAAAAACTTAAGCCGCCGAGGCGCGCGGTTTCGAGGTGGCTCGAGAACGTCACCAGCGCGGAGATGGCGAGCGGTGCGAGGCCCAAAAAGCCGAGGCGCAAGGCCGCGCGCGGCAATAGCGGAGGGCGCTCATATTGGGTCACGCGCGGCGGAAGAAGTAGGCCGCCACCCAACCCGCACCAAGCGCTAGCAGGACGGTCAGCAGACCGTAGAGCACGGAAAGATCGGTCGCGAGATTGTGGACGCTGCGTTCGATGCCGATGCGCGAGACGTCGATCGGGATGTGCTGCGACGAGATCAGGCGGCCTTCACGAAAGAGGTACGTATCGGCATAGTATTGCGCGATCGGTGCGTTGGCGGGAAGGCGCACCACGGCGCGGAAAAGTCCGCCTGCAAACATCGTGAGACCACCGCGCGCTTCGGGCGACGGGCGGCCGGAATATTCCTGGTAGAGATCCTGGGCGCGGCGCAAGCGCGTGAGCGCCGCGCGATACGCGGATGGATCGTCGCCAAGCGGCACGGCGCTTTCGAGATGCGCGGACGCGGCGGGATCGAGACCGTAGCGCCAGATCGATTGCGGGCTGGCGATTTGGCGCAAGGGACGGTTGGAAAGCACCGCGAAGAAGGAAGGGGCGTCCGAGAAGCGCACTGGCGCGCCATTGATCCAGAGCGCGAACACGCGATGCTTGCGCATGACGGTGGCGGGTTGGCCGGGGCCGCGCAGCACCACGACAATATCGCCGCGGCCGCGGCGGTCTGGGTTGACGCCGAACACGGTGATGAAGGAACCGCGATAGTCGGAGCTGACGGTGATGTGCTCGTCGGCGACGGCGGAGGGAAGATCGGACCCCAGATCGAGGGTTGGCGTTTGCGGTTGGGTTGACTGCGGTTGTGCTTGCGCGATAGGCGCCAGCAGCAGCGCGAGAGCCGCAAGCGCGCGCTTCATTGTGCGGCTCCGCCCAAGACGTAGAGTTCGCGCGGCGGCACCACGAGATCGGCCGCGAACTTGATGCTGGCGAGCACCAGCAAGAGGCCGAGGATGGCGCGCAGGTGTTCGGCCTTAAGTCCCGCGCCGAGCCGCGCGCCGAGTTGAGCGCCGATGACGCCGCCAGCCATCAGCATGGCGGCGAGGAAGAGATCGACGCGCTGTGTGGCTTGTGCCTGCAGAATGACGACGAGCGCGGCGACGATCAGCACTTGAAACAGCGAGGTGCCGATGACGACATTGGTCGGCATTCGCAACAGATAGATCATGGCGGGGATCAAAATGAAGCCGCCGCCTACGCCCATGATGGCGGCGAGCGCGCCTATGCCGAACCCGATCGTCAGGGGCGGCAGCACGCTGATGTAGAGGCCCGAACGCGGAAAGCGCAGGCGGATCGGCAGGCGGTGCGCGATGGTCTTGATCGGGCGCTTGAGCACGGTGACGGCCGGCAATGCGCGTCCGCGCATCACGGTGACACTCTCCATCAGCATCAGCGTGCCGATGGCGGCGAGGAAAATCAGGTAAAGCAGCGAGATAATAAGATCGAGTTGGCCGATGTTCAGCAAGCGCTGGAACAGACCGACGCCGGAGATCGAACCGAACACGCCGCCAATCGACAACAGCACGCCCATGCGCCAGTCGACGGCTTTGCGTCGTGTCTGCGTGAGAATACCGGAGAACGAAGTCGCCGCGATCTGGCTGGCGCCGGTGGCGACGGCGACAGGCGCGGGAATGCCGAGGAAGATCAGCGCCGGTGTCATGATGAAGCCGCCGCCGACGCCAACGAGGCC
>JACQAC010000196.1 GCA_016195245.1 Pseudomonadota bacterium
GTCACCATCCTCATCTGCTCGAACCTGATTGGGCCGGCGAAGGCGGCGCAGGTGACGCTGTTCGGCTACCCGATTACCTTCGGCGCGGGCGTCCTGTTCTTTCCGATCTCGTACCTGTTCGGTGACATCCTGACCGAAGTGTACGGCTACGCGAGGGCGCGGAAGGTCATCTGGACGGGGTTTGGGGCGCTGATCTTCATGGCCATCATGGCTTCGGTGGTGGTTGCACTGCCGCCCGCGCCGACCTGGCACAATCAAGAAGCCTACAGGATCGCCTTCGGAAATGCGTGGCGGGTCGTCGGAGCTTCGATGGTTGCGTATTTCTGCGGCGAGTTCGTCAACTCGTTCGTCCTTGCCAAGATGAAGGTGTGGACCAACGGCAGAATGTGGTGGGCGCGCTTCGTCGGCTCGACCGTCGCAGGAGAAGCCGTCGATAGCAGCATCTTCTATCCGCTCGCCTTCTTGGGTTCGGGCATCATGCCCGACGCATTGGTGTGGCAGCTGGTGATCGCGCAATTCGTCACAAAGACGCTTGTCGAAATCTTCTTCTTGCCGGTGACCTATCGCGTTGTCGCGTTTCTCAAGAAGCACGAGCAAGAAGACTATTACGATCGTGACACCGACTTTAGTCCATTTCACCTAAGCCCGAACTAGATCTCGAACTTGACGCCCTGCGCGAGCGGAAGGTCCGTTCCGTAGTTCACGGTGTTGGTGGCGCGGCGCATGTAAGCCTTCCAAGAGTCCGAGCCGGCTTCGCGACCGCCGCCCGTTTCTTTTTCGCCGCCGAAAGCGCCGCCAATCTCGGCGCCGGAGGTGCCGATGTTGACGTTGGCGATACCGCAATCCGAGCCCGCCGCGGACATGAAGCGTTCGGCTTCTCGCGCGTTGAGTGTGAAGATCGAGGAGGAAAGGCCGTGCTTGGCTGCGTTCTGGAGGGCGATGGCTTCGTCTAGATCGCGGTAGCGCATCACATAGAGGATCGGCGCGAAAGTCTCGCGCAGCACGACATCGGTCTGGCTGCCGATCTCTACGAGGGCTGGGCGTACAAAATAAGCGCTTGGCGCGCTGTCCATGCGCTCGCCGCCGACAACGCTTCCGGATTTGCGCGCCTCGGCGAGCGCGTCCTGCATCGCGTCGAAGGCCGCGGCGTCAATGAGCGGGCCGATGAGCACGCCGTCTTTGCGAGGGTCGCCCACCTGCGCGGAGGCGTAGGCGCCCTTCAAGCGCGAAACGAAGCCGTCATAGATGCTTTCATGCACGAAGAGGCGGCGCAGGCTGGTGCAGCGTTGGCCCGCCGTGCCCATGGCCGAGAAGGCGACGGCGCGTAGCGCCAAGTCCTGATCGGCGCTAGGCGCGATGATGGCGGCATTGTTGCCGCCGAGTTCGAGCAGAGACCGCGCGAAGTGGGCGGCGCAGCGCTGACCGACCTTGCGCCCCATTTCGGTGGAGCCGGTGGCGGAGATCAATTGCACGCGCGGATCGTCCACCAGCGCTTCGCCGGCGTTGCGCCCTCCGATGATAACCTGGCTCAGATTGGCAGGCGCTTCCGGGAAGCGCGCGGTGGCGCGTTCGACGATGGCTTGTACGGCCAGCGCTGTGAGCGGCGTTTTCTCGGAGGGCTTCCAGACGACGCTGTCGCCGCACACGAAGGCGAGCGCCGCATTCCAGGACCATACAGCGATGGGGAAGTTGAAGGCGGAGATCACGCCGACGACGCCGAGCGGATGCCAGGTTTCCATCATGCGGTGGTCGGGCCGTTCGGTGGCGATTGTGGCGCCGTAGAGTTGACGCGAGAGGCCAACTGCGAAGTCGCAGATGTCGATCATCTCCTGTACTTCGCCGGCGGCCTCAGAGGCGAGCTTGCCGGCTTCGAGCGTCACCAGCTGAGCCAAGTCAGCCTTGTTCTTGCGGAGATCGTCGCCGATCAGGCGTATAAATTCGCCGCGCCGTGGCGCGGGAACATTGCGCCATGCGAGGAAAGCGGCTTGCGCCTTGGCGACGGCAGCGGCCACTTCGGTCGAGGTCGCCTCCGGCAGATAGCCGTTCACCTCGCCAGTGAGCGGCGAGCGGGCGGGCAGGCCGGCGGCTGCCCATGCAGGCTTCACACCCAGACGCTCCAGCGCCGCGAGGGCGTCGGCCCGGATGGAGGCCGTTTCGACCGGTTTGGTGCTCATCGGCATCCTCTTGTCCGGCACGGCATAGCCTTCCGGAAGAGGATTGGAAGGCGCCGCTGGCGGCGGCCCCGCCGGCTTGCTCGTTGGAGAAAGCTCCCCTATATCCCCGCTTCACTTCGCACACAGGAGCGGCGGGGCGGTCAGATACGGGCCGTTTCCTCCATCCGGTCCAGTTATCTCTCTTTGGGAAACCTGGGTTCTCCCGTGGCGGCAAACCGGAAAAGGAATGAACTTATGGCGCTGCCTGAATTCAGCATGCGTCAGCTCTTGGAAGCTGGCGCGCACTTTGGTCACCAGACCCACCGCTGGAACCCGAAGATGGATCGCTACATCTTCGGCGAGAAGTCCAACATTCACATCATCGACCTCAGCCAGACGGTGCCGCTGTTGCACCAGGCTCTGCTGAAGGTGCGTGAAGTTGCGGCCGGTGGCGGCCGGGTCCTGTTCGTCGGCACTAAGCGCGCGGCGGCCGATCCGATCAAGGCCGCGGCGCAGCGCTCGGCGCAATACTATGTCAACTCGCGCTGGCTGGGCGGCACGCTGACCAACTGGCAAACCGTGTCGAAGTCGATCGCGCGCCTGCGCGAACTGGAACAAATCACGTCGGGCGGCGGCGTCGGCCTCACCAAGCGCGAAGTGCTCAACCTGACGCGCGAGAAGGACAAGCTGGATCGTTCACTCGGCGGTATCGCTTCGATGGGTGGCGTTCCTGACCTGATGTTCGTGATCGACACCAACAAAGAGCAGATCGCCATCAAGGAAGCCAAGAAGCTCGGCATCCCGGTTGTGGCGGTGGTCGACTCGAACTGCGATCCGGATGAAGTCACCTATCCGATCCCAGGCAATGACGACGCGGCGCGCGCGATCCAGCTCTATTGCGATCTGATCGCCGATGCGGTGCTTGACGGGCTCACCGAGAACCAGGTGCGCGGCGGTGTTGATATCGGCGCGTCAGCGCGTCCGCCGGTCGAACCAGCGGTGCGCGAAGACCGTCCGCACGTACCGACCGAGAGCCCGATGGATGGGCCGACCGCGGCGAATTACTGACGAAGAGTACCCGAGGAGTACGAAACATGGCGGAAATTACCGCGGCGCTCGTGAAAGAGCTGCGCGAAAAAACCGGCGTCGGCATGATGGATTGCAAGAAGGCGCTGGCCGAAAACGACGGCGACCTGGAAGCATCGGTCGATTGGCTGCGCGCCAAAGGCTTGTCAAAGGCCGCCAAGAAAGCTGACCGCGCCGCTGCAGAAGGCATCGTCGCGATCGCCATGGCCGTGAACCAAGGCGCGGTGGTCGAGCTCAATTCTGAGACCGACTTCGTGGCGCGCAACGCTGACTTCCAGAAGGCGGCGGGTTCGTTCGCGAAGCTGGCGCTGAAGGCGGGCGACCATCAAGGACTGCTCGATGCGCCGCACGAAGGCCAAAAGGTCTCCGACGCGGTGACCGGCTTGATTGCCACCATCGGCGAAAACATCACGCTGCGCCGTTCGGCGAAGCTCAATGTCAACGATGGCGTTGTAGCGGCCTACGTGCATTCGAAAGTCGACGGCGCCGATCACCTAGGCCGCATCGCGGTGCTGGTGGCGCTCGAGTCGAAAGGCGACAAAGCCCAACTGGAAAGCCTGGGTAAGAAGATCGCCATGCACATCGCCTCGGCGAACCCCCTGGCTCTGAGCGAAGCGGACGTTCCGTCCGATCGCATTGAGCGTGAGAAGACCGTGCTGCTTGAGCAGATCAAGGAAGACCCGAAGGCGCAAGGCAAGCCGCAGCAAGTGTTGGACAAGATGCTTGAAGGGCGCATGCGCAAGTTCTTCGAGGAGTCCGTGCTCACCAAACAGGCTTTCGTTCTGAATCCGGATCAAACCGTCGAAGCAGCGGTGAAGGACGCGGAGAAGACCGCCGGCGCGCCGATCAAGATTGCGTCGTTCATCCGCTTCGCGGTCGGCGAAGGCGTCGAGAAGCGTCAAGACGATTTCGCCGCCGAAGTGGCGTCGATGACAAAGGGCTCCTAACCAACGCAAATCGTTAGGAACCGCCGCCGTTAGCCTTTGCGCCGACGGCGGCGGTCGCGTTATGGTGGGGTCCGCCATGAGCCTTGCCCAAGCCACGCCCGAACCCGCCGCCGCGCTCAAATACAAGCGCGTGCTGCTGAAGATTTCCGGCGAAGCTTTGATGGGTGACGGCCAATACGGCATCGACACCGCCACGTGTGAGCGTTTCGCGCAGGAAGTGCTCGAAGCGCGCAAGGCTGGCGCTCAAATCTGTTTGGTCATTGGCGGAGGCAACATCTTCCGCGGCATGGCCGGCGCCGCCAAGGGCATGGAACGCGCCAGCGCCGACTACATGGGCATGCTGGCGACGGTGATGAACGCACTCGCCATGCAAAACGCCATCGAGTCGCTCGGAGGCTATGCACGGGTGCTGAGCGCCATTCCAATGGTCACGGTGTGCGAGCCGTACATTCGCCGCCGCGCGATGCGTCAAGTGTTGGCGCGCGATCTCAAAGTCATGGACGCTTCAGCGATCGCGCTGATGCGCGACAACGCCATCCCCATCGTGGTGTTTTCGATTCACAAACGCGGCGCGCTGGCCGATGTGATCTCCGGCCGCGGTATCTCCACCACCATCAGCGATTAGGACGACACGCTCATGGCTGCCTCACCCCCATTCAAGCTCGACGACTACAAGAAGCGTATGGACGGCGCGCTCACCGCGCTGACGCATGAATTCGGCGGCCTGCGCACAGGCCGTGCTTCGTCGACGATCCTCGATCCCATCCAGGTTGAGGCGTACGGCGCGGTCTCGCCGCTCAATCAGGTCGCGAGCGTCACTGTGCCTGAGCCGCGCATGATTTCAGTGCAGGTATGGGATAAGTCCGCGGTGCAAGCGGTCGATAAGGCGATCCGTTCCGCCAATCTGGGCCTCAATCCAATCGTCGATGGTCAGACGCTGCGCATTCCGGTCCCGCCGCTCACCGGCGAGCGGCGCGCCGAGCTGACGAAGGTTGCCGCCAAATACGCTGAAACGGCGCGCGTGGCGGTGCGTAATGTCCGCCGCGACGCAATGGAGCATTTGAAGAGACTCGAAAAAGAACACGGCATCAGCGAGGACGAGCACAAACGCCATGGCGCCGAGGTGCAGAAGACCACCGACGAACACATAAAGAAGATTGACGATGCGCTACGGCACAAAGACGAGGAGATCATGCAGGTTTAGTCAGTGTCTGTAGCGAGTAGTCAGAGGGGGCGAGCTGACTCGGGCTACTGACTGACCATCTGACGAGCTATGCCGCAGGCTTCTCTCACTCCCGCACCGGCGGCCGTCCCCCGCCACATCGCCATTATCATGGATGGCAACGGCCGCTGGGCGCGCCAGCGTTCGCGTCCGCGGACGTTTGGTCACGCCGAAGGCGTTGAGGCGCTACGGCGCACTGTGGAAGCCGCGGGCGATCTCGGTGTCGGCTATCTGACGGTGTTTGGCTTTTCGACGGAGAACTGGCGCCGTCCGATCGAAGAAGTGAACGCGTTGTTCGACCTGCTTCGGCTTTATGTAGCGCGTGACCTTGATCGCTTGGCGCGCGAAGGCGTGCGCGTGCGGGTGATCGGCGATCGCGAAAATCTGCAGAGCGACATCCTCGAGATTATCAGCCGAGCCGAAACGCGCACACGCGGCAACGACAAGCTCAATCTGACGATTGCCTTCAATTACGGCGGTCAGGATGAGATCGCGCGCGCTGCGCGGCGCGCCGCCGAGGATGTGAAGGCGGGCAAGATCGCGCCCGCTGAAATCAATCCGGAAAGCTTCGGTCGCTATCTCGATACGGCGGAATTGCCGCCGCCAGATATTCTTGTGCGCACATCTGGCGAATTGCGGCTTTCGAACTTCATGCTGTGGCAGGCCGCTTACACGGAACTGGTGTTTGTCGATAAGCTCTGGCCGGATTTCGACAAGGCCGCGCTCGAAGAGGCGATCGAAATGTATCGCAAGCGTGAGCGGCGCTACGGAGGAACGGATTCTGGAAGCTGAATCGCTAGGCGCCCGCGAGCGACGCGGCGACTGGTCCGATCTGGGGCCGCGCGTCGCATCTGGCTTGGCGTTGGCGATGGGCGGTGTAGCAGCCGCTTGGCTTGGCGGCGCTTGGATCGCCGGCGCGTGCGGTTTCGCCGTTGTCATCATGAGTTATGAATGGGCGCGCATGAGCGAGCCGGACGCGGTGACGCCCGCATTTATGTTTGCTTTAGCCGGCTCGCTCGGTGCCGTAATGTTTGCGAGCTGGGGCTGGCTCACGTACGGCGCGGGCTGGATGGCGGCATGTGCGTTGCTTTCGGCCACGCGGCGCCGATCGATTGCGGGGGTGATCGAGACGGCGGGCGGAACGTTGTATATCGGGCTTCCTTGCGCAGTGTTCGTGTGGCTGCGGCATCAACCAGACGGGCTGGCGATTGTTCTGGCGCTGTTTGCGGTGATTTGGGCAGCCGACATTTTTGCGTACTTTGGCGGCAAGCTGATTGGCGGACCGAAGATCGCCGCGGGACTTTCGCCGAACAAGACCTGGTCCGGCATCGTGAGCGGCGTGCTCGCTGGAACAATGGCGGGACTGGGGTGCGGCGTTGTGTTTGCCGCACCTGCGGCCATAGAAGGGCTATGGTTGCTTGTGGGGGCAGTCATCGCATTTACTGGTCTGATGGGCGATCTATTCGAGTCATTCCTGAAACGGCGGTTCGGCGTGAAGGATGCGAGCAAAATCATTCCCGGCCATGGCGGGGTCCTTGATCGTATAGACGGCTTGATGGCGGCCACGTTGCTTGCGGGCGCTATTGTTTCGGCTTGGCCGGGCGTGGTCGCGGTCCTAATGGCGCGCCCATGAGCGCAATCACACGCACCGTCTCGATCCTAGGGGTGACCGGTTCGATTGGGCGGTCAACCGTGGACGTCATCGAACAGGCGCGCGCACAGGGTGGCGCAATCTCGGTCGAAGCCATCACCGCAGGACAAAACATCGCGGCGCTTGCGGAGGCTTGTCGTCGCTTGCGGCCGCGGTTTGCCGCGGTTGCAGACGCAGCGCAGATCAATGAGGTGCGCGCCGCACTCTCCGGCCTCGATGTTGAAGTCGGCGCCGGCGCGTCGGCGCTAGAAGAAGCGGGCGCTCGCCCGGCTGATTGGGTGATGTCGGCGATTGTTGGCGCAGCCGGTTTGGCGCCGACGCTTGCGGCTGTGCGGCGCGGAGCGGCTGTCGCCATCGCCAACAAGGAATGTTTGATCTGCGCGGGTCCGCTCATGCTGAGGGCGGCAGCGGAGAGCGGCGCGAAATTGTTGCCAGTGGATTCCGAGCACAACGCCATCTTCCAGGTGCTGACACACCCTGCGCACGTCGAACGGCTCACGCTGACAGCCTCCGGGGGGCCGTTCCGCACTTGGACGTTGGAGGCAATGGCTGCGGCGCGGCCTGATCAGGCAGTGGCGCATCCCAATTGGTCGATGGGCGCCAAGATATCGGTGGATAGCGCGACGCTTATGAACAAGGGTTTGGAGCTGATCGAAGCCTCCTACTTGTTTGAGATGCCTGAGGAGCGCATCGGCGTGCTCATTCACCCGCAGTCGATCGTCCACAGCTTGGTGCATTATGAGGATGGGTCTGTGCTGGGGCAGTTGTCGTCGCCGGACATGCGTACGCCCATCGCCCACGCGCTGGCCTGGCCCGAAAGGATTGCGGTATCCACTAACCGTCTCGACCTGGCCGAGATTGGGGGGCTGACTTTTGCGCAACCTGACCTCCGGCGATTTCCCGCGCTGGGGCTCGCCCGGGAGGCCCTGAGGGCCGGGCCTGCCCGAGTGGCGGCCCTCAGTGCAGCCAACGAAATCGCGGTGGAGGCCTTCCTAGGCGGACGAATCCGCTTTCTCGACATTTCCCGGATAGTGGAAGAGGCTATGGCGGCGCTGGAAGGGACAGAGGCAGGGCTGATCGCAAAAACGCCGTCATCTTTCGGTGAGGTGGCTGCGGTGGATCAAGCCGCCCGTGAGGCGGCACGTCGGATTGCGGGAAGTCTGGCTGCGGCCTAAAGGCTCGTAACGCCTAAACAAATCACCATGGGCGCGCGGAGGAAGCGGTTGGATGTCGGGAATTTTGCAGTTCCTCTTAGTCGCTGCTCCCTCGTTCGTGCTTGTGCTCGGCATCGTGGTGTTCGTGCATGAGTTTGGGCATTTCCGCGTCGGTCGCTGGTGCGGCATTGCTGTGAAGAGCTTTTCAATCGGACTAGGACCTGAATGGTTTGGTTGGACCGACAAACACGGCACGCGTTGGAAAGTATCGCGCATTCCGCTCGGCGGATTTGTGTCGTGGGTCGACGACACCGACGGATCGAGCATGCTCCCGGCGACCGATGAGGATGAATCTCTGAGCAAGGAAGAACGAAAGAGGCTCGGTCATTTCCGCGCGATGCCCCTGTGGAAGCGCGCGATCACAGTAGCGGCGGGTCCACTTACGAATTTCGTGTTCTCGATTTTTGCATTTGCATTCGTGATCCTGTTGGTCGGCCGCGACGTCACAGACTTCGATCGGATTCCGGCGCGTATCGGTGGTGTGCAAGAACATAGCGCGGCTGCTGCTGCGGGTTTGCGTGAAGGCGATGTGATTGTCAGCGCCGATGGCAGAGTGACGCCTAACTTTAGGGCGCTCCAGGTAGTCGTGTCGGGGGCGACGGGCCGCCCAATTCAATTGAGCGTGCGGCGCAGTTCGCAAACGCTGACACTGACGGCGAGGCCCTCGCCGCGCCTGCAAGACGACGATCAAGGCCATCATGCAGGACAGGGGATGCTTGGCGTCACCGGGCCTCTCGTGCTTGAGCCGGAACGCCTTATTGTTCGTTACAATCCTGTTGAAGCAATTGGCATCGGCGCTCAGCGCACGTGGGACATGATCGCGCAAACCGCTGGTTATGTTGTTGACGTATTTCGTGGGCACGCCGCAGCGAACCAGATCGCCGGCCCAACCGGCATCTTCATGGTGTCTGGGCAAGTTGCGAACTCTGCGCTGTCAGGGCCGTTGCCTCCTGGCGGCGATGGCGGCATTGGCGGGCGGCTGGGCATGCTCGCATTGGCCCTCTTAAGCCTTTCAGCCGTGTTGTCGGTCGCGGTGGGGATCGTCAACCTCCTGCCGGTGCCTGTCCTCGACGGCGGGCACTTGCTCTTCTATGGAATTGAAGGATTGCGGGGAGGGCGGCCGTTGCCGCCGGTGGCTCAGGAATGGGCCTACCGGGCGGGATTCGCGTTGATCGCGAGTCTCTTCCTTTTCGCAACCTGGAACGACATTTCGCGTCTCCTTCCCGGGATGCGCTGAACGGCGCCTCGTCCTTGTCTTTCGAGACGGGATGGGGTCTTAAAAATGCGACGCTGGGGAGCGTCGGGACGGTCGAGGGCGCGAATGAAGCGGGTACTACGGGATGTCGTGCTGGGCGCTGTGAGCTGCGTCGCAACGATTGGCGCCGGCTCCGGCGTCCTCATGGCGGCCGCGACGGACGCGCTTGCCCAGGACGCAACGCCAACGCCCGCGTCCGCGCCGGCTGCACGCGTACAAGC
>JACQAC010000197.1 GCA_016195245.1 Pseudomonadota bacterium
CGATTCCGCCCTCCATCGGCAGCGAGCCCCAATCGCCGCTCGGCCAGCAATAGCGATACTTCAGCCGCGTGGGGTTCATCATCGCCGAGCCCGCGAGGCCAAACGCTTGCCGCACCACGATCGAGCACCACGGCACGCGCGCTTGGTACACCGCCGCCATCGCTTGGACGCCGAGCTTCACCACGCCGCTGCGCTCATGCTTCACGCCCACCGCAAATCCGGGGCAATCGACGAAGTGCACCACGGGCAAATGAAACGTCTGCGCCAAATCGATGTGTTTGATCACTTTGCGGCACACGTCGGCGGTCCAGGCACCGGCCAGCGACATGGGATCGCCGGCGATCACCGCAACCGAATAGCCATCGAGCCGCGCGAAGCCAGTCATCAGCCCGCGGCCCCATTGCCGGCCCGTTTCGAAGAACGTGCCGGCATCTACGCAGGCTTCAACGATGCGTCGCATTCGGTACGGCACACGCCGGTCGCGCGGCACGATATTGATCAGCATCTGCTCGCGCCGATCCGCGCGATCGCCATTCTCCACGCGCGGCGCTGTCTCATGCACCGAGGCAGGAAGGTACGAGAGAAACTTCCGCGCCGCCGCGAAGGCTTCCGCTTCGTTCGCGACGATGTCGTCCACCACCCCGTTCTTGCCATTGATGTCGGCGCCGCCGAGGCCTTCCTTGTCGACATCTTCGCCAATCGCTTTAGCCACTGGCGGGCCAGCGACGAACACTTGGCTCAAGCCCTGAACCATCACGCTATAGTGCGAAGCCGCCACTCGCCCAGCGCCTAATCCCGCGCACGGCCCCAGCGCTAGCGACACCACCGGCACGCTCGCCATGTTCGCAACCACCCATTCCCAGCCCGGCGTCTGCGGAATGTAGGTGCGCGGATCTTTCTCCAGCATTTTCACCGAACCGCCGCCGCCCGTGCCGTCGACCAGGCGGATCAGCGGCGTGCGATATTCGTTGGCCATCTGCTCGGCAAAGACGAGCTTCTGCCAGATCGCCGCATCGCCCGCTCCGCCGCGCACGGAGAAATCGTCAGCCTGAATCGCAACGGGCCGACCATCGATTGTTCCGCGTCCCACCACAAACGGTGATGCACGAAACGCGGCTAGCTGATTGTCGGCACCGTATTCGCCTTTGCCGGCGATCTTGCCGATTTCGTGAAAACTGCCGGCATCAACCAGCGCCGCCACCCGCTCGCGAACCGTGAGCTTGCCGCTCGCCTTCTGCCGCGCCACGCGCTCTTCGCCGCCCATGGCGTCGGCGAGCGCTTCGCGTGCGCGCAGTTCCTCGATGTCCTTTTCCCAGCTCATGACAGAACGCTAATCGTTGGAACCACGAAGGGAAAGGGCATGTGTCGATGGCCGCGATTTATGCGGAACGGCCTTATCTCCCGCGCGCGTTCTTCCCGGTCGCGTTGCCGCGGTTGCGGGGTGTTTGCGCATGCTTGAGTTGGCTCTGCCTCTGCTCGCACTTACAGCGGTCGCGAGCTTGCTCCTCGACGCGTCTTATTTCCTGGGAAGACTGGTTGCGGTGGGCGGCGTCGCCTTCGCCGGAGGCGGCTAGCGCCCATTGACGCACCCTCCGCTGCAAGCGTTCCGATTACCGTTGCCACGCCCATACTTGCCGCACCGACACAAACTGACAATGCCACCACAATGAGACCTTCCGCGGATGAATCTGACGGCAAGCTGGTCGACGAGATTCCGATCCGTCCGCTTAAGGAAATCTGTTCCGCCAAATAGACGAGTGCTGCTCCTGCAAAGACATCGTAGCGAGCGCCGTTTGCGCGGGCTATGCCGGTGCGCGTAATCGGAGGGCAGCGCGTGACTCGTGACATCGTTTTCACACCCAACGCGGCGAAGCCGCCGGCGACCTACAGTCAAGCCGTGAGGGCAGGCGGTCTCGTCTTCGTTTCCGGCACGGGGCCGATGGATTCTGAAACCGGCGCCATCAAGGGCGCGACGATCCAAGAGCAGACGCGCCAATGCCTCACCAACATTGCAGCAATCCTCAAAGCTGCGGGAAGCTCAATGGACAAAATCGTCAGCGCGACCGTCATTCTCGCCAACGAAGACGAGTTTGCCGGTATGAATGAAGAATGGCTCAAATGGTTTCCCACCAATCCACCGGCGCGTCAGGGCGCAAAACTTCCGGTGCGTGTGGAAGGATTGAAAATCTCGGTCGCTGTGATCGCTGAAGCGTAGTTAAAACGGCATCTTAAATCCCGGCAGCAGTCCCATTCCGCTGCCGATGCCTTTCATCTCTTCGTTCTGCGCGTCTTCGAGTTTCTTGCGCGCGTCGTCGTGGGCGAGCTTGATCAGGTCTTCCAGCATCTCGCGATCGTCGGCGACCATCAATGACGGATCGATGCTGATCGCAAGCATCGCGTTCTTGCCCGAAAGCTTCACCTTCACCGCGCCGCCGCCGGATGAGCCTTCGACTTCCATCGCCTCGAGCTTCTTCTGCGCCTCGGCGACCTTCGCTTGCATCGCCTGCGCCTGGCGCATGATCTGCGAAATGTCTTTCATTTCTCGGCTTCCTTCTTGCGCGGCGATGGTGCCGAAGGCTTCTGCTGCGGCATTGGCACGACGTCGCCTGGCTTGTCTTCCGGCGGATCGCGCACGGCGATGATCTCCGCGCCGGGAAACGCCTTCAACGCCTCAGCGACGAAAGGTTGTTTCTTCAGTTCATCCAGCTTGCGCTGGTCCTCGCGCTTGCGCCGTTCGGCAATACTTTCAACGGGGGCCGCGACTTCGTTCGATGCGCGGATGGTCCATTCGATCGGCGTGCGTTCTTCCAGGAACGCCTTCAGCTGCCGCACCAGATCGCGCGGCTGACTTTCGTTCGCTACAAACACAATTTCGCCGTGGGGGGAGAACCGCACGACCTTCAGCCGCTCGAGAGTCAGTTCCAGCTCAATGTCGCGCTCCTGGGCGACGGCGGCCGTGACATCTTCGAACGTCTTGAATGGCGTGTCGGGCAGGGGCGCTGCCGGTGCGGCCTGTGTTGGCCCTGCCGACGCCGTTGGACCGCCGGCATTCTGCCGGCCTTCCTTTTGCGGCTGGCTGGAAGCCGCTACTCCACCTTCGCGCAACATCCGCGCTGCATCTTCCGGCGGCGGCAGCTTCTGCGCCGCGCACAAACGCACCAACGTCATCTCTACCGCCGCGATCGGATCGGGCGCGCGGCCTGCTTCCTCAAGCGCCTTCAACAACATCTGCCACAGCCGCGAAAGCTGCGCTGGCGACAACTGCTCAGCGAGGCCGCGCACACGCGCCACCCAATCAGCCCCGCCAATAATACGCGCATCCGCGCCCAGCGCTTGAGCGCGCGCCGCTTCGTGTCCGACTTCCAAGAGATCGCGCAAAATCAGCACGGGGTCTGCGCCGCTGTCGTACTGGTTGCGCGCTTCGTGGATCGCCGTCTTGCTATCGCCCGCCGCAATCGCCTCGAACAGCGTCAATACTCGGCCGCGATCGGCCAAGCCCAGCATGTCGCGCACATCCGCCGCTGTCACCGTCGCGCCCGGCTTCTGCACCAGAGCTTGATCCAGCAGCGACAAGCCATCGCGCGCCGAGCCTTCCGCCGCCCGCGCGATCATCGCCAAGCCGTCGGCCTCGACGCGAACGCCTTCCTTTTCGCAAATCATCTCCAGGTGCGAGACCAACCGTTCCGTATCGATGCGCTTCAAATCGAAACGCTGGCAGCGTGACAGCACTGTCACCGGAACCTTGCGGATTTCAGTCGTCGCGAAGATGAACTTCACGTGCGGCGGCGGCTCTTCCAGCGTCTTCAGCAAGCCGTTGAAGGCCTGCGTCGACAGCATATGCACTTCGTCGATGATGTAGACCTTGTAGCGCGCCATCACCGGGGCGTAGCGAACTGAGTCCAAAATCTCACGGATGTCGTTGATGCCGGTGCGCGAGGCAGCATCCATCTCGAACACGTCAGGATGGCGGCTTTCCATAATCGCCTGGCAGTTCTCGCCCGGCACTTCCAGATCGACGCTGGGATGATCGACGCCGGTCCGCTTGTAGTTCAAAGCCCGCGCCAGCAGCCGGGCCGTGGTGGTCTTGCCCACGCCGCGCACGCCCGTCAGCATGTAGGCGTGCGGCACGCGGTTCAGCGCGAACGAATTGGCGATGGTGCGCACCATTGCTTCCTGACCGATCAGGTCGGCGAAGGTCTTTGGACGATATTTCCGAGCCAAAACGACATAGCCGCCGCCGGATGCGTCATCGCCAAACAGGCCGGGGCCGGATGAATCTGTCACCCGGCGAACCTAAGGATTTTGGCGGAAAATACGACCCCTCGACCGCTCAAGGGGCAGCCGTGTTTGGTCCCTGTTTACCGTATGGGGATAAGAGCCCCGTTCTGCGCCTTGAAAGGGAGACGGGGGGCGGGAGATGGACGACACCGAACAATCCCGGCGCATTTGGGTTTTGACCATCCGGCGCTTCGCCGAAATGGCCTGGGCCCGTCATGGTGTCACCCGGTATCTGTCGGTTGCCTTTGTTCCGGTGATGATCGCGCTCGCCGTTCCCGGGTGGTGGTGGGCGCTTTGCACGACCTTCACCTTGGCCGCAGTCGTCGTTGATCGCCGGACGCACCGCTTCTTTGTTCGGGTCGTCCCTGAACTTGATTCCTACCAGGAGCCTTCTTTGCGTGCGCTGGTGAAGCGCCAGATCTTCGCGCTGTCGATGATCACGACGCTTTACACCATCCCCTATGCCGCGCTCGCCTTCGCACCGACGCCCGGGCCGCTCCTGGGCCTTATGTTCTGCGCCGGCGCTGCTGTCGTGTGCGCCACGCTGCACGTGATGACGCGCACGATGATCCTTCGCACGCTGCCCGTCGCCACCATCGGCCTGGTGGCCAACGCCGCCGCACTCACGAGCGGCCCGCTGAGCATTCTTGCCGGCATGCTCGCGAGCATAATCGCCATCAACGCCATCGTATCGGCCCGCGGCGGCTCTGTCAGTTTCAGAGATCTCATCGTTGCCCGCATGAAGGCGGAGCAGGCGGCCGAAGATTTGGAACGCCGTGTCGAAGAGCGCACCGCCCAGCTCGCCGTCGTCACGCGCCGCGCGCAAGCCGCTAACCGCGCCAAGTCGCTCTTCCTGGCCAATATGAGCCACGAGCTGCGTACGCCGCTCAACGCGGTCATTGGTTATGCGGAAATTGTGGGCGAAGACCTCGAAAGCGGCGATACCTCCGCCAGCGCCGAAGACCTGCAAAAGATTTGCGGCGCTGCCTCGCATCTGCTGACGCTTATCAACGAAGTCCTCGATCTCTCCCGCATCGAAGCTGGCAAGCTTGAACTGAGGGAGGCCGACTACGATCTCACCGCCTTGCTGCGCGGCGCGCTCGACGCAGTGAAGTTCACCGCCGCCAAGCAGCGCACCACCTGCACGCTGAGCGTCGCCGCCGGCGCGATAACGTTGCTCCGTGGCGATGAGACTCGTGTGCGCCAATGCGTGCTCAATCTGCTCTCAAACGCCGCCAAGTTTACCTCCAACGGCACGATCGCCGTCGAAGCGCGTCCGTGCCGCATCGGTAACATCGCGGGCGTGGCCATAGCAGTGCGCGACAGCGGCGCCGGCATCAGTGCTGACGACCTCGCGCGCTTGTTTCAGCCGTTCAGTCAAGTGGACAGCAGCACCACGCGCAAACACGATGGTGCAGGGCTTGGCCTCGTCATCACGCGCCGTCTTGCGCGCGCCATGGGCGGCGACGTCGTCGCTGCCAGCAAACTCGGCGAAGGCTCAACCTTCACGCTTTATCTGCCCGCCAAGGCCGCGCAGGCCCGCACCGCCGCCTGACGCCCGCCTGGCCGGCTCACGCAGGCTCGATCTCGCTCGTGATGCGCTCTCCGATCTCGCCTTCAGCGCGCGCCAGCTCATAGGCGGTCTGAAGGTTCAGCCAGAAGCGGGCGCTGTTGCCGAAATACCGTCCCAACCGTAGCGCCGTCTCCGGCGAAACCCCCGCTTGGCGTTAAGGATGTCGGTAATCCGGCCTGAAGGTAGGCGCAGGGCGAGC
>JACQAC010000198.1 GCA_016195245.1 Pseudomonadota bacterium
ACAGCCGATCACAACGACGACGTTGATGACAATCCCGATCAGGATTCCGACGGCGCCAGCGCCAAAACCGAAGAACCCAGTCAGCAGGAGCGCGCCAACCGCTCCGCAAATCGCGGCGACAGCGGCAAGCGGAGCAACGTAGCCGGTTATGATGGCGCCTGTATTCGGCGTCTCGCTAGCGATGCGGTCCCATTCCGCCGCTGGCGTGAGGATCAGATTCTTTGCGCGTTCTATGAGATTGGAACCGCTGCTTGCGGCAGGCGTAGGAGTGGTCGTCATTGTTCCCTCCGTAGGATTCGCTGGCGCGGATGCTATGGGCGAAGCGCCTTAAGGGAAACTGAAAAGCGGCCTAGTGGCTCGTCATGCAACTCGAAAGCGCGAACAAAACGATCGCCGCCACCATCGCCGCAATCGTTACGGTGGCGGCATAGCCGAGCGCACGATCCTCTGGCGCTTTCATCAGTATTGGCAAGCCGCGATACATCAGGAACACCATCGCTGCGAGTGCGAACAGCGATACCCACCAGAGCCACGGCAGCAGCAAGAAGAACCCTGACAAGAAAGCCGGCGTCATCGAGTAGGCGGCAATCTTCTGCGATGCGAGATCGTTCCTCTCGGCGTCGAAATTGTTGGCGATGATGCTGATCAGAATGCCAAGAAAGCCGACGAGCGCGATATTGATGATCCAATAGATGACCGCCCGAATAATCGCCTGGCCGGGCTCCACTTGCAGCATGTGATTGAACAGAGACGAGCCGATCAGGTCGCAAACCGACGGAATCGCGGCGAGCGGCGCGACATAGCCGATCAGGATGTTGGGGATCGTCGTCTCTTCGTCGCGGATTTGCTTCCACTCACCTTTTGGGTCGCGGAACAATCCGTAACAGCGCGAGAGTATGAACTCAGACCTCTGCCGCGCGGCCTGCGCGTACTGGCGCGCCGCTTCGGGCGTAAAGCGCGACTTTGGCGCTTCGGGTTGTTCGCTATTGTCGACCGTCATGCGTCCTCCGCGATCGACTCTTAGCCCGACCACTCACAGCGCGCCATGCTTTCTCCGCACACGCGAGCGCCCTCACGCCTTGAACGGATCGCGCATCAGGATGACGTCCTCGCGCTCGGGGCTTGTGGAGACCAGCGCCGCTGGGCAGCCGATCAGCTCTTCGATGCGGCGGATGTATTTGATCGCCTTGGCCGGCAGGTCTTTGGACGAGCGCGCGCCCTTCGTGGTCTTCTTCCAGCCGTCCAAGGTTTCGTAGATCGGCTCGACCGCCTGTTGATCCTTCACGCCCGCCGGCAAGTAGTCGATCACTTCGCCGTTCAGCTTGTAGCCGGTGCAGATTTTGATCTCATCGAAGCCATCGAGCACATCGAGTTTGGTGAGCGCGATGCCGTCAGCGCCGCAGAGCGCAATCGACTGGCGCACCAGCACCGCGTCGAACCAGCCGCAACGTCGCGCGCGCCCGGTATTGGTGCCGACTTCACGGCCGACCTCTCCGATGCGCTTGCCTATGTCGTCATTGAGCTCCGTGGGAAACGGACCGGCGCCGACGCGCGTCGTATAAGCTTTGACGAGACCAAGCACATAGGTAATCGCACGCGGACCAACGCCCGAACCGGCCGCTGCCTGGCCCGCGACAACGTTCGATGACGTGACGAATGGATATGTCCCGTGGTCCACATCGAGAAGCACGCCTTGCGCGCCCTCAAACAGCACGCGCCTGGATTCTTGCAGCTGCGCATCCAGCACGCGCCACGCTGGCTTGGCGTATGGCAGCACTCTTGGCGCAATCTCGCCGAGTTGCCGCTTCAGGTCGGTGACATCGATCTCCGGCAGATCGAGGCCGCGGCGCAGCGCATTATGGTGCGCGGTGAGACGCTCGATCTTCCAATCCATCGACTCTGCGTCGGCGAGATCGGCAACCCGCAGCGCGCGGCGGCCGACCTTATCTTCATAGGCAGGGCCAATGCCGCGCTTGGTTGTACCGATCGACGCCGCGCCGGCCTGCGCCTCACGCGCGGCGTCGAGATCGCGATGGAACGGCAGAATGAGACAGGCTTGATCCGAGAGCACCAGCAGCTCGGGCGAAATCTTCACGCCCTGCTGCTCGATTTTGCTGATCTCTTCGGCCAGCGCCCACGGGTCGACGACCACGCCGTTGCCGATGATGGAAAGCTTGCCCTGCACCACGCCAGACGGCAGCAACGCCAGCTTGTAGATCTTGCCGTTGACGACGAGCGTGTGTCCGGCGTTGTGGCCGCCTTGAAAACGCACCACCACATCCGCGCGATGGCAGAGCCAATCGACGATCTTGCCTTTGCCCTCGTCGCCCCATTGGGCGCCGACCACCACGACTGCGGACATTTGGATACGAACCCTCACCTGCCCGGTGAGACCCACGCGCCCTTCGACAGGTGCTCGGCGCGTCGGCTTTGGCCAAAATGTGCGCGATTCGTAGCCGAACCAACGCTTCAGGTCAAAGCGATCAGGCCTGTTCCGGCGCCGCAGCTTCGGGCCCACTGGGGGCGCTTCGCCATGTTGGCGGATCGAAGCGCGCCGGCGGCCAATCCTGCGCGAGCGCCGCACCTCGCACCGGATGGTGATCGTCGCGCGTATCGCGGTGAATCAATTGCGCCGCGCCCAGCGCTTCTCCCGCGCGATAAAGGGTGTCGAGCAGTTCAGGGTCGCTGATGTCCATCTCACGGAGCTTCGCGACCTCCGCCGCCTTCATTTCGCGCCCAACCAATTCCTCGATGTGTTCCGGTCTGCGCATATCCGCATTGTCAATTTCGAGGCGGGCATCGTAGCGCTGATAACAGAGGGCAGGTTCGCCCGAGAGCAGCGGCGACTCGCTTTGCGAGCGGATCTCGGAGTTGACGTACCACGGAAACCGCGGCCGCGAGAGCGCTTGCATGATGGTGATATGTTGTTGGCTGATGTCGTGATTATAGCCTTCCAGCGCCGCCTGCACCTTGCTTGAATACGCCCTGAACTTGCTCATCGGCAGCGCGCTGCTGCGTCGTTTCCGATCTGGCTTGCGGAATTGCTTGCGGACATAGCCGGTGCCAATCGACCACAGCAATAGGTTCTCTTCCCCTGTGTTCCATTGGAATCCGAACGCGGGATCGGTGGCCGTGGTGAGCATTTGCAGCGCCGGGTTGTTGTTCGGGCTCACGCCGCCATCCACCAGCGTGGCGACCACCTTTTTGTTTCCATGGCGGGGGCCGATGGACATTTCCACGGGCAGGAAATAGGTCGGCGCCGCCGCACTCGCTTGCACGAGATCGCGCAATTGCAAGCTGCCATTGGAAATGGCGTCGCCGCCTGGCGCTACACCGAAATAGCGCCAGTCGGGATTGTTGACGAGAATCCACGCGCTGCCCGTGTCAATTCGCTTTGCGTGTATCGCCAAGCCGGTCTTCAAAGATTCGTCGCCCAGCGAGCGATCGTCCAACGTCTCCGTGAGCGCCTTGGTAAGCGCTGTATTCTTGTAGGCCGGCTTGGTGAGGCGCCAAAACCCGCTTGCCTGTGGCTTCGCGAAAATCGAC
>JACQAC010000220.1 GCA_016195245.1 Pseudomonadota bacterium
AAGAACGTCTTGCCCGTGCCGGCGGGTCCAACGCCGAAAATCAGATCGACGCGCTCATCGCGCAAAGCCTCCACATAATGCACTTGTCGCGGCGTGCGCAGCGTCAGACCGCCGAGTTGCGGCAGGCGCATGGGCCCGGTTTGATCAACATTGCCTTCCGAAAACGAGATCGCCGCCAGTACATCGCCTTCACGCACGCGGCCTTTGCTGCGCGCAAGGTCGATCAACGCCTCGACAATGCGTTGTGTGCGCTCAAGATCCGCCGCGGCGCGCGCGCGAACAATCAGCCGGTCGCCCTGCGCGTCGAGCGTGACGCGATAAGCCGGCGTCCCGCGTGGCGCGTTGGGGTCTCGAAACGCCTCCTGAATATTCGCAACATGCCGATGCAGCGGCCCGAATACGGCCTGCGCCACGCCGAGATCACCCAGCGTGATGGTGCGCGTCAGGTCGGCGTTGATCTTGTCAGCGCTCACGCTAGCACATCCGCTTCAGCGCGCGCGCCAGCAAGTGCGTTCTGCGTCGCCGACACAATGCGGACGGGCACAAGGTCGCCCACCCGAGCTCGCGTATCGTCGAAGTGCACGGCTTGAAGATATGGCGAGCGCCCGTGCTTCTGGCCAGCTTTGCGCCCCTCACCCGTCACCAAGACCGGCAAAACCGCGCCGACTTGCGCGGCGTTGAAGGCGCGCTGCTGCTCGAAAAGTTCCGCTTGCAGGCGGTGCAGGCGCTCCGCGCTCACGGCGTCGTCCACTTGCGCCATCATCGCTGCCGCCGGCGTGCCCGGGCGAGGCGAGTATTTGAACGAGAACGCCAGCGCAAACTGGACGTCGCGCACCAAGGTCATCGTCGCGTCAAAATCCTTCTCGGTCTCGCCCGGGAAGCCGACAATGAAATCCGAGGAAATCGCGATATCGGGACGCACATCCCGCAGGCGCCCAACGATGTCGCGGAAGTAGGCGCCATCATGCTTGCGGTTCATCGCCTTCAAGACGCGATCGGATCCGGACTGCACCGGCAGATGCAAGAATGGCATCAGCTTGGGCTCATCGCCATGCAGCGCGATCAGGTCGTCCGTCATCTCGGCCGGATGTGATGTCATGTAGCGTAGGCGATCGACGCCCTCGATCACTGCGAGTTTACCCAGCAGATCGGCGAAGCCGTCGCCGCCTTCGCCGTGATAGGCATTCACATTCTGCCCAAGCAAAGTGATCTCGCGCACGCCTTGCTCCGCTAGCGCCCGCGCTTCCGCCAACACATCCGCCACCGGCCGCGAGTATTCCGCGCCACGCGTGTATGGCACCACGCAGAAGGTGCAGAACTTGTCACAGCCCTCTTGGATCGACAGAAACGCTGTCACGCCGTCCGGCGCCCGCGCCGGCAGCGCGTCGAACTTTTCCTGAGCGCTAAAATCCGCCGCAAGTCGCTCGCCGGTCTTGCGGGCAGTCCGCGCGATCAGCTCTGGGAGTTTGTGATAAGCCTGCGGTCCAACAACCAAATCCACCACCGGCGCCCGACGAATAATCTCCTCACCCTCCGCTTGCGCGACGCAGCCTGCGATCACGATCGAAGTGCTCTTCCCCTCCGCGGCGCGCCGCTCCTTGTGCAAGCGCAGGCGGCCAATCTCAGAATAGACTTTCTCGGTCGCCTTCTCGCGGATGTGGCAGGTGTTCAGCACCACCAGATCGGCGTCGTCGGGCCTGTCCACCGGCGCATAGCCTAGCGGCGCCAGGACATCGCGCATGCGCTCGCTGTCATAGACATTCATCTGACAGCCATAGGTCTCAATAAAGAGACGCTTCGGCGCACTTTGGCGCTCTTCACTCATCTAGCGCTTGGCCTTCGCCTTTTCGTCGAGCGGCACGCCGTAAAGTTCGAGCCGGTGATCGACCAGCTTGTAACCAAGCCGTCTCGCGATTTCGTGTTGCAGGCGCTCGATTTCGGGATCGACGAATTCGATCACTTTACCGCCTTTCATATCGATCAGGTGGTCGTGGTGCGTGTCGCGCATCTCCTCGTAGCGCGAGCGGCCATCACGAAAATCGTGGCGCTCCAGAATGCCGGCCTCTTCGAACAGGCGCACCGTCCGATATACGGTCGCGATGGAAATGCCCGCGTCGACCGTCGCGGCCCGGCGATGCAATTCCTCGACATCGGGGTGATCATGGCTCTCGGAGATCACGCGCGCGATCACGCGGCGCTGCTCCGTCATGCGCATGCCTTTGTCGACGCAGAGCTTTTCGATGCGGTCCATGGCCGCACAAATACTCTTTTGCAGCGCACCCTGTCCACCGTTCGCCGCGTCACACCACGGGCCGCGGCAATGCCCGGCGCATCACAATGGCGTCCACCGCCCCACCTTCACCTGAATAATAGGCGTGCCGGCGACCCGCCTCTTCGTAGCCAAGCTTCCCATAAAGCGCCCGCGCCGCAGCGTTATCCTCTGCGACTTCCAAATGCATGTGCGAGGCGCCGCGAACCAGAGCCGCGACCCCAGCGGACGTCACCAGAGAAGCGCCGATGCCTTGGCGGCGAGCTTCGGGAACAACGGCGACGGTGAGTATTTCCGCATCGCCGGCGGCAGCCCAGGCGATCACGAAACCTTGTGGTGCGGCGGCGCGCGCGATCAGCGCAAACGTCGCCGGGTTGTCGAGTATCTTGGCGAGTTCGGCTTCGCTCCACGGCTTGTTGAACGCACGCGCGTGCAAATCCGCGAGCAGCGCCGCCGCATCAATGCCAGCCGCTTCGATCATGCCGGCAGCGTGACATGCGGCGCGCGCAGATACAGTGGGTCCGGCGTGTACTTCACAGGATCAAGCCGTGTCGCGCGCCGCGCCAAGGCGACAGCATTCACCACAACATTCGCGCCGGTCAGCACAAACGCACGACCGCTCGCCGCCTCGCTCAACACGGCTTCATGTTCGCCATGGGCGATGCCGCGCGGCGCGGCCAGCGGCGCGCCATTCTCGTAAAGCGCGCAGTACGCGGCGCCCGGCGTCTCAATCAGCGATCCGCGCAGCCCTTCTTCACCTTCTTGCAGCGCCAGCGCCTCCAATGTCGAAACGCCAATGCACGGCTTGCCTAGCGCCAACGCCAGCGCTCGGGCGAACGACAGACCGACGCGCACGCCCGTGAACGACCCTGGGCCCGTGGTCACCGCAATGCGATCCAGTTCAGAAAACACGACACTGGCGCTAGCAGTCACTTCACGCACCATCGGCGCCAGGCGCTCCGCTTGTCCGCGCTGCATGCGCTCGCTCAAGTCGGCAAGCACCGCATCGCCGCGCACGATCGCGACAGAGCAAGCATCCAAGGCTGTATCAATCGCGAGCACGATCATGACATGGCTCGCGCCGCACTCACACAACCTGCTCGACGCCGTTCACTTCCGGAACGTAGTGGCGGAGCATATTCTCGATCCCCTGTTTCAACGTCAGCGCTGAAGACGGGCAACCCGCGCACGAGCCGCGCATATTGAGCCGCACAATGCCGCTATCGCCGTCCCAAGAATGGAAGGTGATGTCGCCGCCATCGCGCGCTACCGCGGGGCGCACCCGCGCTTCTATGATTTCCTTGATCTCACGGACGATTTCGGCGGCTTCGCCTTCATAGACGGCATCGCCCTCGCCGGACTCCTCGCCCGCCTCCAACACCGCCGGCCTACCCGCGGTATAATGATCCATGATCGCCGCCAGCACGTGCGGCTTCAGATGCGGCCACTCGATCGGGTCTGCCTTGGTGACACTGAGAAAATCGCTCCCCAAATAGACACGCTCGACGCCGTCAATCCCGAACAGCGCCTGCGCCAGCGGCGAATCGCCTGCTGCGTCGGCGTTAGCGTAATCTCGGCTGCCGCGGCCCAGCACGTCGCGGCCCGGGAGGAACTTGAGCGTCCGCGGGTTCGGCGTCGATTCCGTCTGAATGAACATGACCCTCAGGTGGTCCTTCGTGGCGAAGCGGTCAAGCAGACGGCGGCGTCGCCGGTGGCTCCGGTTCCGGCGGTGCGACCGGCATCGGCACCGCCAGTGCGCGGATTTCCTCGCGGCTCAACGTGCTCGGAATAACCATAACCGGAATGTGCCGTGTCCCGAGGCCGGGCCCCTTCGCCAAAGATTGCACAAACGGCCCCGGTCCTGAACCGCCATGCGCGGCAGCCAACACCACCAGCTTCAACGACAAATCCTCGTCGATCAGCTTTTTCAGCTCTTGCTTGCCGTTGCCCTCGCGCAGCACCGGCTCGGCGGTGACCCCGCACTCGGCCCACACCTCAGCGGCGAAGCGCTGCGTCAACGATTCCGCCGCATCGAGCGCTTGTCGGCGCATCTCTTCGGTAATCGACGCCCAGGGCGCCGGGTCCGACGGCTCAATCACCCGCAGCATCACCAGGCGCCAGCCGTTTACCTTCGCCAGCTGACCGGCATAGGTGAGCGCTGCCGGAAATTCCTTGCTCTCGTCGGCAATCACCAAACAGGCGTTCAATTCGCTCATGTGCGCGCATGCTCGCGCAAAGAGCCCCGCGCTTCAAGCATGCCAGAAGCCCACGATCTCACGCACTTCAGCCATGATCGGTTTGGCGATAGCTCGAGCTTTGTCGGCGCCATCCTTCAGGATCGCATCGATGGCGCCCGGATCGGCATTCAAGCGCCGCATCTCCGAAGCGATAGGCCCAAGCTGCGAAGCCAGCAATTCCGCCAAAGCCGGCTTGAACACGCCAAATCCTTTGCCACCGAATTCCTTCAGCACGTCACGGACTGAGCGGCCGGACGCCGCCGAGTAGATGCCGACCAGGTTCTCAACCTCGGCCCTGCCCTTCAAGCCTTCTGCGCTTTCCGGAAGCGGGTTCGGATCGGTGGTCGCCTTCTTGATCTTCTGCAGGATGGTGTCCGCATCATCGACCATATTGATGCGGCTCATGTCGGAGGCGTCCGATTTCGACATCTTCTTCGTGCCGTCACGCAAACTCATGATGCGCGCACCTGGCCCCTGGATCAGCGGTTCAGGCAGCGGAAAGAAGGCCGGTGCCTCGTAGTCGTTATTGAACTTCTGGGCGATGTCGCGCGACAGCTCCAGGTGCTGCTTCTGATCTTCGCCCACCGGCACGTGCGTACCCTTGTAGAGAAGAATGTCGGCCGCCTGCAGCACCGGATAATCGAACAGCCCAACGCTCATGCGCTGCTCATCCTTGCCGGCTTTGTCCTTGAACTGGGTCATGCGCTCAACCCAGCCCATGCGCGCCACACAATTGAAGATCCACGCCAGCTCCGAATGCTCGCGTACCGCCGATTGCACGAAGATAATCGACTTCTTCGGATCGACGCCCGCCGCGATGTAGGCCGCCGCCACTTCGCGGCAGCGCCCCGCCAAACCCTTCGGATCAGGCTCAATAGTGATCGCGTGCAGATCGACGATGCAATAAATGCAGTCGAACTGATCCTGCAGCGCCACCCAGTTCTTCAGCGCGCCAAGGTAATTGCCAAGATGCAGGCCGTTGGTCGGCTGCATGCCAGAAAACACGCGTTTGGGGCCCTTGTATTCGGGCGTTGGGGCGTCGGTCATGGGAAACTCCGGAACAAGAATGCGAACGGGCGCGCGGCCACGGCGCGGAACAGCGTCAGGTCAGGCCCGCCATCGCCCCAAAGACGCGCTCTTTTTCGCGTTCGTGTTCATGCGCCGGGCTTAGCCTGGGCTTATGCCATCGGCAAGTCGGGCGGCGGCTCGTCGCCGTTGTTTCGCGGCGTTCGCTTCAGGGCCGAGCGAAGATCGCTCATCGTCAACCCGCCAAAGGCGAACAGCGCCACCGGATAAAGCAACGCCGCCACCGCGCAGAGCCCAAGCACGGTGATTTCCTTCGCGCCCAAACCAAACAAGTGAACGTGCGTCAGCGGCGCTTCGAGCTGCGGCCGGTAGAGCGAGGCAAACCACAAGAGCCCGCCCATCAGGCCGCTGGCCAGCAACGTGCGGATAATCTTCGACCAGGTTTCGCGGGTTATGCCGTAGTGATCGCGGCGCGACAGCGTCATCAGCATCTGGACGACATTCACCCATGACGCAATCGCGGTAGCTGCGGCGATGCCGGCAAAACCGAGCGGTGTATTAAACAGAGCAATGCCCAGAACGATATTGATCGCTACGGATATTAGCGCAAACCGCATGGGGGTCTTGGTGTCTTGCCGCGCAAAGAACGCCGTCTGCAGAATCCGGTTCAGCACGAACGCCGGAACTCCGATGCCGTAGAAAAAAAGCGCGTGACCGGTTTGGGTTGCGTCGAACACGGTGAATTCGCCGCGCCGCCAGATGCCGTCGATCAAGTACGTGGGGATCGCCATCAACGCCGCGGCCGCCGGCAAGGTCAGCGCCAGGCAGAACACGAGCGCGCCGTCCATGGCGTCCTGCGCGCCCTGGTGATCGCCGCTATGCACGGTGCGCGACAAACGCGGCAGCAGCGCCACGCCCACCGCCACACCGATCAAACTCAAAGGCAATTGGTACAAACGATCCGCCGTCGCTAGCCAGGAGCGCGCGCCAGCCACTTGCGACGCCAGAATCCCTGAAATGAAAATATTGATCTGGGTCGCGCTCGCCGAGATCGAGCCCGGCACCGCGAGCGCGATTAATGCCTTGATCTCCGGCGTCAGCCGCGGCCAGCGCCAGGTCACGCGCGCACCCGACTTGTTGACGCCCCACCACAGCAAGCCCGCTTGGCAAATGCCCGCGACAATGATCGCCACCGTCGCCGCGTACGCCGCGCTGCGCGGATCGTGCTGCGGGATCACCGCCAGCAACATCACGCCGTTCAGCAAAGTCGGATGCAGCCCCGACACAATAAAGCGCCCGCGCGCGTTCAGCACGCCCGACAAATGCGCGGCGATCGCCATGCACGGCAGGTACGGCATCGAGATTTGCGTCAGCAGGATCGCGAGCTTGAACTTCTCCGGATCGTGCGCGTAGCCCGGATTGATGACATACATCAGCCACGGCATCGTCAACTGCGCGACGATGGTGATGATGAGCGTCGCCGCCGCCAACGTCGCCATCGCATCCGCGGCCAGCACATCGGCGATCTCCTCGCCGTCGCGTTCTAATGATTTTGAATAAGCTGGCACGAATGCCGACGCGAATGCGCCTTCCGCGAAGATGCGGCGGAACAGGTTCGGGAACGAAAACGCGGTGTTGTAAGCGTCCGCTTCGATTGTCTGCGAGGCGCCGAAGCGCGAGGTGATAACGAGGTCGCGCGCCAATCCCATGAAGCGGCTGACCAAAGTCAGGCCCGCGAAAATCATCGACGAGCGAATAAGCCCTCCGCCCTTCTTGCCGGAGTCCTTGTTCGCTTCGGCGGCGGTCGCGGTTGGGGCTGTCACGGGCAGCGCTTCTGCGCTGCGTCGTGTTAATAATCAAGGCAAGTGGCTGTTACGGCGACGCATCCGCCCGCTTCTTTCCGGACTTTTCAGCAGCTAGCGCGCCGTCGACGCCCGCGCCGTCGCCTGCTTGCCAGCAGCCGCGTCGGCGGCGCGCAACACGGCTTCCAATTCGGTACGCAAATCGGCGACGCGTTTGGCGGACGCGATCTGCGCGCCATCTTCATCGGCAACATAGAAAACGTCGCTCGCCCGCTCCCCGTAAGTATCAATGTGCGCGCTGGCGATCGACACGCCTGCCTCGGCAAACACCCGCGACAACGACGCCAGCAGACCTGGCCGGTCACGTCCCGACGCCTCCACCACGCTCGCATGCGGCGTCAGCTCATTGTCCACCCGCACCCAGGGCTCGATCGTAAAAGCCAACGCCCGGCGTGACAGCGGCGGCGGCGGCGGCGGCGCAATGTCTTCCAACGCCGCACAATGGATTCGCGCGACTAGGGCGTCGAGCGCGCGTTCATTGGTGGCGCCGAACGGTTTGTGATCGGTAGTTTGAATCGAAAATACGTCGAATGCCGCGCCATCGCGCGTTGTATGCACGCGCGCGCTGGCAATATCGGCCCCGCTCGCGGTGATCGCGGCGGCTAAACTTGCAAACAAGCCGCGCCGGTCGCCCGCATAGACCAGCACATCCGTCACGCCTTGCACCGACCGCAGTCGCGTCGCTACGTGCGGGATCGCCTTCTGCGCGCGCGCCTGCATCACTTCGCGTGCATGCCAAGCACGCGCTTCCGCGTCATGGTTCAACCAATAGCCGTCGTCGAGCGCGCTCATCCACGCGTCCAACGCTTCCGACGCGCCGACATCGGCAACCAATCGTTCTTTCGCTTCGCCGGCGATTGCCGCCAAATGCGCGCGCACACCCTCTTCATCCGAACGCCCGCCATGCAGCGCGGCTTCGGTCAAGCGATACAAATCGCGCAGCAATTGGCCTTTCCAGTCGTTCCAGACATTCGGCCCCACAGCGCGAATGTCCGCCACCGTTAGCACCAGCAATAGTCGCAGCTTCTCGACCGAACCGACTTCCTGTGTAAACCGCGCCACGGTGCGCGGGTCGCCAACGTCGCGCTTCTGCGCCACATCGCTCATCAGCAAGTGATGGCGCACCAGCCAACCAACCAGATCCACTTCTTCATGTGAAAGCCCCAAGCGCTCGCACGCCGCGCGCGCCGATTTTTCGCCTTCGATCTGCTGGTCGCCTTCGCCCTTACCGGTGTCGTGCAGCAGCATGGCCAGATAGAGCGCGCGGCGGTTGATGATTTTTGGGAAAATCGAGGTCGCCAGAGGATGCTGCTTGGCGTGCTCGCCGTGCTCGATCTCAGAGATCACATCGATGGCTTGCAGCGTATGCTCATCCACCGTGTAGTGGTGATACATGTTGAACTGCATCTGCGCGACGATGCGGCCGACCTCCGGCATGAACCGCCCCAGCACATCCGCTTCATTCATGCGCCGGAGCGCCGCGCCCGGATGATCGGCCGAGGTCGCCACTTCCAGAAACGCCGCGCGCGCGGCCTCATCCTTGCGCCATGCCGGCCCCAGCGATCGCGCCCTCCGCGACACTTCACGCAACGCGTCGGGATGAATGTCCAACCCGCGCTTATCGGCGATCGCAAACAAGCGGATCAGATTCGCCGGCGTGTCCAACGCCTTCGCATCAGCATTGAGCCGCCCGCCATCGACATGGAAACCCAGCTCGATTGCCTGCGCCTTTTTGCGCGACGGCGGCAGAAAACGTTGCAAGCCCCGCGGCGCGCTCTTGGCGTTTTCCGCTTCCAATTTCGCGCACAACACGCGCGTCAGCCCGCCCACTTCCTTCGCCGCCAGGAAATAGCGCTTCATGAAGCGCTCGACGCCGCTCACCTCGCCGCGCGCTTCATAGTGCATGCGCCGCGCCAGCTCCGGCTGCAGATCGAATGTCAGCCGCTCTTCCGCGCGCCCCGTTACGAAGTGCAAATGGCAACGCACAGTCCACAAGAACTCCAGCGCCCGCCGAAACGCCGCCGCATCTTCCGCGCGGAATACGCCGGCTTCGACGTACTGGCCCATGCTGGTGAAGCCGTAGCGATGACGCGCGATCCAGAACAGCGTGTGCAGGTCCCGTAACCCGCCCTTCCCCTCCTTGATGTTGGGCTCGACCATGTAGCGCGAGGCGCCAATGCGCTGGTGGCGCTGATCGCGCTCCTGCAGCTTGGCGGTGATGAACACCGCGCGGTCGCGCTGCGCCACCTCCTTGCGGAAACGGCTGTCCAATTGCCGCATCAACAGCGCGTCACCGGCGATCAGCCGCGCTTCCAACAGCGCGGTCTGGATCGTGTAGTCGCCGCGCGCCAGTTTCAGGCATTCATCGACGTTGCGTGACGCATGCCCGACCTTCAGCCCCAGGTCCCAGAGCATGTAGAGCACGTACTCGGTCACGCTCTCCGAGAACGGCGTCGGCTTGTAGGCGCGCAGGAAAAGCAGATCGAGGTCCGAGAACGGGGCCAGCTCACCCCGGCCATAACCGCCTACCGCGATGACCGCGAAGCGCTCGCCCTCGGTCGGATTGCGCGCCCGGAAAACGTGGGTCGTCGTATAGTCATAGAGCGCACTGACGACTTCGTCGGCGACTGCGGAGAGCAAACGCGCCACAGCGAGGCCGTTTTCGCCCGCTTCCAAACGCGCGCGCGCGACATCGCGGCCCTCGGATAAAGCCCCTTGCAACAAGGCCTTGACCTCGCTGCGCGCATTGTCGCCGCTCTCGGCGTAGAGGGCGCTCAGCGCCCCGCGCAGTGCAGCGCCGTCGACCACCTCGTCGATAGCGATGGGCTTCAGCCGTTCAGCCATTGCCGCGCCGCATCATTCCGCTGCTGCGCATTGTGGCTCGCCTGCTGCGGGAAATGACTTCTTGGTAAAACACAGAACGCAAACTTGCCTCATTTCGCGGGCACAGCCAAATAGGTACGGGACCACTTCCCGGGGAGCTTCTATGGCGATGCGCAGCAAGGGCGGGCGTACCATTAAACTAAGCCCAGTCGACGAAGACAGCCACGTGACCGATCACCCGGCCCGCGCCGGTCTCGAAGCCATCATGGACCAGAAGCTGTTCCATCAGCGCATCAAAAGCGAGCGCTCCGCCGCTTATTGGTTCGCCGCGACCCTTTGGGGCGTGAGCGGCATGGCGCTTGGCGCGATCCTCGGTGTTTTTGTGACGCTCATGGTTCAAAATGGTTCTGCGGAGACGTGGCGTCAGAACTACATCGCCGGCGCCGCCTCGCGCGAAGCGATCGATAGCGTCAACCATCGCGATCCGGTCCTCAGAGACCCGTCAGAAAATCCGCAACAGCAACGTCCGTAGCCTACCGTCCGCTGTCAGCCGCGGCCTTGAGGCGATAAAGCGCCTCGAGCGCTTCGCGTGGCGATAAGCCATCCGGATTGATCTCGGCGAACGCCGCCTCCAGCGCCGATGGCGCATGCTCAGCCATCACTTGCGCGAACAGCGGCAGCTCATCGGCAATCTCCACGCGCGTTGAGCCGCCATTGGCTTCCAGCCGCGCCAACACCGCCCGCGCCCGTTCCACCGCGCTCTTCGGCAAGCCCGCAAGCTTCGCCACCTGGATGCCGTAACTGCGGTCCGCCGGCCCCGGCGACACTTCGTGCAGAAATACAAGATCGCCTTTCCACTCCTTCGCTCGCAAATGCGCGTTGGCCCCCGCCTCCAACTTCTCCGCCAGCCGCGTGAGCTCGTGATAGTGCGTCGCAAACACCGAGCGGCACTTGTTGGCTTCGTGGAGATGCTCGGCAACCGCCCAGGCAATCGCCAAGCCGTCAAACGTCGCTGTGCCGCGCCCGATTTCATCGAGCACCACCAGCGCGCGCGGACCCGCCTGATGCAGGATCGCCGCCGTCTCGACCATCTCGGTCATGAACGTCGACCGTCCGCGCGCCAGATCGTCGGAGGCGCCCACGCGCGCAAACACACGGTCGACAACGCCCAGCCGCAATTTGCGCGCCGGCACAAACGATCCCGCCTGCGCCAGCACAGCCAGCAGCGCGATCTGCCGCAGATAGGTGCTTTTGCCCGCCATGTTCGGGCCGGTAACAACAAGCAAACGCGGGCCGCTCTTGCCCTCCGCATCGAGCCGCGCATCGTTTGGCGTGAAGCCTTGTCCATCGCGGCGCACGCCCTCTTCCACCACGGGATGCCGCGCGCCTTCCGCTAGCAGCGCCAAACTCTCATCGATCTCCGGCCGCGTCGCCTGGCTCTCTTCGGCCCATTGCGCCAAGCCCGCAGCCACGTCTAGCGTCGCCAACGCCTCCGCCGCCGCGCGAATATCCGCCGCGCGCGCCGCCGCTTGCCCCGCGAGCTCCTTGAACAGCGCCAACTCGCGCGCCAGCGATGCTTCGCCCGCACGCGCGATCTTCGCGTCGAGCTCCGCCAATTCGGTTGTCGTGAAGCGCACCGAGCCGGCGTTGGTCTGACGATGGATGAAGCGCGCATTCAGAGGCGGCGCCATCAGCGCCTCAGCCTGCTTGGTAGTCGCATCGATATGATAGCCCAGCACGCCATTATGCTTGAGCTTCAGCCCAGCGATCCCGGTCTCTTCCGCGTACTTCGCTTGCAGCGCCGCGATCA
>JACQAC010000215.1 GCA_016195245.1 Pseudomonadota bacterium
CCCGGTGCGGAGATCGCCATCTCGGAATCCGTCGCCGACGCGCGGCGATTGGCGCTTGCCAAGGCAAAGGCCACGGAAACAGCGGTTTACGTCGCAGGCAGCCTGTTCCTCGCCGCCGAGTTCAAGGCCCTCCACATGGGGCGCGACCCCGCGTCGCTGGCTTTCTTTTGACCCCTGGCTGCGGCTAAGACTGCGGATGACGGGGACGTAATGCCGAGAACCTTGTTCGAACACCTCTCGCCCGACACCGGGCCGAAGCGCATCCTCGCGCTCGACGGCGGTGGCGTGAAAGGCGTGCTGACGCTGGGAATGTTGAAGCCGCTGGAAGCGGAGCTGCGCCGCCGAGCCGGTGGAAGCTCGGACTTCCGGCTCTCGGATTATTACGACCTGATCGGCGGCACCTCGACCGGCGCAATTATCGCGACCGCGTTGGCGCTCGGCCTGAGCGTCGACGAGATCATTGATCTCTACATGCATCTGGCGCCGGATGTGTTTGGGCGGAGCACGGGCGACGGGGTCTTCCTGCAGGCAAAGTTCGATTCAAAGCGGTTGCGTCGGGCGCTGCAGAATACGCTGCATACAAAAACGCTTGGCACCGAGGATTTGAAAACTGGCCTCGCCATTCACGCCAAGCGCATCGACACAGGATCGGCGTGGGTGGTGACCAATCATCCGCTCGGCGCTTTCTACGATCCGCCGGGCGACAGCGGCATCTTTCCGAATAAGCGCTATCGTTTGATCGATCTGGTGTTAGCGAGCGCGGCAGCGCCAACCTTCTTCGATGAAGTGGTGATCGACATCGAGTTCGATGACCGGCGTCATCCGATCCAACAGGGCTATTTCGTCGACGGCGCCGTCAGCGCCAACAACAATCCCAGCATGCAGCTTTTCTTGTTAGCGCTGGATCCCTCTTACAAGTTCGGATGGAAGTCGGGCGCCGATCAGCTGATGATGACCTCGTGCGGCACCGGTTCGCGGCGTCCAACCATCAACGGACATGCGTTCAAAGGTCTGCCGCCCGGCCTGCGGGGTGTGCATGCATTGCGCGCCATGGTCTATGACACGCAGGTCCAAGGCGTGATGATGATGCAGGCTCTGGCCGAGCCGAAGCGGCCGTGGCGCATCAACTCCGAAATTGGCGACATGAAAGGCCTTTGCATCGGTGGCCGGCCCTTGCTCGACTATCAGCGCATGGATGTGTCGCTTGAAGGTAAACCGAAGAACGTGAAGCCGGGTGATCCGCAACCACCGGCAACCGCGCTCGAACGCATCCTCGGCCGTGAGTTGGCGCCCGATGTGTTGGATGCGCTCGATCTCATGGACAACGGCAAGAAGCCCAATCTCGATCTGCTGCTGGAACTCGGTCAGGGCGCTGGGCAGACCTTCGTGGATGCGACCTATCCTGACCCGGTCTTCGATCTGCCGGAATGGGGGCTTGGATCGCCGGCGTCCTCGACGGCGGTGTGAAGCGCGACGACCTATGGTTTTCCGCCGGCGACGACGGTCCGG
>JACQAC010000216.1 GCA_016195245.1 Pseudomonadota bacterium
ATTATAGGTGCAGCCGTCCTCCGCCACACCGATCGGTGCTATAATCGGAATGTAGTCCTCCGGTGCATTGATCAGAGCTTGGATCAAAGTTGGATCAACGTCGGTCGGTTCGCCCACCAAACCCAGATCAATCGCCTGTTCGATGTTGCTGTCTGGATCCTTTCGCGTCCGCTTCACTTTTTCGACCGTGATCAGCCGCGCGTCCTTGCCCGAGAGGCCAACGCCGCGCACGTCGGCTTCGCGCCCAGCGGCGGTGATCAAGTGCGCAAGCTCTTTGTTGACGCTGCCGGACAGTACCATCTCGGCGACTTCCATGGTGTCAACGTTGGTCACGCGCAGTCCGTCCACGAATTCAGATTTCACGCCCGCCTTATCCAGCATGCGGCTGATCTGCGGGCCGCCGCCGTGCACAACCACGGGGTGGATGCCCACGAGTTTCAACAAGACGACGTCTGCGGCGAATTTGCGGGCGGTTTCTGTATCGCCCATGGCATGACCGCCATATTTCACCACGACCGTTTCGCGGTCGTAGATCTGAATAAACGGCAGCGCCTCGGCGAGCGTCTTCGCCGTGGCGAGGCCGTTCTCCAACGCCGCAAGGCGATCCTTCGGGAGGGGCTTAGTCACGTTCGCTGCTTAAGCGGTAACACCGCTCACGCCAAGGCCGCTATGTCGGCGCGGAGCAGATCGATGCCCAGCCCTGTCTCGGACGACGTAGTCCGCACGTGCGGGTACGCCGCTGGACGCTTGGCGATCGCGGCGCGCGTGGCTTCTTCAATTTCGCCAAGTTCGCTTGGTTTGAGTTTGTCGGCCTTGGTGAGCACGATTTCGTAGATGACCGCCGCCTTGTCGAGCGCGTCCATGACATCCTTGTCATGCGGCTTCACGCCATGACGGGAGTCGATCAGCAGGATGACGCGCTTCAGCGAAGATCGGCCACGCAGATAGTCGCGCACCAGCGAGGTCCAACGTTCGATGTCGGCCTTGCCGGCCTTGGCGTAGCCATAGCCGGGCATGTCGACCAGACGCAGCCGATCGCCCATGCGGAAGAAATTGAGTTCGCGCGTGCGGCCGGGCTCGGTCGAGGCGCGAGCAAGCTTGTTGCGGCCGGTGAGCGCATTGATCAGCGACGACTTGCCGACATTGGAGCGGCCCGCGAACGCGACCTCGGGCAATGATGAGTCCGGCAGATGCTCCATCGCCGGAACACCACGTTCGAAGTCAATTGGACCGGCGAAGAGCAAGCGCCCTGCTTCAAGCCAATCGTCTTGGTTTTGGCTCATGCCCCTCTGCCCTTGTGGGAGAGGGCAGATCGTACGGCGTGCGATCGGGCGAGGGGTGTTGGCTCGGTCATTTCAGGACTTGGCGCTGACCCCCTCATCCGTCATCGCGCTGGCGTGCGCTGACACCTTCTCCCACAAGGGGAGAAGGTCACTCAGCCGCTGCTGGTTTCTCGCGAATCCGAGCCAGCCATTTGTCGAACTCGGTGTCGACACCTTGGCGGCGCATGATCACGTATTGCTGGATGATGGTGATCAGGTTCGACCAAGTCCAATAGATCACCAAGCCTGCGGGGAAACTCGCGAACAGGAACATGTAAACGATCGGCAGCCATTGAAAGATCGCGGCTTGAGTCGGATCCGTCGGCGGCGGCGACAGCTTTTGCAGCGCCAGCATCGAGATGCCGTAGAGGATCGGAAACACTCCGATCGAAATCCAAGCGCCGATAAGCGGTATGGTGTGCGGATTGAAAGGCAGCAAGCCAAACAGGTTGATCACAGACGCTCCGTCGGGCGCCGAGAGGTCGTTGATCCAGCCAAAGAACGGCGCGTGACGCATCTCGATGGTGACGCTCAGAGTCTTATAGAGCGCGAAGAACACTGGAATGGTCAGCAGGATTGGCAGGCAGCCCGCCGCAGGGTTCACCTTCTCTGTCTGATAAAGTTTCAGCATTTCCTGCTGCTGGCGCTGAGGATCAGCGGCGTAACGCTCCTGGATTTCTTTCATTTTCGGCTGCAGGCCGCGCATCTTCGCCATCGATTTGGATGACGAATAAACCAGCGGAAACAACAGCAGCTTGATGACGACCGTCGAGAGCAGAATGGCGACCGCGAAATTGAGGCTCACGCCAATGCTCGCAAGCCAACTCGCCAACGGATGGAGGAGCCAGGTGAAGAAGGGCCGGGTGAGCGGCCACATCAGGTTGCCCCAATCGATAGCTTCATCGAACTTCGGGATGTTCAGCGTATGTTGATACGATTGCAGGATGTCCAAGCGCTTGGCGCCTGCAAAAACGCGCTGTGTGTAAGTGACGCTGCCGCCCGGCGGGATGTCTCGCCACTGGCCGCGATAGGCGGAGCGATAGTCGACTTGGTTGTTCGCCGCAGCGCGGCTATCAAAATAACCTTCGATCTGTTCGTTCTGATCCGGGATGAGCGCGCCCAACCAATAGTGATCGCTAATGCCGAGCCAGCCGCCGCGGCCTTGCGCGTCGGTGATGTGGGCGTCGGCGGTGACTTTGCCTTGAGCGCGATCGCGCACGTGGGTCTCACCGCGTGCATACGTTTCGGTGTGCAATTCCTGGCGCGGACCGAAGGCGCCGGCATAGCCCTGATGCACGATGCCGCTGTTCAGCCAATCAGCAGGCTTGCCATCGCGTCGCACGACGCCAAACGGGCGCAGCGTGCGCGTCTGAGCGCTGGCGTTATGCACAACGTCGCTGATCGTGAACATGTAGTTCTGATCGATCGAGATAGTGCGGGTGACTTGCAGGCCTTCTGGCGATGTGAAGGTCAGTACCACCGGCGTTTGCGGCGTAAGATGCGCGCCTGGTTGTGCGCTCCAGACGGATTCTGCGACGACGCCGCAATTGGCCGTGCATGAGCCTGCGGCGTTCGCGGTGGCGTTGCGATCTTCCCAGCCGACGAACGCATCGTAGCCGTGCTGCGAATCGTACGGCGCGAGCAGGCCGACTTCACCGCTATCGCGCTCAATAGTGCGGCGGTACTGTTTGAGGTTCAAATTATCGAGGCGCGCGCCAACCAGCGAAATCGAGCCGTCGACCGCAGGCGTATCGATAGTCACGCGCTGCGCGGCGCTGGCGGCGACCACTTGCTCAGGTGGAAGTGCGACGGCCGTTGGAGGCGGCGCACCGGCCTGCTGTTGCTCGGAATGCTGCTGCGCTGCCTGCGCGCGCTGCGCGGCCTGCAGACGCTGTTGAGCAGGAATATTGTAGAAGAATTCGAACCCAACCAGGATCAGCACGCTTAAGACGCCGGCGATGATCAGATTGCGGGTTTGGTCAGGGTCCTGACTACCGCGATAGGTCATGTGCTTATTTCACTTCCGGGAGGGGCGCTTGGGTGCGCGTGCTTGCGGCGGAGATTCGCCGCTCTTCAAGGCGGCGGCGAGCCTTATCAGCGCGTTTTGGAGATCGTCAAGCAACGCCTCCCAAGCCGCCTCTGGGGTGCTTTGCCGCGCCACGAGTACGTAATCCACGCCAGCCAAACCATGCAGCGGCAACAAGCGCCGCGCCGCCTCACGTAGGCGCCGCCGGGCCCGATTGCGAACCACCGCACCGCCAATTTTCTTGGTCGCGGTCAGCCCCAGCCCAACGGGTCCGACGGCGGAGCGGCGTTTGGCTTCCACCAGGACAGTTGTCCGGGCTGCGCGGGCGCCGTTGCGAACGGCCAAGAACTGGGCGCGCTTACGGAGCCGTTCGATGACGAGCGCGGTCATAAGGGTGGGACTTGCGCCGCTTCGGGCGCGGAACTCAAGCCGGGACTAGGCCGACAGTCTCTTCCGGCCCTTAGCGCGGCGGCGCGACAGCACCTTGCGGCCCCCGGCGGTGGCCATGCGCGAGCGGAAGCCATGCCGGCGCTTCCGTACGAGACGGCTCGGCTGATAGGTCCGCTTGGTGCTCACGACTGGCCTCTAGGTCAAAGTGCTGGGGTCTGGAAAGGAGGCGGGGCCTTACCCTAATGGAGCCGGACACGTCAAGGTGAGCGGTGGGACAAGCCAGGGTCGTTTCGGTTAGCTACGACAGGCGATGACTCTTCCCCAGCCCTCGAAACGGCGCGCTGGCCTCTGGGGCGCGATCCGGGCGTTCACCAACAGCCTCGCCGGCCGCCTGCTCGGCTTAACGGCCGTAATCGTTTTGGCGATCGAGATCTGCGTTTTCCTACCTGCGCTCGCACGTTTCCACGAGGACTGGATCCGGGAACGGATCAATCAGGCCCAGATCGCGGCTCTGGCGCTCGAGCCCGGAAACGACATCGCCGACGCCCTGGAAGACCAGCTGCTCACCAACGCCGAGGTGCAGCACGTGGCCCTGCAGCGCGAGGGTGAGCGGGTGCTGCTGCTGGGCGACCCCAATGCTGGTCCGCCGGCGGTCCCGCCGGTGACCTATGATTACACGACCGCGAGCGCGACGCAGCGCTTCATGTGGGCGTACGACACATTCTTCGCGCCCCCTGCGCGGATCCTGCGCGTACTGGCCAAACCCCGGTTCGAGGCCGGAGATTTTATCGAGATCGTGCTTCGCGAGGCGGCGCTGAAGCGCGCGATGGAAGCGTATGCGTGGAATTTCCTATGGGCCTCGACGTTGATCCTGGTCGCCGTGGCGACGCTGATCTACGGCATGCTGACAGTGGCGTTCGTGCGCCCGATGCGGGAACTGACCGAAGCCATCGAGCGCTTCCGCGATAAACCTGAAGATGTGTCGATCGCGTTTCCGCGCAGCCGTAGCGCCGACGAGATTGGCCGCGCTCAGCGGGCAGCGGCCGATATGGCCGAGCAAGTGCGCAACTCGATGCGTCAGAAGGATCGGCTGGCGGCGTTGGGTGCGGCAGTCGCCCGCATCGGCCACGATCTGCGCAACATGCTTTCAACGGCGCAGATGGTCGCTGACCGTCTGAGCAAATCGGAGGATCCGGAAGTGCAGCGTCAAGCACAACGGCTTGAGCGCACCATCGCGCGCGCTTCAGGGTTGGCGGCGGGTACGCTGAAATACGGGCGGGCTGACGAGAAGGCGCCAGAACTCCATAGGTTGGATGTGGCGCCCGCAGTGGAAGACGCGGCAGATGACGGATTGGTCGGCTTCGACGACATCGCCTACCGGCCGGAGATTGAAGCTGGACTCGCCTGCATCGCTGATCCTGAGCATTTTCATCGCATCGTCACCAATCTCGTTCGCAACGCGGCGCAGGCGATGCGTCAGGATGCCATCGGGTCGAAAGAGGTGATCGTACGCGCCGCGCGGTTTGAGACGCGCTGTGAGATCGAGATCATCGACCATGGAACCGGCGTGCGCGAGAATTTGCGCGAGCGACTGTTCGAGCCTTTCGTCTCGGCGGCGCCGGAGGCGGGTGGTACGGGCTTGGGGCTCGCGATCGCACGTGAACTCACGCGCGCCATGGGAGGCGAACTGGAGCTGACACGGACCGGCGCAGAAGGCTCGACCTTCAAGATCACCTTGCCGGCGGCGTGACCCTCTCTCCCGGCGCGAGGCGCACCACTGTGCCTTCGCGTCTCGGGTCGGCGCCGCCCTCAAGCCCATGCGGTGTGACGCGAATGGCTTGTATGCCGCTAACTTCGCCGAGCGTGAGTTCGCGCGTTGTCCAACCGCGCGCATGCAGCGCATCGACGACGCCCGCTGGCATTCGGCTCGACTCAATCACCGCAGGCGCGTCGCGAGCGATGACGTTGCCCTGACTGATTGCGTCTTGAACAGGCATGTTCCAATCGAGAATGGCGATCGTGGAGCGCGCGACATAGTCGATGATCGAGGACCCGCCGGGAGAGCCGACGACCAAAGCCAGACGACCGTCGCTGTCGGTCACAATCAAGGGTGACATCGATGAACGCGGCGCCTTGTGGGGTTCGAC
>JACQAC010000199.1 GCA_016195245.1 Pseudomonadota bacterium
CGCGTTGAGCGTCTCGACGATGCGGATCACATCTTCGTACGCTTGGCTCTGCGGGTGGCGCACTGGCAGCGGCGTTTGTGCGCGGATGGAATCCGGCACACGCGGATCGCGACAGACAACGCCGGCGAAGCGCGGCTTGAAGCCGAGATATTCATTACAGGCCAGCGCGAATTGATCGAAAACCTTGCGGCCTTTGACGCGGTTCTCAGCCATGTTCACAATCACCCACGGCACCACCTGTGCGCCTTGCAGGCGCAGCAACTTCACCATCGCGTACGCGTCGGTGAGGGCAGTGGGCTCTTCACTGGTGACCAGAATCAAGCGATCCGCAGCGCGCGCAAAGCGCAGCACGTTTGGATCAATCCCGGCGGCGAGGTCGAGAATGATGCGGTCATAATGCGGCGCAAGTTTCAGCAAGCCGTTGGCGATGCGCGAAACTTCTTCAAGCTTCACCGCGCCCAGCGCACCCGAGCCCGAATGCCCCGCGATCAAATCGAAGCCGCCATTGCGGCCGGGTCCGCCCATCACCGGCGTCACCGCCGCATCAAGTTCGAGAAACCCGCGTACGACCGAATGCACATCCGCTTGCGGACGAACGCCAAGCTGCACATCGACGTTGGCGAGACCCAAATCGCAATCGACCAGCAGCGCACGCTGTCCCGCGCGTCCGAAGGCGATCGACAACATAGTGGAGAGCCACGTCTTGCCGACGCCGCCTTTGCCGGAAGCCACGGCATAGATCGGCGCCGCGCGCGTGCGCGGGATCGGCTGATCCGACATGGCAGTGTTGGCGCCCGACATAAGTTGATTTTCAGGGTTAAAGCGTTTCGGAGGCGTTAGCGTGGGCGTCATAAATAGTGTACAAGATCTTAATGAGGCGGATGTCACTCACACTTGCGTTGGCGTTAACCATGTTCGCCGCAGCGCATGCCGGTGCAACGCAGATCGCCGCTGTGCCATGCGCCACAAGCGCAAGCGTAGAGCGCGGCACGGAGGCGATGCGGCCGTTCTTCCCAATGGAATCCGTGCGAGAGCAGGCTCAAGGCATGGTTCTGCTCGATTGCCGGGTGCAGCACGACCGGAAGCTGCGCTGCGCGGCGCCGAGCCAATCCTCATCGGGCTACGATCTTCGGCCCGCGGCCCTCGCATTCGCCAGCGAGCTCGAAGTGTGCCCCGGTACGCAGCCACACTTGATGTTTCCGCTGGTCTTCCGGCCGGAAACTACACCATCCCCATCGCCTTGAGCCGCACTTTTGCGTGGACTTCCGCCTGACTCATCACCGCCGTTGACGGGCGGAAACGCTCGATTAGCGAACGCACGAACGGGCGGATAGTCGGGGAGGTGAGCAACACCGGCGTTTCCCCCATCTGCGCCGCCTTTTCGAACGCGCCGCGAATGTCGGCCACGAAATCGTGCAACTTCGAAGGCGCGAGCGCCAATTGCCGGTTCTGACCTTCGCCGATCAGCGCCTCAGCGAAAGCCTGTTCCCACGGCGGCGACAGTGTCACGATCGGCAACGCCGCCTCACCGTTGCGATGCTGATAGCAAATTTGCCGCGCCAAACGCCCGCGCACATGTTCGGTGATCTGCACCAAGTCGTGCATCGCCGGCGCGGCTTCCGCGATGGCTTCCACGATCGAAGACAGATCGCGGATCGAGACGCGTTCCTTCAGCAAGTTTTGTAGAATACGTTGCACCCCTGACCAAGAGACGTGCGCCGGCGCGACATCGTCGAGCAGCGTTTGTGTGTCCTTCGGCAAGTCTTTGATCAGCTTCTTCACCTCCGCAAAGGTGAGTAGCTCGGCCATGTGTTCCTTGATCACTTCGGTGAGGTGCGTGGCGAGAACCGTCGCCGGATCGACAACCGTGTAACCGCGGAAGCTCGCATCCTCGCGCATGCGTTCGTCGATCCACATTGCGTCAAGCCCGAAAGCCGGCTCCTTCACTGGCTCGCCAGGCAAGCCGATGCCGGCGCCAGTTGGATCCATCGCCATCAGCGCGCCAATCTTCAGCCGGCCTTCGCCAACATCCATTTCCCGCACTCGGATGGCATAGTGATCCGGCGCTAGCTGCACGTTGTCGAGAATGCGCACGCTTGGCATCACGAAGCCATATTCCTGCGCCAAGGTCTTGCGCAGCGCCTTGATTTGATCGGTGAGCCGGCGCCCTTGCACGTCATTGATCAGCGGCAGCAGCGAGAAACCAAGCTCTACCCGTACGTCATCCATCGCCAGCGACGCAGCCGGCGTTTCGTCGGCCGGCGCAGCAGGCGCAGGCGCTTGGGCCTCAGCTTCCGCCGCCGCTTTGTTCGATTGCCGCAAGCGCCACGCCAACAAGCCCGCGCCGGTCGCGAGCGACCAGAACGGAATGAGCGGCATGCCCGGCAGGATGCCGATGCCGGCTGCGCACGCCGCCACAACGCCAAGCACGATCGGGTAGGAGGCAAGTTGCTTGGCCAGCGCTTTGTCCGCCGCACCTTCAACGCCCGCCTTGGTAACAAGCAGGCCCGCCGCGACGGAAACAATCAGCGCCGGAATTTGCGTGACGAGACCGTCGCCGACTGTGAGCAACGTGTAAGTCTTGCCGGCGTCCTCGAATGACATGCCGTGCGAGACCATGCCGATTATGATGCCGCCGATCGAATTGATGAACACGATCAGCAGCCCGGCGATGGCGTCGCCGCGCACGAATTTGCTGGCGCCGTCCATCGCGCCGAAGAAGGAGCTTTCCTGTTCAAGGGCTTTGCGGCGTTCGCGCGCTTGCTGTTCGTTGATCAGGCCGGACGACAGATCGGCGTCGATCGCCATCTGCTTGCCGGGCATGGCGTCCAAGGTGAAGCGCGCCGCCACTTCGGCGATGCGCGTCGAGCCGCGGGTGATGACGACGAAGTTCACGATCACCAGGATCGCAAACACGATCACCCCGATCATGAACTCGCCGCCCATGACGAACTTCGCGAACGCGTAGATCACCTCGCCAGCCGCGTGCTCGCCTGTGTGGCCGCCTGAGAGCACGAGCCGCGTCGAGGCGATGTTCAGCGCCAGGCGCAGCAGCGTCGAGAGCAGCAGCACAGACGGGAAGGACGTGAACTCCAGCGGCTTCTTGATCATCAGAGCCGTAACAAGCACCAGGATCGAGAAGGTGATCGAGATCGCTAACAGCACGTCGAGAAGAATCGGCGGCAGCGGCACCAGCATAATGGCCAGAATGCCAAGCACGCCGGCGGCGAGACCGATCTCACCGCGGAGCACGAAGCCGCGGATCTCGCCGAGCGAAAGCGTTGGCCGCTGTGGTTGTGCCGCGTCGACCATGCGTGCTTAAGCCGCTTGACCTGTCGGCGGCGGCGGCACGCGGACGCCATCGTCTGAGTAGAGTTTCAACTTGTTGCGCAACGTGCGGATCGAAATGCCAAGAATATGCGCTGCGTGCGTGCGGTTGCCGAGGCAATTGGTGAGCGTCTCAAGGATGAGATCCTGCTCCACGTGCGCGACTGTTCGTCCAACCAATGCACGCGCCGCGACTTGTCCGGCCTCGATCGCGGCGCCCAGATCGTTGCGGGCGCCGACGGGCGCGCCGTCTGGCGCGCGAATAGCCTCGGCGGCCACTTCCTCACCATTCGACAACAGCACTGCGCGATGCATGGCATTTTCGAGTTCGCGCACGTTGCCGGGCCAGGCGTGCGCGAACACTTGCGTCATCGCGGGTTGCGAGAGCGAGCGAGCCGAGCGGCCGTTGGAGCGTGCATATTTCTCAATGAAAAACTTCGCGAGCGCCGCAAGATCGTCTTTGCGTTCACGCAGCGGCGGAATGCGCAAATTCACAACATTCAAGCGATAGAGCAAATCTTCGCGGAATTCCCCGGCGCGCACCAAGCCGCCCAGATCGCGGTTTGATGTTGCCAGGACACGAATGTTCACCGGCACGGGCTTGCCGCCTCCGACGCGATCGATCACCCGCTCTTGCAATGCACGCAGCAGCTTCGACTGCAGGCGCAGATCCATTTCCGAGATTTCGTCAAGCAACAATGTTCCGCCGTCGGCTTCCTCAAATTTGCCGATGCGGCGCGCGATCGCGCCCGTGAAGGCGCCTTTCTCGTGCCCGAACAATTCGCTTTCCAGCAAGTGCTCAGGGATCGCCGCGCAGTTCACCGCGATGAACGGCTTGTCTTTCCGCTTCGACTTCTTGTGGACGTAGCGTGCCAGCACTTCCTTACCGACGCCGCTCTCGCCCGTGATCATGATCGAGGCATCCGACGCGGCAATCTGATCGGCAAGCGCGATGACTTGCTTCATCGAGGCGTCTTCAGCGATCAGCGGCCGTTCGTCATCCGAAATGGCGGCGAGCACCGCTGCAATCAGCTCCGGCTCCGGCGGTAGTGAAATATATTCCTTGGCGCCAGCGCGAATGGCCTTCGCGGCAAGCGAAGGGTCAATGCCCACGCCGGCAGCCACAACCGGCACCACGATGTGCTCCGCTTCATTCGCCGCGATCAACGCTGCGATGTCCAGCCGCGCATCCACCATCAACAAGTCGGCGCCGCGCCCGGCGCGCAATGCCGCAGTGGCCTGCTCAATGGTGTCCACGTGCGCGACCTTGGCGCCGTGATCCATGGCGATGCGCGTTGCGGCGGAGATCTGGCCTCCGAGCGCGCCGACGATAAGTAGCCGCATCTTCGTTCTCCAACGTTCCGTTTGCGCCGCTTACGCGGAGTCGCCGTCCTTGATGATTTCCGTCATGGTTACGCCCAGCCGCTCGTCGACGACGACGACTTCGCCGCGCGCGACGAGGCGGTTGTTCACGTAGATATCGATGGCTTCGCCCACCTTGCGGTCGAGTTCGATCACCGAACCGCGCGATAGGCGTAGCAGCGACGCCACTTCCATATTGGCGCGCCCCAGAACCGCTTGGATGTTGATGGGCACCTCGTACACGGCCGCGAGATCGGCAGCGCTGCGCTCGCCGCCATCGTTCGTGGCTGGGGGCGGAGTAGGCTCGAGTTCGTCGAGTTTGAGGTCTGTGCTCATTTACGGCCTCACGATTGGTTCGACGCGGCAAGCGCTGCGTCGACAAGAGAGTTGATGCGCTCGGCGGCGTCGGCCGGACTCAGCGTCACGATGCCGTCTGTCCAGTCGATGGAGACTTCACCGGACCCGAGGCCCGGCTCGGCGCGCACAAGAATAGCGCCGGCGTAGGCATGGCTTTCGCACATAGCCGCGATGCGAGGCTGTAGAGTTTCCACGGCCTGCGGCGAGAGTTTGACGACGAGCCGCGGCTGGTGGCGCAATGAATCCATGGCCGCTTCGACGGCTGCCGCCGCCCGGTCGTTGCCAAACGAGTCCAATGCGGCGCCGGAGATCTTGCGCGCGGCCGCCATCGCTACTTGCGCCGCCTCTTGGCGTATTGCTTGGCTCTCCGCATCGAGACGGGTCAGAATGGCGGAAGACGCGTCGGCCAGGGCCTGCAGGGCGACGGCGACTTCGCGCTCTGCTTGCGCCACTGCGTCAAGGCGGCCCTTTTGATACGCTTGGACCGACTGCGCTTCGATCTCTTCCGGCGTGATCTTTTTCGCGGCTTCGCGCAAAATTGCGCCATCAGGGGCGAATTCGGTGCTGAACGAGAACTTGCGGGGCTGAGTCATGGTCGGATCAGCCCCTCAGCGCGATAGTATTGAACGTGGCGAAGTGAAATCATTGGCGTCACATCGCATTGTTCAGCCAGCCTCGGATGATCTGAACAGATTCATCCGGATGCTGGTTGACGACTTCGGCCATCTTCTTGACCGACGTTCCTCGAACGCGCCCCTCAATCTGAGCGATATCGATTGTGTTCTCGCTGCCCTCCGGGAAAGGCAGTGCGCCGATGGCTGCGCCGCCTCCGCCTGGCGGGGGTAGGGCAGGTGCTTGACCTGCTGCTGCGTTCGCGCCACCGCGGATCAAGCCGCCGATGAGCGGCCTCAGAACGAAGAACACAAACGCCAGCGCTGCGACGAGCGAGGCGACGATTTCGATCACACGAGTCAGGTCGAGGCCGGCGAGATTGAGCGGCCCGGGCGCGGACGCTTCTGAACCCTCTGTCGTTGGCCGCGAGAAGCGCACATTGACGACTTCTACTGTGTCGCCGCGTTGCTGGCTGAAGCCGACGGCCGAACGCACGAGAGCGGTCAGACGCTGCATTTCTTCGGCGCTGCGCGGCGCATATGTTGGCGTCCCGCGTCCGTTGGCGGGCGGTGTGCTCACACCGTCCACTGCGACCGCGACGGAAAGGCGGTTGATAGTGCCCCCGTCACTCACGCGCGTCGTTGTAGTGTGCGAGATTTCGTAGTTGACGGTTTCCTGGCTTGAATTGTTGTTATTTTGCGAACTGTTGCCGGAAGAGGCGGCCGTGGTGTCGGGAACATTGGCGCCGGTTGTCGCGCCTTGCGGGCGTTCGTTGGTATTGGCTGTCGATTCTGTCGTCGAGGTCGAGCGCACGACGCGACCTTCCGGATCAAACCGCTCTGATGTTTCGCTCACGCGGTTGAAGTCCATGTCCGCCGTGACTTGCACGCGCGCATTACCGGCGCCGACGACGCCCTCGACAATATCGGTAACCGTATCGCGGATGCGTTCCTCCACCGCGGCCTGTCGAGCGTCTTCGCCATCGTCTCCACCAGGATTGTTGGGGTCGACGGCTGCCGCGAGCAGGCGGCCGGTTTCATCCAGGATGGTGACGCGATTGCTCGTCAATCCTGGCGTGGCGCTGGCAACCAAGTTGCGGATGGCGCGCACTTGATCTGGCGTCAGTGAATCGCGCCGCAGCCGCAAGACGATGGATGCGGTAGCCTGGTCTGTCTCCCGCGCAAAGAGTTGATGTTCGGGCAACACCAAATGCACGCGGGCGCTGGATACGCCATCCAGCGATGCGATCGTTCGCGCCAGCTCACCTTCGAGCGCGCGCAGTCTGTTGATGTTCTGCTGAAACTGCGTTTGCCCCAGTGCGTCCGGCTGATCAAAAATCTCGTAGCCGACTGATCCTCGCGAAGGCAGGCCGTCGGCGGAAAGCATCATCCGGGCCTGCAGAACTTTCGAGCGGGCGACATAAATCGATGTGCCGTCGCCGCGCAATTCGTAGGGAATGTTGGCCTGTTCGAGGTGTTGAGTGATTTCACCCGCCTCGCGCATGTCGATGTTCGAAAAGAGCAAGGCTTTGTCTTCGCCGCCCATGCGCAGCACAAGCGTGAAGAAGATCGCCGCGATCACCGCAGCCACGCCCAGCGCCGCGAACAGGCGCGTAGGGCCGGCTTTGAAAATGAAGTCGGTAATGCCGTTCACGCCTTCACGCCTCGCGCCGGCGAAGCCAGAATCAACTGGGCAAATCTCGCCGGTCGGCAAGAATTGCCCGGTTCGTGGTGAAGGGATGGTTAAGTCGCGAGGCTAGGCTTCAGAATGGCGAAGGCCCCCGCCGCGAGGCGAGGGCCTTGAAAACCTGAGGGCAGATGCCCGCGCTGACGCTGATCAGGCGTCGGCCAGACGATAGTGTTGGATGCGCGTCGTGCGCAGGCCTGGAAGGCCGTGCTTTTCGATCGACTTACGCCAGCCATCGAACTCCTCTTCAGAGAGGCCGTAGCGCGCGCAAGCGTCTTCCATGGTCAAGAGCCCGCCGCGAACCGCGGCGACGACTTCCGCCTTGCGACGGATCACCCAACGGGTCGTGCCCGCCGGCGGCAGATCGTCCAATGTGAGGGGATTCCCGTCGGGACCCATCACCACCCCATCATAGCGGCGTTGCTTCTGCATAGCGCCTTACTCCTTGTTCTTGAGCCCCAACATAAACGAGGGTGCTAAAGAAACGACTAAGGCGAATCGAAATTGTCGAGCAGACGCGTGTATCGAATTAGAACACGACGCGTCTTACTCGTTTCTTACCTCACATCATTTTATCAGCGTTTAATCTGAAGAAGTTCCTCCAGCATCTGGTCTGCTGTGGTGATGATGCGCGACGCGGCAGAGTAGGCGCGTTGCGTGGTGATGAGGTTTGTGAACTCCGATGCGAGATCGACGTTCGAGCCTTCGAGCGCGCCCGAAACGATCTTACCCGCCATCGCCTTGCAGCACCAGGCCCACCAAATCGCCGGGAGGCACGCCGTCTGCGGTGACGCTGGTTACGCCATAGGCGTTGGCGAACTGCGTGAGGCCATGCGTGAGATCCAGGGTTACCGGTTGGACCGCCGCACCAGTGGTGGCGGCCCAATTGATGTTGAAGGTCGAGCCGATGGACCCGGTCACGCCGGCGACTGTGCCGTCTGTATTGAATGTCACAGTGCCGTCCGCCAGCAGACCGCCCGAGGCCGCGCCGCCCGTAACATTGGTGCTCGGACGGGCATAGGCTTCGACTTGCCAAGTGTTTGCGCCGGTTTTGAGAAAGCCGAGCGCGATGGTGCGCGGCGCGCCCAAGCTGTCATAGACTTCCATCGAGCTTTCAAATTGCGGAGTCACGGTTCCGGTGGCCAAGTCGCCCGCCGTGTAGGCGCCTGCGTAGCTGGTTTCGTCGGATTGTAGGTTTGCGTTCAGCGTGACGTTGGCGGTTGCTTCCGCAAGGCCGCCGACGCCAGTAATGTTCACGGGCTCAATTGCCGACAAGCTGGTCGGTGAAGAAGTAACGCTGCCGTCCGGTTTGACCGGCCAGCCCTGAAGGTAAAGCCCCTGAGCGTTGACCATGTACCCATTGTGATCGATCGTGAACGAACCCGCGCGCGTAAACAGAACGCTGCCGCCATTGGACAGCTGCTGATCGTTTGCAGAGACAATGAAGAAGCCGTTGCCGGAGATTGCGAAGTCCGTTGGTGACGAGGATTGCTCCAGCGACCCCTGCAGGGAAATCTGTTGGCGCGTGAGAGGCAGCACGCCGCCGGCGTTATAGGTGGTCGCCGAGTTCTGCGCGTTGACGAGCGCGCTAAAGTCGATGCCGTTGCGCTTGTAGCCGACGGTGTTGACGTTGGCGATGTTGTCCGAAATCACGGCGAGCGCGCTTGAGTTGGCCGTCAGGCCGGAAACGCCCGCGCGCAGGGCGGTATAAATAGACATGAGCCTGCTCCATCATGATCCGCGTTCGACGCGGATCGTTGTCCCTTGATGTGAGCGCTTCTGCGCGTGACCGCTGGCGTTCAGCCAGCGTTTGTCTGTTAGCCGTTATCGAGAACGGCGCGCACTGTGCTCAGTGCGTGCGAGCCCGAGTCGGTTATGATTTGCGGAGTCGTCCCGGAGAAATCGACGCCGCGAATGACTTCTTGCGTGCTTATTGTTGCATTGATGTTCGTGCTGCTCGCGTCCTGCGCCGTCACGACCAAATGATAATTTCCTGCCGGCATTGTATTGCCGTTGGTATTTTTGCCATCCCATGTGAACGCGTGATCGCCCGCGGCGGACACGCCATTGGCCGTAAACACCGTGCGGTTTGAAGCGTCGCGCACCTCAAGGCGCACAGTATTTGCTGTTGACGGCAGTGAGTAGCCCCAGTTCGCTGGCGCCGAACCTGAGTATCGAACGGTGTCGCTCTGTATGAGTGCGCCCTTGCCCAAATAAGAAAGCGCGGCCCCTGCGGACGCCGCCTGGTATTGCTGCGCCAATCCTTCGAGGTTCTGGTTTGTCTTGATTTGCTGTTCGACCTGACTGAACTGCACCAATTGTTGGGTGAACTGCGTCGAATCCATCGGCGATAGCGGATCCTGGTTCTGCAGCTGCGAAGTCAACAGCGTCAGAAACGTATTGAAATTGCCAGCCAGCGTTTGCTGGGCCGACGATGCATTCGTGGCGTTTGGATTGGTCGTCGAGGGAGTGTGGCTGACACCTGAAACGGTCATCGTCTGTGCTCCTACGCCACCAGGTCCACACGCGAACCACGCCAGCTATCGATGCTGAGCGGGCGCGACGCGGGGACTTCCGGTGCGGTCGAGGTTTCGGTTTGTGAAATGTTCGCGGCGCGATGGTCGGGTTGATCCTGCTGCGCTTGCGCTTGTGCGAATGAATTGCCTTGTCCGTTTGACGACAGATCGAAACGTAGTCCGTCGTCGGCGAGATCGAGACCTGCTGATTGCAACGCTTGTTGGAGGTCGCGTGCGCCACGCGCCAGGTCACTCAGGGCCTGCGGGCTATCGGCGGAGATCACAGCAGTCACGCGATGATCACGCGAGACATCGAGGCGCACGTCGACGCGCCCCAGTTCCGGTGGATCGAGGCGCAGCTGAAATCTGGTGTCGCTGCCGTTGAAGCGACGAATAATCTCGCCGCCAACTTGTGCGGCGACAGGGGCGCTGCGCTGCGCGCTGGCGTCGCCGGCGGCCTGCTGCAAAGGCTCCACCAATTGGGGGTGCGCAACTGCGGGCGGAGGAGAGTCGGGCGGAGCTTGCGATCGGGCAGGCGCGAAATCCTGCGTCGCTTGCTTCACCACATCCGCGGCCGCGAGCGGCATGGCGGCGTCGCGTCCCCTGGCTTGAGGCGCGTCAGGCTTTTGTTGGCTGATTGTTGCATCCGCCGTCACCGGGGCCGGCGTGTTGACGGGTTGTTGCTTCGGCGTTGCGTTGCGATGCGCCGCGCCTTCAACGCCTTCAATGGCGTTCGTCCCAGCGCGAAGATCACTCTTGCTGTTATCAAGTGGCGGTGTCGGCGTGGTTGTCGCCGGTGTGACAGGGGTTTGAGCATCCTGCGCGATTGGCGGCAAATCTTGCGCTTGCGGCGGTTGCGCCGCCGCCTCACTCTCACTGGTCTTGGCGCCAGCGCCTTTTGCTTTGACGAGAGCTGGGCGAGTGTTCGATTCTGCTCTCGTGTTTGTCTGCTGGCCAGTTGCCACTACGACTGTTTGAATCGGGTCGGGCTGTTCCGAAGGGATGGCTGAATACTGCGGCGATGTCGTTTGCTGCTCGACCTTCGCCCCGAGCACGCCGGGGGACACTGCTGCAATCAGTTGCAGCAGGACAGGCGAATGAGCGTCGGCCTGCTGCGGTTGATCTTTCGGTGGTGTATCGCGCGGTGTTTGCAGAGTGCTCGTTGAGGAGTCGGTTTGCGCAGTCGGTGGCGCGGAAGGCTTCGAAGTGGTTTGTGTGTTGTCCGTTGGGTGAGGGGGCTCGTTGTGGCGCTGATCTCCCGCGTCGACGTGGTCCTGGAATGACGGCCCGTCGTTGTCGGCAGCACCAGAACCGCGCGCTGGCGGCGGCGCTGCGACGATGTCCACGATGGCATTGGCCGCTAAACCCATAAGGCCCCTCAAGCCGCGATGCGTGGAATGCGCGCGGCAATGGAGCACAGCAAACGCCGGGCCAACTCGATAACCAAACAAAACCCAACAAAAACAAGGAACAAAATGGTCGTTGGGATTTGGAGCACGGCAAACGGCGCCGTGCGATGGGCAGCATTTGCCCACTTCATCCTGCTGGCCTCGCTCTTGCGTGAGTGATGGTTAACAGCCGTCGAAACGCGGTGGCGTTTCGGCGCGCGCGGCAGGGGGAAACTGCATTGTTTCAAATGGTTAGAGGCGATCCCTGGCCCTTCTCTGAGCCCGCGCACGCCCAGCAAATTTCGCCCAGCACTGGGCACTTTGTGCCGGGCGTCTTCCTGTGACTGGCCTAAGCGGCGTCCTCTTGTCGGGGCTTTCCGGCCTGCGCGCGGCGCAGAGCGGGATTAGTTCCGCTTCGCAAAATATCACCAACGCCAACACGCCTGGGTACGTGCGCACCCAGGTCATCCTCGCCCCGCACACCGACCTTGGCGCCGGCGGTGGCGTCGATGTTGTGGGTATCAAACGCTTTGCACAAGCAGCGCAGGGGGCCTCATCAGCCCGCGCCGATATCCTCAACCGCGCGCAAGCCAACTTTGGCGATCCCGCCAGTTCGAGTTCGATGTTCGGGCTATTGGATCAGTTTTGGTCCGCCACTTCGCAGATCAGCGTCGATCCATCGTCCACATTGCGTCGTGGCGACGCCGTCAGCTTGTTGCAGGCCACTTACGGCGAAGTACAGCGCGTCGGCCAAACTATACAGAATTTGATCTCAGAATCGGATCAGCGAATCTCCGATCAAGTCTCTCAAGCGCAAGACCTGATGAATCGTATCGCCCAATACAATACACAGATCAATCTCACGAAGAGCGCCGGCGCCGATACAAGCAACGCCGAAAATGCGCAGTCAGCTCTGATCGATCAGCTCTCATCTTTGATGGACATCACGGTGACGCCGAACTCGACGGGCGGCGTACAGGTGCGCACCGGCGGTGGAGCTCTGCTGGTTGGCACGACCGCGGCAACGATCACCTACACGCCGAGCGACGGAAATTTCACCTCGCATGGTGTTATCCAGTTGAATCCGCAACTCGGCTCAGGAACCAATCTTGATCCGTACCTGACAGGCGGTTCGATCAAGGGTTTGCTGCAAACCCGCGACCAGGATTTGCCAAGCCTTGCCGAAGCGCTCGGCGGGTTTTCCGGCGCGCTCGGGGACGCGCTGAATCTGGTGCATAACGAAAATGCGTCGGCGCCGCCGATCGCGAACATGGTCGGCCGTCAAACTGGTCTGTTGAGCACGGATGCGCTCAACTTCACCGGCAAGGCCACGATCGGCGTCATCGACGCCAACGGCGTCCTGAAGGACCGCCTCAACATCGACTTCGACGCGGGCACGATTATCTCCGATCTCTCTTCGGCAACCTACAGCTTCGCAGGCGGCGCGGTGGGAGATTTGGCCACCGCGCTCAATTCTGCGCTTGGCGCTGAAACGCCAGCAGGCAGCGCGGGGTTTTCGAATGGGGTGTTGTCTCTCAACGGCGGCGCCGGCGGCGGTCTTGTGATCCAGCAAGACCCCGGCGCGCCCAGTGACCGCGCGGGCAGGGGCTTTTCACATTTCTTCGGCCTCAACGATCTGGTGTCGAGCCCCACTCCGATGTTCTTTGAGAACGGCGTCAAAGGCGCTGATCTGCTCGGTCTCAACAGCGGTGGCGAGATCGACTACACCATCCGCGATACCGCAGGGCGCGCCGTTGCTACCCGAACCATTACGATTGCTGGTTCGTTGGCCTCTCCCACGGCGACTTGGGATGATCTGCTCAACGCTCTCAATTCAACTGGGTCCTCCGGCCTTGGCGATTTTGGCGTCTTTACGCGCGACGCCGCCACGGGACAAATTGCATTCGCCGCCGACCCAAGATTCAAGGTCACAATGACGGCCGACACGACGCAACGAGGCGGCACCGGCGTTTCATTCTCAGCTCTGAACGGACTGTCTGAGGCGTCAACGGCCGGCCGAGCTTTGACTGTAACCGTCAATGCCGCGATTGCCGCCAATCCGTCGCGTCTTGCAATCGGTATGCCGGACCTCACCGCGGCGCTTGGCACGCAGGTGATAGAAGGCGGCGACAACCGCGGCGCGGCCGCCTTGGTCGCCGCCCGCGACTCAGCGCGCACCTTTGCCGCCGCTGGCTCGCTCACTGCGCAATCCACCACACTAGGTTTGTACGCGTCGCGACTCGGCGGTGAAGCCGGGAGGCTCGCATCGGATTCACAGCGTAGCGCTGATGGCGCTCAGGCTATCGCCACGGCGGCCAACGATCGGCGCTCGAAGGTCGAAAGCGTCAATATGGATGACGAACTTGTAAAAATGACGACGTATCAGAATGCCTACGCTGCGTCGGCACGCGTTATCCAAGCGGCATCCCAGATGCTCAGCATTCTGATGAACCTCGGCATTCAGACAGCCGTCTAGGAGCTAAGCGATGGTTTCCGGTGTTGGCGCTACTGGGCAGATTCAAATCGACCTAGCGCGGATGAGCCAACAATTGGCTGACATCCAAAACCAACTTGGCTCCGGTGCGCGCGCAGCCGATCTCAAGGGCTTTGGCAGCGCTTCCGGCGCCTTATTGAGCACCCAGAGCCTCAAGGCCGCAACAAACGCAAAGAGCTCGCTTATTGATCAGTTGCAGGCGCGCTTTGACGTGCAGGGCGCTTCGCTTCAGCAAGTTGCGGACGCGGCGCGGGCAATGGCGCTTTCTATACGCACCGCGATTAGCGCAAATGACGGCCGTGGCATTGCCACCGATCTTGAACTCAATTTCAATTCCGCGGTCACTGCGCTCAATCAAACCTGGAACGGCCAGCCTCTATTCGCGGGAGAAAGACAAACCGGCGCGCCTGTGCAGATTCAAACACTGCAACAACTCGTGAGCGCCTCAGGACCAAGCGAAATTTACAACGAAGCGGCGCGGCCGCAGACAGTCGATCTTGGCGTCGGCACTCCTGTAGTGCTGGCCAGTCGGGCGTCAGACATGTCGCAGGGTCTCTTCGATGTGATGAAGAACTTGCAGGTCATGTTGAATTCGTCGGCCGGTGGTATTGGCCAGCCGATCAGCCAGGACACGCAGGACACACTCAACGCCATGGCCGCTACCCTCGATACACAAGCGTCGGCATTCGACACGGAGTCGGGGCGTTCCGGCCAAATTCAGTCGCGACTCAAGACCCTGAGCACGCAACTCCAAGCGCAATCCGATCTGCTGACCAAGGAGATCGGCGATCAACGCGATGCCGATCCTGCGGCGCTCTCGGTGCAGCTGAATCTATTAATGACTCAGTATCAAGCCTCCGCGAAGGTCTTTGGAGACCTTTCAAAGCTCACGCTTCTCAACTATCTCTGAGCCATCGCTCCGGGCCTTGACCCCGGAGGGAAGGATCAGATGTCGGATGTTCTCGCGCCCTCGAAGACGCGCACCCTCAATTCATTGGGCTTCGCCAAGCCGCCGCGTGAAACACGCGTGGTCGCTGCCATGTCGGGCGGCGTCGATTCTTCGGTGGTCGCCGCGATGCTGGCGCGCGAAGGCTACGATGTCGTCGGCGTCACGCTGCAGCTCTACGATCACGGCGCCGCGGTCAACAAGCCGGGCGCCTGTTGTGCAGGTCAAGACATCCACGACGCCCGCCGCGTCGCCGACAGCGTCGACTTCCCGCATTACGTGCTCGATTACGAAAGCCGCTTCCGCAGCGCGGTGATGGAAGATTTCGCCGACACTTACCTCGCCGGCGCGACGCCAATTCCTTGCGTGCGCTGCAATCAAACCGTGAAATTCAAAGATCTGAAGCGTGTCGCGCAGGATCTCGGCGCCGAGTGCCTGGCGACGGGGCACTATGTGCGGCGTGTTGAGAGCACCGGGGGCGCCGAATTGCATCGCGCCGCCGACGCTAGTCGCGATCAAACCTATTTCCTGTTCGCGACCACGCGCGATCAGCTCGACTTTCTGCGCTTTCCGCTCGGCGACAAGCCGAAGAGCGAGACGCGTGCGCTGGCCATTGAGCTTGGTCTGCGCGTCGCTGAAAAGCCGGACAGTCAGGACATCTGCTTCGTACCGAGCGGCAAGTATCAAAGTGTCGTTGAGAAGCTGCGCCCCGGTGCAATCGAGCCGGGCGACATTGTGCATGTCGACGGCCGCGTGCTCGGCCGCCACGATGGCGTCATCAACTTCACCGTCGGCCAACGCCGAGGCATCGGCGTGGCTGCCGGCGAGCCGTTGTTTGTCGTGAAGCTCGACGCCGCCAACAAGCGCGTCGTCGTTGGCCCACGCGAAGCGCTCGGCGTTTCGCGCATCGCGTTGAAGGACGTGAACTGGATCGGTGAAGGGGAAATGCCCCCGAACGGCCGTGACATCCTCGTGCGCGTGCGTTCGACGCGCCCACCTGTCCCGGCGAAGCTCATTCTTGGACCGCCGGCGTCCTCGCCGGCGGCGCGCAAGACAACATTGATCTCCACTATCGAAGCCGCCGGCGAGACGCCGGCGGTCCAAGTGAGCGTCGTGCTCGACGCACCCGAAGAGGGCGTCGCGCCCGGTCAAGCGGCTGTGTTTTACAATCCTACCTCCACGCGTGTCCTCGGCGGCGGCTGGATTGCCGCAACGGAGCGGTGAATGAATGAAGCACAACAAACAGCGCGCGCCCTGATGGGCCTGTCCGGACTTGAGGCCATGCGCGCGCTGATTGCGGGCAAATTTCCGCCGCCGTCGATTACAGAGACGCTCGGCTTCACGCTTGCGGAGGTGGACGACGGCCGTGCCGTATTCGTGGGCAAACCGTCTGATCGCGTGCTCAATCCCTTGGGCATTGTGCATGGCGGTTGGGCATTGACGCTGATCGACAGCTGCGCAGGCTGCGCGGCGCATACAACGCTGCCGGCGGGTGTAGGTTACACAACTGTGGAAACCAAAGTGAACTTCGTCCGCGCCATCCAGCATGATACCGGTGAACTCCGCGCCGAAGGTGTTGTCGTCGCCCGCGGCCGCACCATCATTACCGCGGAAGGCAAACTCACCGATACCCGCGGCAGACTTTATGCGCATGGCACGTCGACTTTGTTGGTGCTACGTCCGGCGGCAAGTTCTGAAGGGAAGACACAATGAGCGAAGACGTCGTTATCGTCGGCATGGCGCGCACGCCGATGGGCGGATTGCTGGGCGACCTCGCTAGCTTCACTGCGCCGGAACTGGGCGCGGCCGCCGTGAAGGCTGCCGTGCAGGAGGCCGGTACCGGCGGCGCCGATCAGATCATCATGGGCAACGTGCTCTCCGCTGGCCTTGGGCAAGCGCCGGCGCGGCAAGCGGCGCTGCGCGCGGGCCTGGATGAATCCACCGAAGCGGTGACGCTGAACAAGATGTGCGGTTCGGGCCTGCAGGCTGTCGCCATGGCGCGCCAAGCGCTGCTCGCCGGTGAAGCCGAGACAGTGATCGCCGGCGGCATGGAAAGCATGTCGCGCGCGCCGTATCTGATGCCGAACTATCGTGGCGGCCGAAAGTTCGGCCACGATCGCGTGTTTGATCACATGGCTTACGATGGCCTTGAGGATGCGTACGAAGGCTTGGCGATGGGCGTTTATGCCGATCAGGCCGCCAAGGATTATCAATTCACGCGCCAAACGCAGGACGCCTATGCGCTCGAAACGCTGACGCGTGCGCAAAATGCAGCGAAAGAGGGTCGCTTCAAGCGTGAGATCATCAAGCTCGACTCCAAGTTCGGAGACATCGACACCGACGAGCTGCCGCGCAAGGCCAAGCCGGAGAAGATTCCATCGCTGAAGCCCGCCTTCACTGATGGCGGCACAGTCACCGCCGCGAACGCTTCGGCCATCTCCGATGGCGCGGCGGCCCTGGTGCTCACCACGGCAAGCAAAGCCAAGAAGCCGATTGCACGCATCGTGTCTCAATCCTCGCATGCGCAGCACCCGTCGAAGTTCACGTCAGCGCCGGTTCCCGCGATCAAGAAGGCGCTCGACCGCGCTGGCTGGAAGGTCGGCGATGTCGATCTCTGGGAGATCAACGAAGCTTTCGCGGTGGTGCCGCTGATCGCCATGCGCGAGCTCGGCATTCCGTTCGACAATCTCAACGTCAATGGCGGCGCCTGCGCGCTGGGTCATCCGATCGGCGCCACCGGTGCGCGAGTCCTTGTGACCTTGCTTTCAGCGATGGAAGCGCGCGGCGCCAAACGTGGCGTTGCCTCGCTCTGTATCGGCGGCGGCGAGGGCATTGCGCTTTGTGTTGAGCGCGGGTGAGGGAAGGCGTGAGCGCGGAAAAACTTCTCGAGCATTTCCGCGAACAAGCGATGTACTGCACCATGTTCGGCTCGCCCTTGACCGGCGCGCTGGTTGCGTGCTTGGGCGACGATCTCGAAGCAGGCGGGCCGGTTGCCGCGCTGGTCGGCGATTGGCCGGGCAGCCCGCGTGCCGATGTGGTGGCGCTGCGCTTGTGCGGCGCGCTGCACGCAGCGGTCCTCATGGGCCGCGATCCGGAGCTCGCCGCAACCTATCCCGACGCAACCGGGGCGTGGAGCATGGATGAAGTCTGGACGGTGGCGCGAGCGTTTCTCGCGCGTGAGCACGCCTGGGTGACGGAATTTATTAAGTCGCCGCCGCAGACCAACGAGACCCGCCGCTCCATCGCCTTGCTTGCGTGCTTTCTCGAATTCGCAAAATCCTGGGCCGGTCCGATCGATACGCTTGAGCTCGGCGCTAGCGCCGGCCTCAACCTCAATTGGGACCGCTTCGCCTATCGCACCGCCACCTGGTCGTGGGGTGACGCCAGCCCGGTGATGATCGACACGGAGTGGAACGGGCCGCCGCCGGCGGTGCAAACCCGCATCGCTGTACGCAATCGCGCCGCCTGTGACCTCAATCCACTCGACATCCGCGATTCCCAGCAAGTGTTGCAGCTCAAGTCCTACATCTGGCCCGACCAAGCTGACCGTCTCGCGCGTTTCGATGGTGCGCTGGCCTTGGCGCTGGAAACGGGCACGCGCGTTGAGCGCGCGGATGCAGCAACTTGGATCGCCGACAAGCTTGCGGCGCGCGCCAAGGATGCGGCGACCATCGTCTATCACTCAGTCTTCCTGCAATATCCGCCGCGTGAAGTGCGCGCCGCGATCGTCGAGGCGATCGAACGAGAGGGCGCCAAGGCGGATGCGACTGCGCCGCTGGTTTGGATTCGCGCAGAGCCCGAGGCGCTTTTCGGCGGCCCACGTGAAAGTCCACGCCTGGTGATCGATTTCGTGAGCTGGCCCCGCGGCGAGCGGCGCATCATGGGTTACACCGATGGCCATGTGCGGGCGGTTTATGCCGGCGGCGTTTAGACGTGGCTCGTCTGCGCCGTTCTTGATTTTCAAATAACAGTCGGAGGGCGGGGACGCCGGGCTCACGCGCGAAGCGTGAAGTGAAAAGGAAACAGCGAGCGAACCCAGCGTCTCCGCGATTGTTTTGGTGTCGGCACCGCAGGTGAGGAGCTGTTCACTCCGGAGTGCAGCGCTTGCCGCGAGCAGGCCGATCCAACTCGGTCCCTGGACACTGCGGTTTCAAAGGCCCCGCAGCCATCGCTCTCGCTCAATCGCATTCCGCTTCACGCTTCGGGCTGGATCCAAGGCGCCCCTCCGATGAAACGGAATGGAGAGAGTGTACGCCAGATTTGGAGGTGTAGGATTGGCGAAGGGCCAGTTTGTTTA
>JACQAC010000200.1 GCA_016195245.1 Pseudomonadota bacterium
ACATGGCCGAACTCGATCCGGTCTTGCGTGCGCCGAGCAGCGGGGATGTCGTTTTTCACGAGGATGAATGGCGTCAGCTTGAGTTTTTCTCACAGGCGCGCCTGGAGGAAATCCAGGCAAAGTTGCGCGAACTCAACACATTTGAGGCAGCACACCGCGTTCAGTCGGGGTGGACACAGGCTTATGTGAGAACGCTGGCGACTGCGCCCGTTCTTAGTGGCGCCGACGCCGCCGCCACGCTCGCGCACGCCATGGGTTCTTCGCTCGGACCAGCACCAATTCTGTTTACCGGTGCCAACTCGATTACCGGGCGCGTTCGCAATGGCTTCACGGTACCCATCGGCCATCACGCCTGGCTTTACGGATTTCACGACAACACTGGCATCCCAGTGCTCGGCGCGACTCTGCAGAACGCCGACGATCAACTCTTGACGTCCGCCTTCTCGCGACTCCATCGCTCCAACCGCCTACTTCTTGTCGATTGGCAATCACAAATGCTTCTGACTGGCGTTACCGCTAACGGCCAGATTGAAGTCTGGTCGCCACGGCAACGATGACTCGTTCCAAATCCATCACAGCAGCGCCGGAAATTGAGGCGCTGATTGCGCTTTTGGCGAAAGTGCCGGGCTTAGGGCCGCGCTCAGCGCGACGGGCGGCGCTGCAGCTGTTGAAGAAGAAGGACTTGTTGATGCTGCCGCTGGCGGCCGCGCTGTCGGATGCGGCGGCGAAGGTGCAATCCTGTTCGAATTGCGGGACGTTGGATACCGCCAATCCGTGCGCGTTGTGTACCGCGCCGGATCGCGATGACGGCTTGATTTGCGTGGTAGCGGAAGTTGGCGACGTGTGGGCGCTCGAGCGCGCGGGCGCGTTCAAAGGTCGCTACCATGTGTTGGGCGGCGTGCTCTCGGCGCTCGATGGCGTCCGGCCCGATGATTTGCGGATCGCCAAATTGATGGAGCGCGCAAGCGCAAGCGGCGTGCGCGAAGTGATCTTGGCTCTGGCGGCAACGGTCGATGGACAAACGACGGCGCACTATTTGGCGGAGCGCTTGGCGCCGCTGAGCATCACGGTGAGCCGGCTTTCGCACGGCGTTCCCGTCGGAGGCGAACTCGATTTGCTCGACGACGGAACCTTGTTTGCGGCGCTGCAAAGTAGGCGCCCATCGGCCTAGGCACATGCACGTGCCTTCTGGATTGTGGTGACCGGCGACGTACCTTCTGCACTGACAGGAGGGCGACATGTTTGGATTGGATCGCTATTCGGGGCCGTTGCTCAGCATTTTGCGGATCGTGGTGGGCTTGCTCTTTCTTGAGCATGGCACTGCTAAGTTCTTGCACTTCCCGGCCGTCGCGATGTTCGCGCAGACACCGCAGATGTTCAGCGTTCTTTGGTTTTCCGGCGTGCTTGAACTTGTCGGCGGCGCTTTGATTGCGCTCGGCCTGTTCACGCGACCGGTGGCATTCCTGCTCTCGGGTGAGATGGCAGTGGCCTACTGGATGGTGCACGCGCCGCAATCGCCGTTTCCGCTAGTGAGCCAGGGCGAAGGCGCGGTGCTCTATTGCTTCGCATTCCTGTATTTTGCTGCGACTGGCGCGGGCCCATGGAGCTTGGACGCGGCGTTGCGTAAGAAGAGCTAGTTGCCGCTATGCGGGTGCTGTTCGACGCAGACAGTACGCGCATGGGTGATGTGCGTATCCATGAGGCCTTCACGGCGGAACCTCAAAACAGCCGCCTGGTACTGCTCAGCGGTCATCTCGCGCGTGATCTTGTCCCATGTGCAGGCGCAAACCGGATCGCTTTGTGGACAGCTTGAAGCGAATTGTGCGCGCGCGCTTGCGGGAAAATCGTGGGGCGCACTTTCACCGCACGCCATCAGAACCAGCGCCCCGCTGAGGGCGGTGAATGTCCGCCACATCGTTGTACTCCGCTCGGCAGGAATTGCCGTGTGATGCGAGTGATTATGCGACGATAGCGTTAAAAGAGGCCATCCGAAACGAAGTAAAAACGCGGGTTACGTCCAAATTTACGGTGCACGCTCGAAACGAAGCGCCTCACCGCTGGAGGCCGTAAGCACCAGCATGTTCATATCGGATTGGCTGGCGCGCACTTGCCCGTTCAGCGCGGACAAGAAGCGATGCTCTTGGCCCATCACTTGTTCGGAAGTGAAGCCCGGGCGCGTGCACGCCATCATGGTGGAGATCATCCGGCTGAAGGTGAGCGTGTCGCCGGCGCGTGTGTACGAGCCGCCGAACCCGTTGCAGCCGCCATTGCCGTTGGCGTGACCGTCGCTGGTGAGAGTCCGCGTTGGATTTGTGCCGCCCAGTACTGGCGCACCCGCAACCGACGTGAGCTTCCAGCTGCCGACGATATAAGGTGTGGGCTCGTCGTCGCCCGTCGTTTGGGGGCCATTGACGCATGCGGCAAGGAGCAAGCTGAAGGCGATGGCGGCGTTGCGCATGAAGGTCTCCGAGCACGAAGGTCTAGCATGCAGTGCTGAGTTTGGCGTGAATAGCGCCGCCTAGTTTGCGCCTTCTTCGAGCAAGCGGCGGCCGATCACTTGCGCCTGGATTTCGCCTGCGCCTTCGAAGATGTTCAGGATGCGCGCATCGCAGAGCACGCGGCTGATCGGGTACTCGAGCGCGAAGCCGTTGCCGCCGTGGATTTGCAAAGCGTTGTCAGCCACCGCCCAGGCAACGCGCGCAGCGAGCAACTTCGCCATTCCGGCTTCAAGATCGCAGCGTTTGCCTGAGTCTTTGCGGCGCGCTGCGAAATAGGCGATCTGGCGCGCAGCCATGATCTCGGCCGCCGCCATGGCGAGCTTGTTGGCGACGCGCGGGAAGTTGAAGATCGGCTGGCCGAATTGTTTGCGGTCAAGTGCGTAGCTGAGGCCGAGTTCGAGCGCGCATTGCGCGACGCCGACGGCCCGGGCGGCGGTCTGGATACGCGCGGATTCGAAGGTCGCCATCAGCTGCTTGAATCCCTGCCCCTCCTCGCCCCCGAGCAAGTTGGCGGCGGGCACACGGAAACCGTCGAAGGCAATCTCGTATTCCTTCATGCCGCGATAGCCGAGCACCTCGATTTCGCCGCCGGACATGCCGGGCGCAGGAAATGGAGTGCCGCCTTCGCCGCGCGGTTTGGGCGCGAGCAGCATGGAAAGACCACGATGATCGCTGCTGGAGGGATCGGTGCGCACCAGCAGCGTCATGAGATCAGCGCGGGCGGCGTGGGTGATCCAGGTTTTGTTTCCGATGACTACGTAGTCGCCGCCCTCTTTCGCGGCGCGAGTCTTGAGCGAGGCGAGGTCCGAGCCCGTGTTGGGTTCGGTGAATACGGCAGTGGGCAAAATTTCCGCGGATGCGATTTTCGGGAGCCAATGCGCCTTCTGCTCGGGCGTGCCGCCAGTGAGGATGAGTTCCGCTGCAATTTCGCTGCGGGTGCCGAGTGAACCAACACCGATATAGCCCCGCGAGAGTTCCTCGCTCACCACGCACATGGCGGTCTTGCCAAGACCCGCGCCGCCAAACTCCTCCGGGATGGTGAGGCCAAAGACGCCGAGATCGCCCATGTGCTCGACGATCTCGATCGGGATAAGTTCGTCGCGCATGTGCCATTCGTGCGCGAACGGCACGACTTCGGCGTCGGCGAACTTGCGGAATTGATCGCGGATCAGTTCGAAGTCTTCGTCGAGCCCCGTGTTCTCGAGCGTGGCGCGGCCGCGGCCATCGCGGATCAATTCGGCGAGGCGCAGCTTTTCGCCTTGCGTGATCGTGAGCACAACCGGCGGAGGCGCGACGCCAAAATCGGCGGGGCGGATACTCTCCACTTGCGTCATCGGTACGCCGCCCGCGAGCTGGGCGCTATATTCGGCGGCAACGAGCTTCGCCAGCAAGTGCTCCACTTCGCCGAACTGACTCCGCTCGGCGAGCGCTTCCGCCCAGGCGCTAACTTCGCGCAGTGTCTCGGCGTAAGTCGCAACCCAGGCGAGGCCGTGGACGAGATGCTGTTCGCGATCAATGGCGGCGCGATCGAGTTTGCCGTTGTTGGAGACGCGCGGCCTCACCGCGGCGCGCGCCGCGTCGGCGTAAGCGCTGGCGGCATCGGCGACGCGGGAAAGAAGTGTTTGCGTTTCGGGGAAAGACATTGAATGCGCAGTATCGCCCACATCGCGCGCCAGCGAAAGATTGCTTGTTTGCGTACTGCCCGTACGTCATCATCGTTCGATGAAATCAACCGTCAGCCGACGACGCTTCTGCTCTGGGAAGACATGCCGCCGGATGCGGATCATCCGAGCAACCGGCCGACGGGCGGTCACCGCATTGAACGGCTGCACTTGGAATGGCTGCGACAGGAAATGCAGCTCGAAGATCCAGTTGAGCAGCGGTTGAGCCAAGCTTGCCGCCACCAAGGCCGCCCAGCCCGCGTGCCACAGGCCAAGCGCCAGCGCGAAAACGAGGGCGAGACGAAGGGAACTGACTTTCATCTTCAGTACCTCCTACGGCTCATCACCCTGCGCCAACGCCAAGCAAGAGGTTTGCGCAGGATCAACTTGGCAGACCGTCGCGCAGGAAACTCTCCGCGGTGGCGCAATGCGTGGCCACTCCGGCGGCCATGGCGGCTTCGTTCAGTTCCATCTTGTTCGAATGGCACGGGCAAGCGCTGCGGAAATCCTGACCTTCGGGGCAGACGCCGAGGAACGACATCGCGCCCGGCGTTTTCTGCAGCACGTAGGAGAAGTCTTCCGCGCCCATGACCGGCGCATTGGCTCGGATGAAAGCGGAATCGCCAAGCTCCGCACGGACGGCGCGTTCGACCAGAGAAACCGCGCGGGCGTCGTTGATGGTGACCGGGAATCCCGCGTCGATATTGACCTCAGCCGTGCAATCGTGAGCTCGGGCGATGTTTTCCGCTACGCGCGCCACGCCGTCGTGCAGCTTCTTGCGCGTCGCTTCCGAGATGGCGCGCATGGTGCCGCTCATGCGCACGCTTTCGCCGATGACGTTATAGGTGGTGCCGGCGTTCATCGTAGTGACGGTGAAGATGGCGGGATCGAAGGCGTCGATGCGACGGGTGATGAAGGCTTGGATGGCGGTGACGATTTCGCAAGCGACCGGTATCGGATCGATAGCGAGATGCGGCATCGAGGCATGGCCGCCCTGCCCGCGCACGACGAGTTGGAATTGATCGGCGGAGGCCATCATTGGCCCTGCCTTGGCGGTGACTATGCCAGCGGGCGCGTTGGGCGTGATGTGGAGCGCGAAGGCGGCGTCGGGAGCGGGATCGTTCAGCAACCCTTCTTCCAGCATGAACTTGGCGCCGAAGTGCCCCTCTTCGCCGGGCTGAAACATGAAGAGCACGCGGCCAGCGATCTGATCGCGGCGGGCGCAGAGAATTTTCGCGGCGCTGACCAGCATCGAAGTGTGCGCGTCGTGACCGCAGGCGTGCATGGCGCCTTGGATCTTGGATTTGAAATTGACCGGCGCGTCTTCCGGCATCGGCAGCGCGTCCATGTCGCCTCGCAAGAGCACGCTGCGGCCGGATTGTGCGCCATCGAGAATGGCGATCATGCCGGTGCAGGAGCGCGCTTCTTTCAAAGTCAGCGGCAGGCCGGCGAGCGCGGCTTTCACCTTCTCCAGCGTCTTCGGCGTATCGAGGCCAAGCTCCGGCTCTTCGTGAATGGCGCGGCGGAGCTTGATGGTATCGGGCTGCAGCTCTTGTGCGGCGGCGAGGAAAGAGCTGGGAGCGCTTGCGGTGTCGGCCATTTTCTCTTCTCTCAATCCAACTCACCATCGTCATTCCGGCCGACCGAAGGGAGAGCCGGAACCCAGGAGCACACACACTGCTCTACGATCCCCTGGGTTCCGGATCGCGTGTCCCACGCGTCCGGAATGACGAATCTAAGGTCAGTAACCAGCGCCAGCGCACGTCACAACCCCGTAACCCAACGGCTGGCGCCTTCGTATCTGATGGCGGATGCGAGGCGGCCACCCTAAGTTGGCCGCAACCGATCAAGGAGCATGATCATGGCGACGGAACGGGCGGTGTTGGCGGGCGGATGCTTTTGGGGCGTGCAAGAGCTGATCCGGAAAATGCCGGGCGTGACGTCAACGCGCGTCGGCTATTCGGGCGGCGATGTGCCGAACGCCACCTATCGCAATCACGGCACGCATGCCGAAGCTGTTGAGATCGTTTTCGATCCGGCGAAGATTTCCTATCGCGATCTGTTGGAGTTCTTCTTCCAGATCCACGATCCCTCGACCAAGAACCGTCAGGGCAATGACGTTGGCTTAAGCTATCGCTCGGCGATCTATACCACGAGCGAAGACCAAAAGCGCGTCGCCGAAGATACGATCGCAGATGTCGATGCATCCGGCATTTGGCCGGGCAAGGTGATGACGACCGTCGAGCCGGCGGGTCCGTTCTGGGAAGCCGAGCCCGAGCATCAGGATTATCTGCAGCGCATTCCGGACGGCTACACCTGCCACTGGGTGCGGCCAAATTGGAAGCTGCCGCGCAGGCAAGCGGCGGCGGGGTAAAGCGTCAGCGATCCGGGTCTAGCAAATCGTATGTCCAGACGGCGGTTGACCGACTTGGAGGCTCGGCAAGCAAGACAATAAACGCCATACGCGTCGGCGCACTCGGTGCGTGCGTTCCGGGCTGCGAAAAAGTCATCATCTGAACTGCGTCTCCACAAACGCCAGCATCGAACGTCTCGACACGGTTCGCGTCCGCCGCCAAGCCGCGAACCAGGTATGCTGTAAGTGGTCGACGCGGAGTGCTAGCCAAGCGCTGACGCAATGCGCCGAGATTGATCTCATCTGCCTGGCTCCAGCTACCCATTCTCTCGGAAAGCTCCACACGCCGTCGCTCTGAAAGATCGGCGATGCTTCGGGCCAGAAGCTGCTCGCCCACAGTTTCATCAGCTTCTGGGGTTTGGACACCCAGCAGAAGACGGGCGTCAGAATCTTCCAACGCGACGACGCTGGCATCTTCCAACCTAGCTATTGCCGTCGCCTATTGATTGGCGCGGACAGAAAAAACGAGCTCGCGTGCTACGCCTTGGCAATCGGCTGGTTGCTCGACGTATCCGTCCCACGGATCATTGGACTGTCCTTCGAATGTAACCTGCGAGTCGGCGAACGCGCTCGTTGTCAGCGTCATCAATGCAAGCAAGCAAACGCGAGCCAATTTCGCTTTCATCGCGCTAGCTCATCCACTTCAGCGTCACCGGTTCAATCGGGTTGACGAACTCGCGGCCCTCTTCGCGGCTCTTGGTCCATTCGCGTTTGAGCTTCAGATACCATTTCGCTTGCACGTCGATGTCGTCGATCATGAGCATCGATTGCGTGTACTTGAGCCCCTCGTTTTGCAGGTCGACCATGCGGCCGTCTTGATCGAGGAATTCGGTCGCGGCGGGTATGAGGATGGGCTTCATCACGTCCAAGAGCGGCGCGTTTTTCCAATAGCTCACTTGCGTGATGCGCGTGGAGTTTTCGTTTTCCGGCGTGAGGCAGGTCAGCGTGAAGAGGCGTGAGCGTTCGTTCTCCACCACTTCCCAGCGATAGCCTGGGAGTTTGAAGCAGATTTCGGTGGTGACATTGCCGCCGAACAGGATGCGATAGCCGAGTGAATTGCCGCTCGGCGCATGGCGCTCGATGGCCCAGCCGCGTTCGCGGGGCACGAAGCGCTTTTGCTTGAGCTTCTTGCCCGTCGAAGGCGGGCGCCACCACCATTGATTATGCACGTAAGGCACGTGCGCGGGGTCCATGAGGCCGACGACGGCGTTGTCCATGGTGGCCGCGAAGATGCGGTGCACGACGAATTTCGGTTCGCGGAAATCGCCGAGGTCGAATGATGGCGGCGGCGGCGGCTCGCCGGCAAAGCGCGCTTCGGCGGGCACGAAGATGAACACGATGCCGTTGGTTTCGTGCGTCGGGAAATGTCGCACGCGAATGCGATTGGGCTCGTAAGGCTGGCCTTCCACCAGCGTGGGGATTTGCAGACAAACGCCGTTCTGCGCGCCGAAGCGCCAGCCGTGATACGGACACTCGACCGTCTGCACGCCATTGTTGTCGACGATGCGGCCAGCGGAGAGCGGCACGGCGCGATGCGGACAGATGTCGCGCAGCGCGAACGCGCGCCCCTCCTCATCGCGGCCGAGCGCGACGGGTTCGCCCAGAATTTCGCGGCGAAACATCGCCCCGCGCTTCAGCTCATGCGAAGTCGCGGCGAAGTACCAGATGTCGCGGAGAAGCTCGCTCATGCCGCGGGACATACATGAGCGCCGCCTTCAGCGCCATTGAGCACCATCAATGCGCGACAATAGTGACGCGGAAGACGTGGACCGGCGGTTCGTTGGTTTCCCAGGGTCGGCGTTGTTCGATCACCAGCTGACCCGAGCCGGGGCCGGTTGCGGCAAACATCAGCACTTCCCAGTGATTGCCGCCGGCATAGCCGGGCTGGTTCTGCGCGCTGATGGTTGGCCCGCTGGCGTCGCCGGCGCGGGTGAGGAAGGCCGGCATTTGTGCGGGCTGCCAGACGTAGCCGGCAGTCGGTATGCCCACGAGTTCGACCGCGAAGCGCTGATTGACGCCCACTTGCACGGTTTGTCCGTCTTGCGCGGCGTTGATGCGGATGGTGACGTCTGACGGTGTCGGCGCCGGCAGCGCGCCGTTGTTGGACGTGGCGGCGGGCGCCGGCGGCTCTGCTGGCGTTTGCGGCTGCGTGCAGGCGGCCATGATCAGAACCAAACTAAGAACGGCAAAGCGCATCATTGCATGGCTCCGGCTTCCATGAGGCCAATATAGAACCGCACCATTCGGTCCAGATTTTGGACGGAAAGATGCTCGTTGATGCCATGGATGGTTTCGAGGTCGTCATCCGTGAACAAGACCGGCTGGAAGCGATAGACGTTCTCGGCAACGGCCGAATAGCTGCGCGAGTCGGTGCCGCCGACCACCAATCCCGGCGCGACCGGCGCTTGCGGCAGAATTTGATGTGAGAGCGCGGCAATTAGCGCATAGCTGGATGAGGTCGTGCTTGAGACGGCAGACGCTTCCAGAGGCGGCGATTCCCAATCGACAGTGACGCCATGAAGATCGGCGACGGCGCCGCGCGCTTGCGCCAGCAAATCCGCAACGTGATCGCGCGGATGAACACGAAAATTGATCATCGCGACGGCTTCAGCCGGAAGCACATTCGGACGAATGCCGCCATTGATCATGGTGGGCGCCACCGTCGTGCCGAGCAGCGCTTGTGCTGTCGGACTGGAAGCAAGCCGCTGCTGCAAGAGCGGCGAGAATAGCCATTCGTTGGCGAGCGCCATGCGGTTGGTCACCGAGATATTGGGCGCCAAAGCGCGCATCATGGCGAGTGCAGGCCCGCCTTCAAGGCTATGGCGGATCGGCATATTGTGAATGCGCGTCACTGCCTCGGAAAGCAGCGACACAGCCGTATCGTGCGGCGGGATCGAGGAATGTCCGGCCTGGCCGACGGCTCGCACGCGCATGGTGGCGAAGCCCTTCTCGGAAATGCCGATCAGCGAAGCCGGGCCGCCGGTGAGCGGATGGTGCGCGATGGCGGCCATGCCTTCGTCAAGGACAAACCATGCGCGGGTGTGACGGCGCGCGAGCTCGGCGGCGATTTGCTGGGCGCCGCCGGCGCCGCCAATTTCTTCATCGAAGCCGAACGCAAACAGGATGGTGCGTCTAGGATGACGGCCTTGCGCGGCCAGATAGTTGGCGGCTTCGAGCAGCGAGACGAGCGAGCCTTTGTCATCGATGGAGCCGCGACCCCAAATCGCGCCGTCTTGGATGACGCCGCCGAAGGGATCGACATGCCATGCGGCGCGCGTGTCATCCGGAACCGGGACGACATCTTGATGCGCGAGCAGCAACAGTGGCGGTTGGCCAGGATCACTGCCCTGCCACGTGTAAAGCAACCCTAGGCCATTGATCGCTTCACGCCGCGCAGCGGCGTGGAAGGCCGGATAGGTTTGCTGCATCCAGGCCTGGAATTGATCAAATTGGGCGCGATCGTCAGTGGGCGCGCCAGTAAGTGAAACAGTCCGGAAGCGCACGGCCTGCGCCAGGTGCTGAGCTGCGGCGTTCGCATCGATGGCATAGGCGCCGGTATTTGGGATTTGCACGGCCGCTGGCGGTGGCGGTGCTGTGAAGGTGGCGGTGCGATAGCCGACAAACGCCGCCAGCACCAGAATGACGACCGCTGCTGCGGCTCCGACAAGACGGCCCATGTATCCGCTTCCCCACGGACGCTTAATCGCATCCTCCGGACCAATTTAGCGCCTGCTGGTGGGAAAAGGTCAACGTCCGCCGCCGCTAGGCGGCGGACGTTGCACTTAGGCTTTCGCCTTGGTTTTCTTCGCGACGGTCTTGCGAGCCGCCGGCGCAGGCGCCCTTGCCTTGCGCTCAGCGAGTTCCGCATCGATCAGAGGCAAAACCCGCTCGCAATCGGCCTTCTGCTTGACGGAGCCCGAGAGCGCCAGACGCATCGCGTTCTCCTGCAAGCTTGCCAGCTCCTTGTCGGTGAGCGTGGGAATGCGGTCTTCGATCGACATCGGCCTTGTCCTGCTTAGACCGCCTTGAGGTTGGTCGCGGATTCGCGGCCTTGGCGATCCTTCTCAAGATCGAACGACACCTTCTGGCCTTCGTTCAGGCTGCGGAGGCCCGAGCGCTCAAGCGCAGAAATGTGGACGAAAACGTCCTTCGAGCCGCCTTCCGGCGCGATGAAGCCGAAGCCCTTGGTGGTGTTGAAAAACTTAACTGTACCTGTTGCCATGACCGAAATCTCCTAAGGTCGTGCTGCCTGCCCAGGACCATCCCGACAGGCTCGAA
>JACQAC010000027.1 GCA_016195245.1 Pseudomonadota bacterium
GCGCGAGCGCGCATGCACGACATCGACCCGGCGTTTCTTGGCGATGCGCGCAATGCGCCAAGCGTTGACGAGAAGGGTCAGCGGATTCTTGGAGTGCGCCGGCATCTTGACCAGCTCGCCGCCGGTCGCCCTGAGGTCCGGCTCAAGGCGACCGCCGGCGCTGGCGACCAAAGCGAGCCCCCCGGCGCGGCTGATCGCTTGCGCTATTTCAAGCGTGGTCCGCTCGACGCCGCCAGCGTTAAGCTCAGGCGTAACCTGCAGAACCGTCAGGATGTGACCTTCTTGCAATGCTTCGTTCGCCGCCGGAGATCGCCCAATTTTGCCTAAACCGATGATAGATATCGGTTTTGCTTAAGAAGGCGTTGAGATTCATTAACTGATGACGCCAGCGCCCAGATTCGGGTTGGAGCGCCGATGCGAAACGTACGCCTGCCTCTGCCGGCAAACGAGGCTGCGACTGCTGTTCGAGCACCGCATTCCCCATCCCCGCCTTGGATTCGCCGCTTGCTTTCGGCATCCGCCTTGGGCCTGTGTGTGGCTGGGGAGACGTAGAAGACTGATGACCATTGCCGCCCTGATCCTGCCGCTGGCGCTTCTTCAAGCTGTCGACCCTTCGGCCGACACGCCCACGCGCTTCCAACAATGCGTCGCGCTGATCGAGAGCCACCCGGATCGCGCCTACGAAGAAGGCATGGCCTGGGCGGCGGAAACACACTCCCTTTCTGGTTACCGCTGTGCGGCCATGGCCCTGGTTGCGGAGCATCGTTACGACGAAGCGGCGCGTCGCTTTCAGTCGCTCGCCACCGCCGTGAGCCCTGACCTGACCGGGTTGCGCGCGGAACTCCTCTCGCAGGCCGGCAATACCTTTCTGCTCGACCATAACCCAAGCAGCGCGCGCAGCGCGTTCACGTTGGCCATCACCACATTGCATGGTGACCGTCAGCAATTGCCCGACGTGTTGATTGATCGCTCACGTGCCTACGCTCTTGAGAGCGACTACCGCCACGCCGAAGAAGACCTTTCGAGTTCACTCGATATTCGCCCGAACGACCCATTGGCGTTACGCCTACGGGCCTCGGCCCGCATGCAACAGAGTTCGTTCGACCTCGCCGAAGCCGATGCGCAAGCGGCGGTTCGCCTTGAACCCCGCAACGTCGACAATCTGTTGGTGCTCGGCAACGTACGCGAAAGCAAGCGCACGGGAAGTCCAGTTCAAGCGCCGTAATCTGCGTTACCGGGGTCACGTCTCACCGCGATTTTCCAGCGACGGAAGCGCTGAGCGGGCACGTTTATTCGATCGTGAGGGTCTTCTCTCATCCGGGAGGATTAACGTGAATATCAAAGCATCAATCATCGCAGCGTCGGTCGCGCTTGCCGCAATCGCAACTCCGGCGTTCGCATGGACTCAACTGGGCGTGCGCGACGTCGCCGATCGCACCGATCACGACACCATTCGATTGCCGGGCAATCGCGTATTCAATCGCATTCGTCTTTGCGTTTATCGCAACCCCATCCGGTTTTACGATCTGCAGATCAGATACCGCAACGGCGGCGTTGAAGACGTTTCAGTGCGCGATTTCATCGGCGCAGGACAATGCACGCGCTCGATCGATTTGAACGGCCGTTTCCGCAACATTGATCGCATCGACATGACCTATGAAGAAACCAGCTGGCGCCACCGCACTGCGACCGTGCGGGTGTTCGGCGAATAGTCGAATGCTGGAACTGAGTTCTGCGCCTCGCGCAGAACTCAGTTTGGTTCAGCGCGCCGGCGCGTTCAGCGCTGCTTGCACAGCAGGCCAAGCCAGTGCGTACACGCCGCCAACCAGAAAACCCACCGGCAGTCCCATCAGCGCGCCGATATAGCCATTGCCAAGGCGCTCGCCCCAATCGAGACCACGCCCGCCAAGGCGCACCAGAAAGCCGAGCGCGCCCCCGATAAGGCCACCTGCGCCGCCGTAGCTCCAGCCGATGATGCAAAGCACAATCATCCCGCCGAACACGGCGATCCCGAACAGCAACCTCAAGCCA
>JACQAC010000214.1 GCA_016195245.1 Pseudomonadota bacterium
AACTATCTCAAGGGCTCGATCGTAGCGGCCGGTCTCGATCCCGCGAACCTCGAGCAGAGCGACGCGACCAAGATGAACTTCGGCGGCGGCTCATCCAAAGCCAAAGCTTGGAAAGACATTTGGGGCGCGGGGCAGGGCGTCGGCGGCGTGCATGATATTGTGCCGACGGCGGATCTCATCGCGCGCCTGAAGCGCGAATATGACGAGGCAAAGCGCAAGCTATGCGGCTAGATCACATGATGTTGCCTCGAAGGTGGCGATCCAGATGTTAAACTGTCGGCATGAGAGTCGTTGGCCTGATCAGCTTGATCGCCGCGTCACTTTTGGTCGTGGTCGTTGCGAGCGCGTCGGCGAGTGTATTCGACGCCAGACAGGCGGCCTGGGGGCCTCCGCCGCGCGGCGACCCTCCGCCCTTTGAGCCCGGTCGAATAGCCACGGTCAACCTTGCTCAAAGCGCGCAGCTCATTGATTGTACCGCGCTGAACTTTTCCGGCGTGGTTCCGCACGCGATGGCGGAAAGGCTCATGCGAGAAGTGGAGGAGCGCTCCCCCTCCGCGCGTGACGGCTCTGATTGGGAGCAAGAACTTCGCGGTGTGATTGAGACAAATACTCGTGGCGAACTCTCGTCCTTGCATGCGTCATAGATGGGCATCTGGACCGGCAGTCGACATCTCTCACCGGCGCCAGAGATCACATTCGATTTGGCCACCTGGAGACAGTACGCAACGCGTCGACCGCTAGCGGATTGCCACCGGTCGATGCGGATAGAATTCGTCTGCCGTCAGAAGGAAGGCGATTGTCAGGTGACACGCGCCATATAGGCTAAAAGCGTGGACTGGACCCAAGCCGATCCACGCTTTTTTCGGCGCAACTCCTTGTAGATAAACGATCTGAATGTCTGCAAATACGACCGGGTTCTGAGCGGCCGTAAACTCCTCGCATCAATCCGAGGAGCCCATGACCGATCCAACACTACAAACATCCGTCGCTTCACCCGAACAGCGCGCCGCCATTCAATCGCTTACGCTGCGCAGCGCCGCTGCCATCGCCGTCGCCGCCGTCGCGACGCGCCTCAGCATCGATCTTCCCGCCGGCGCCGCTCAAGACATCGCCGGCGCGCTGATCGATCTCGTCACCACGCTTGGCCTCGTTGGCGTCGCGGTTGGCCGCACCCGCGCCCGCGGTCCGATCGTCTGAGGCCCTCCATGAAACATCCCATCCGCGCCCTTGCGCTCGCTTGCGCGCTTACGCTTATGCCGGCGTGCGCGGCGCTTCATCTCAATGCGCCCAACCCAATTGCCGCCGCGCAAACCACTGACCAGCGCGCCTATGCACTCATCCAATCCTACGGCGCACTCATCGAAACCGCGACGAGCGTGGTCCGCGATCCTTCCGTACCTATGGCCGCAAAGCGCGCCATCGGGCGCGCCGAGGCAGCGGCGACGCCCGCCGTTAGCACGCTTGAGGTCGCGTTCAGCGCCTATCTGCGGGCGCGGGCCGCTTACGAAGCCGCATCGCGCGCCGACGAGGCCGCACTGACTCACGCTCTCAATGCACTCAACGCCGCTTCGCAGGCGCTCGCTCAAGCGATCGATCGTGCCCAGGCGCCTCTCGGCGAACTGCAATCCCTGATTAACGCGCATCGCGGAGTCGCCCGATGATCAATTTCCTTCTGCAACTCCAACTGCTGCTCTCGGCTTTGTCAGCGCTGTTGCCGCTCTTGCCTGACGCGCTACGCACGCGCGCCGGTGAAATCCTCGACATCGCCGGCAAGGCGCTATCGCTTGGCGGTATGCTGTCAGCAAGCGGCGAGGACCTGGCACAAAAACTCGCCGCCATTCGCGCCGAGATTGAAGCAATGGCGGTAGCGCGACACGTTGTCAGCGCCGATGAATTGGATGCCGCGATGACGCGTGTCAGCGCCGCATCCCTGGCGTTCCGCGAAGCGCTTAAGACTGCGGAAGTGGCCGCTCCCTAGGCCGCTCCGCATAGGGGAGGCGTTTTGCGCCCATGGCTGCCTTTCACATTCTCAGCTGTGGGTTGACCGCGGCGCCTCCCCGCTCTTTTGTGCGCGACCATGAGCCAGTTCATTCTCGCCATCGACCAAGGCACCACATCGACGCGCGCCATCGCTTTCGACCAGGACTTCACTCCGCGTGCGACATCGCAGGTCGAACTCACGCAGCATTTTCCGCAGCCGAGTTGGGTTGAGCACGATCCCGAAGAGATTTGGTTGGCGACGCTCAAAGTGTGCCGCGACGTGATCGAGAAAGTCGGCGGCGCCGCCAACATCGCCGCGATCGGCATAACCAATCAGCGCGAAACCACCATCGTCTGGGACCGCAAAACAAACGCACCCGTGCATCGCGCTATCGTCTGGCAAGATCGCCGCACTGCCGCGGTGACTGATGCGCTTCGCGCCGCCGGCAACGAAGAAAAGGTCCAAAAAACCACAGGCTTGCTGCTTGATCCGTACTTCTCCGCCACCAAGGTCGCCTGGATACTCGATCGGGATCCGAACCTGCGCCAACGCGCTGAAGCGGGCGAACTCGCCTTTGGCACCATCGAGACATTTCTGGTGTGGCGTCTCACCAATGGTCGCTCGCACGTCTCCGACGTCACCAACGCCGCGCGCACGCTCGTCTTCGACATCGGCAAGCGCGAGTGGAGCGAT
>JACQAC010000204.1 GCA_016195245.1 Pseudomonadota bacterium
CGCGTGGTCGCAACGGTGTTCTACCAGAGCCATGGCGCAGGCGCGGCGGCTCGGCTGATTGCGCATGGCAAATATCTTGAGCGCGACGGCGCCGGTCCCGATGGCGAGAAGGGGCAGTTCTACGACCGCGACCATGATGAGGTCGATGCAAACCCGCGTCTGGAAGAATGGGCGCACGAAGACAAGCGCCACTTCCGGCTGATGCTCGCGCCTGAGAGCGGCGCGCGCATCGAGGACCTGAAGGATTTTACGCGTGCGACTATGGCGCGGATGGAGCGCGATCTCGCGACGCCGCTCGATTGGGTCGCGGTCGATCACCACAACACCGACAATCCGCACGTTCACATCATCCTGCGGGGCCGCCGGCGCGATGGGCCCGATTTGGTGCTTTCACGTCAGTATGTGGGCCGGGGTCTCCGTCATGCTGCCCGCGATGTCGCTACAGAAATGCTCGGCAATCGCGGACCTGAAGATGAGCGTCTGGCTTTGGAGCGCGAGACGCGCGCGGCGCGGCATACGCGCCTCGATCGCCTGCTTGAGGCCGAGATCAAGACGAACGGCGACGTGCGCATCCAGGCGATCGGACGCAGGCTTGAGCCAGTGCTGCGGGCGGCCTTGCGCAACCGGGTTCGCGAATTGGCGCATATGGGTTTGGCGCGTGAGCGCAAGCGCGATCGCTTCCGGTTTGAGCCCGATTGGAGCGCGCGACTGGAAGAGATCGGCCGCGGGCTCGATATACGTCGCCGCTTAGGGCGCGAGCTGGCGCTGGGCGAAGGGAGGTTGCGCCTTTATCGCCCGTCGATGGGCCGCTTCGCCGGCGAAGTGGTCGAGGTCGGCCGGCGCGGCGAGGGACCAGGCAAAGCCTATGCGATCGTTCGCAGCCCAGAGCATGGTCCGGTGTTTCTCAATGTTCGCGCCCGAGCCGTCGTGGGCATCGAGCCCGGCGGTCTCATCGCCGTCGAGCCGCATCGCCACAGCGGTCGTGGCAATCGGGTCAAGGTGCAGACGCTCTCGGCGCTGCCGCTCGAGGCCCAAATAGCTGCGCGATCCGAGACTGAACTTGATCGCGAATTGGCCAGAGGGATCGCAGGCGAACCTGGCAAACTCCCATCAACACCAGCGGTGACCGACGCGCTGGCTCAACGCATCGCCTGGCACGAGCGTGAAGGGAGCGGCGCGCGGGATCTGACCGGCCGGTTCGAGTTCTCTGCGGATGCACTGAAGCGGTTGCGTCAAGGCGAACTGGACTGAGTGTTCTCGCGCAACACGCGAATTTCTGGCGGTAGCGCCTGCAACGCTAGGCGACGCCGTACAACACGCAAGCTGCCACGCCGAGCAACGCGATGCGCTCCCGTGCAATGACACAAGCTCGCGATCGTTGGATCGTGTGGCAGAGATTACAGTGCGCGAGAGCTTGCGTCGTCGGATGCGCTTCTCAACTCAACGACTAATCAGGTTCGTCTGAGCAATGAAGTGCAGCAAGATGGGGCGCAAATAGAGCAGCTCACGATGACGCGCACCGCCCGCAAAGCCGCACACCCGGCATCGCCCGATCAGCTGTCGTTCCTGTTCGGGGATGCGCCACCGATGCGAGTCTTAGAGCAGGTCGTGATCGCAGCGCCGGCTTCTCGAACGGCTGCCGCTAAGACCGCTCGACCGGCGCCAACGCCCGCGCCGCTGCCTAAGCGCAACGCGAAGCGAACGCTGCAAGTCGTGCGGTCGGAAGACCGCAGTCTTACTGTTGAAGAAACCGCTGAGCTTATGTCGGTGAGCGTGAAGACGCTTGAGGCTTGGCGGCGTCTGGGTAAAGGCCCTGAGTTCGTCAAACTAGGACGCTCCGTACGCTACACGATGCACGCTCTCGATGCATTTACGCGCGCGCGCACGGTCCGAAATTCGGCCGAAGGCCGCATGCTCGACGTGCAGAAGTGACGCGAACCGCTTCCCTATGCAGCCCTATCGCGCACTTTTTGCAGTTACTCACAGAAATGAGAGCAGAACGGGATTCGAAAAGCGCTGCGCGCGCAAAGCGCTGATTTTGCGCGGCAAAAGCGATGCATTTTTCTCTGACATTATTGGGGTCCCAACCGCCGCTCAAGCGAAGGATGTCGGTGCGGAAGTGGTTGCTTGATCCGCCCAGTGGCAGCGGTAATTTCAGCATCGCCAGCAACGGCAAGATTTCGTTGAATTGAATCGCGTACTCGGCGGCAAACTGGCGCGCAATCCAGGCCGCGCCGGCATTGTCGATCACAAGAGGCGCCTGAACGCAGGCGAGCTTTTCATCGCCGTCTTCAAAGGCGGCCAGCGCGGCGCGCAATTGCTGTGGATGCGGTCGATCTTCAGCGTCGTAAATGGCGACGTATTCGCCTCGCGCGAGGGCGAGGCCAGCGTTCAACGCTTTGGGCTTGGTACGCGGAGCGCTCGCGGGAATGATCAAGACGTCGATGTTTGAGGCATGCACGGCATGCAGTGCTGCCGCGAGCGTATCGGCGTCGTCACTCTCGATCAGTAATTTCACGTCGAGCGCTTCGGGCGGGTAGTCCGGACTTATGCATCAACGTGTCAAATGCGACACCCTGATGCGAGGGGGTCGCAATGCCCAGGTGATCCGTCGTGATCGCCGCCGCGCTGTGCGCGCTCTTAGTCGGGATCAAGATTGACCACAATCGACCGGAATTCGAGCCGGTTCTTGCGGTAAGAATTATCCAAGGGATCGAAAGCGTTTTGCGGCCAGATCAGCTCCCTGAAATGCGGCGTGCAGTGCTTTGGCGCGCCCCCTTCTTCTCCGTGGATGCGATAGGTCGCAAAGCATCCAATCAATGGAAATCCCATCAACCGATGTGCGCTTGGGAATACGACGCCCCAATCTTCGGTATGGGTGTCGTTTGGAAGCAGCACGAAACCCATGAGGCTTTGGTTAGAACGTTCGCGCTCAATCCGCCCGGCGATGTCCTCAAAGTTCATATTGTCGAAGGTCAAGGTTCCAGGAAGCCGATGGACCCAGACGCTGGTCGCAGGCAGCAGACCTACATTTCGAGCTATCATCCTGATCGTGATCATCCCGTCACCGTTTGCCAATATCTGAACATCGGTGAGCGCTTCATAGGTGATGCTTACCCAAGCGCGCCTCTCCGCCGCGTGGATCGCCATAGTCTGCTTGCGGTTTTCCTCCCCATCTCGCCTTGTTTGTTGGACGAGCCAGTAGGTAACGGCGGCAAGAGCTACGGTCCCAACAACCAGCAAAAGAGTCAGCCACGCCAAGCCTTGTTCGGGGCTCAGTCCAAACGCCCATTCTTCTTTGTGCTGTTGGGCGGCATCGCGCTCTGTGCGATGGGGCTCTTCATCATCCCCAGCGACAAGCGGCTGGGTCGTTTGTTGTTGTTGCTCGGCCTGACATGCGGATGCGTGGCTATTGCAGTGAATCTGTTGTGAGGCTGCGGCTAGGAACAGATAGACAAACACGACGATGGTCGCGGTTCCGATGACCGCAAGCGTGTACAGCAACAGCTCATTGCGGGCCGCGCGTTCTCGCTCAGATGTCTCCGAGTTCGACACTCTCCAACCCCAAAGCCGCTAGCGTCGCCAAGAAGAAGGTAGCGGGGAACGTTCCCCGTTTCAGCTTCTGCTTAACAGACTCAGCACTTTCATTGGGGTGGCCGTGCTTGCGTAGCTCTTTCGCCAGATCGGCGTAGGTTAGGTCCGCATCCGCGATGCGGTCTTTCAGGAATTGCGACGCACGAGCCGCAATATCCTCTTCGGATTTGGCAAATCCCATGGTGTCTTTTTTGACACCGCCCGTTGACTTTGTCCATACGGTGTCGTATATGACACTTACTAATGGCCGCTCACTTCCTCCTTTCGCGTCACGCCAAGACGTTCAGCGTTGCTCAGGTTTGCGCCATGAGCGACGCGGACGCCGAAACGACATTCCGCTCGCTGCGCTGGCCCGAGACTAAGGGTGAGCCTGTATGCCCGCGCTGCGGCTGCTTGGACGCCTATCAAACACGCCGCCCAACCGGCTTGCTCATGTTCCGCTGCAAGGGCTGCAATAAGAACTTTTCCATTACTGCCGGGACCATGTTTGCGTCCCGCAAGATGACGTTCAAAATGTATCTGCTCGCCGTCGTGATCTTCTGCAACGAGGTCAAGGGCAAGTCGATGCTGGCGCTCTCGCGTGATCTGGGCGTGCAGTATCGGACCGCGTTCGTGCTGGCGCACAAACTGCGTGAAGCCCTTGGCTCTGAGATGAAGGGGATGGAGATCGGCGGCGCTGGCGTTGTGGCTGAGACGGACGGCGCCTACTTCGGCGGCCACGTTCGCCCAGCGAACAAGAAAGAAAACCGCCGCGACCGCCGCTTGCGCCAAAACCAAACCGGCAAGCGCAAGGTTGTCGTGATCGTGCGCGAGCGCGGCGGCAAGACGCTTCCGGGCGTGTTCAAGACGGAAGCGCAAGCGATCGGCTTCATCAAGCAGCGCGTGAAGCGTGAGACGATCCTGCACGCCGATGAGGCTTCAAGCTGGGATGCGCTGCACACCCGCTACCAAGTCCACCGCATTAACCACCAAGAGGCTTACAGCACGCCGGAAAGCTGCACGAATTGGGCGGAGAGCGCGTTCAGCCGCATGCGTCGCGGTGAACTTGGCCACCATCACCATGTCGCCGGTCCATATCTGCTGCGCTTCGCGCAAGAATGGACGTGGCGCGAAGATAACCGCCGCGTCTCGAACGGCGATCAGGCCAAGCGCATTGCAGCGCTGGCGCTCGCCAACAAGCCCAGCGTGGATTTCACGGGCTACACCCAGCGCCACAAAAGCTAACGACTCGGCGATTTTCCGAGTCTCGGGTATATTACGCGCGCGAGTGCGACTCGTTTCGCAACCGATCTTGGGGCCGCGTGCTTTACGCCGGGCACAAGCCCTTAGAGAGGAGGTGAAATCACCATGAGTTACGCTCGAAAAGTGGGGCGGGACTCCGGCAATGGCCGGTTTATCCCTGTCCCCGAAGCCCGGGAGCGTGAACAGACCGCTGAGGTCCAACACGTTACTTATCCCGGCAAGCGGAAAGGCAAATAACCTTTCCGTCTAACAAGGGGCGGCGCGCTTTGTCTTTCCGGGCGAGGCGCGTCGCTTCCTTTTTGCGAAGCGCAGTGAATCAGAACTGACGAGTCAGCGCAACCCTACAACGATAATCGCTTGTGCGACGTTCCGTCATTCAGCGCGCGCCCAAATCCTTACCCCGCCGTGACGCTTGCCTGCGCCTACAACGGTATTCCGCCGCTCCTGCGCTCGCATGGCCTGCACAACGCGGAACGTGACCGCCTTAAGCAAAACCAGATCTTTGGAGTCAAAGCCTTTGGCTTCCATGACGCGCGCCGAAAGCTGCTTGGTATCCAGCGGGCTTTCCTTGCTCAGCGCATACCGGCAGAGCCGGATCATCTCGCCCCGCTTAAATAGGCGCTCAACGTCCGCATAACGGGGCGCGTCGTCTAGGGCGCCTTCGCGCTCTAACATCTTGATAGTGGCGATGACGTGCGAGAGGTCGATCTGCGCTTGCGCCAGCGCCTTCTCATATCCGGCAATGGCGCGCTCTAGTTCCTCGCGCTTTGACGTAAGCGTGGTGACGGTTCGAATTTCGGCCATGCCTGTTGACATGGAATCCGACTGTGGCTACATGGTGTCATATTAGACACCCCGTTGATGCATAAGTCCGGGGTAGTCGAGGCGTTGGATCGACGCCACCAGATCGCCGACCACGGTCGCCTCACGGTAGAGGGGGCAGAGGATTGTGTAAGGTGGCCACCTCGCGGGGTTGGCGATGCGCGATAGCGTTGGCGTCAGAATTGATGCAGCGACCAAGCGCCACGCGATAGCGCTGGTGAAGAGCATCAGCGCCAAGACGTGCAGCGTGAGAAACGTTTCATGCGTGAGGAACGCCGTGCGTGCCTGCGATGAAAGCCGAAGCGCGCGTCGTCCAGCGTCGCCGCATCAATCGTTGTGGCCGGCTTTTGCAAGCCGGCGGAAGAGTCCGCCCCGCCCAACCCCAATCCCCGGCCGTTCGCGTCCCAGGTGAGTTATCCACAGCTAACCAGAGGCGATTATCCCGTTGACATAGTACGCCACAAGGGCTAGATTAGGCCCATGAAAACGGACCTAACCGCCCCGCACTTTACGAACGAGGAAGCCGCGCGCGCCCATTACGAGGCGATCCGCTGGCCGGATGGTCCGCACTGCCATTTCTGCGGCTCGCTGAACGTTGTCCGCATGGAGGGAAAGTCTCACCGTCCGGGCCTCTTCAACTGCCGCGATTGCAGGAAGCCGTTCACCGCCACGATGGGGACGATCTACGAGAAGTCGAAAATCCCGCTGCATAAGTGGCTGCTGGCGACTCACATCATGTGCGCCAGCAAGAAAGGCGTCAGTGCTCACCAGCTTTGGCGCATGCTGGGCTTCGGCTCTTACAAGACGGCCTGGTTTATGGCGCACCGCATTCGTGAAGCGATGA
>JACQAC010000205.1 GCA_016195245.1 Pseudomonadota bacterium
GAGCGAGCGAGAAGCAACGTTCCTCAGGGCCGCGTGAAAGCGCGGCCCCTTCTATTGCTGGTTTACACCCGGACCTTGCAGCTGCTGCGTCGCGCCGGCCAGCACCGCGAGATCGACCACACGCTGCAGGGCAAGCGATGTCTCGGTCAGCTCTTCCTGGTGCGAAAGCCAGGCGCGCCCGGTGTCGCTGGTGTTGAAGGCAAGCACGTCGCGCAATTGCGCCGCCGTGAAGATACGGGCGTACGCAGCAGCGATGTTCTCATGCGCCGGCGCCATGGCGGCCCGGTATTGCTCTTCGAGGATACGCGGCAGCGCGGCGCGTTGGGCGTCATTCATGCGCACGTTCGCCTGCATTGCCGCCGTGAACCAGGGCAGCTTGGCGCGGAAGAGCTGCATTTCGCTGCTCTGCGAACGCAGCGCCACGATCTGGCGCGCCAAGTCGAGGCGCACTCCCGCATCGCCGCTTGGCGCGGGAGCTGGCGGTATGGTTTGCGTCGCGGTCGTTGCGGGTGGCCCCAGCGGGTCCGCCCAAGCCGGTCCGCCCAAAGTCATCAGCGCAGTGGCAGCAGCCAGAACGGTAAGGCGCATGGAAATCTCCCGGCAGGACCCTGCCTGCGACCTTCTGCGTGGCGCAAGCGGTTGACCCAGGCGCGTCCCGCCCCTATCTGCCCGTTAGCAATCGGCGCCTGTGAGTGCCAACGCCCTCGCGGATCCGGTTCTTTGACGGAAAATCCGTATTAAACCAAGGGAGTAACCCAGTGGCGAGCTTTCGTCCCCTGCATGACCGCGTTGTTGTGAAACGCGTCAAGGAAGAAGAGAAGACAAAAGGCGGGATCATCATTCCCGATACGGCTCAGGAAAAGCCGCAAGAAGGCGAAGTCGTCGCCGTGGGCCCCGGCGCCCGCGATGAAGACGGCGAGCGCGTCGCTCTCGACGTGAAGGTCGGCGACCGCATCCTGTTCGGCAAATGGTCGGGCACGGAAGTGAAGATCGACGGCGAGGATCTCCTGATCATGAAGGAGTCCGACATCATGGGCATCATCGAAGCCAAGAA
>JACQAC010000206.1 GCA_016195245.1 Pseudomonadota bacterium
ACCAGTGTGTGCCTGAAGGTGGTCGATCCGCGTGTCACGCGCTTGAGCGACGATGCTCAGGCTGAGTTTGCCAAAAAGCTCGCGTCGCTGTTGGAGAAGGAGGGCGCGGCGTTCGACGCAGGCTCCTATCGCGCGGCGCCGCCAGGCTTGCGCATCTGGTGCGGCGCGACGATCGAGGCCTCCGACCTCGAAGCGCTGACGCCGTGGCTCGACTGGGCGTTCGTGACGTGCGTCGCGGAACTATCGGAGAAAGCGGCCTAACCCTGAGTCATTCCGGACGTGCGGAGCGCGATCTGGAACCCAGGATTAGAGCGCTCCTTGCCCTGGGTTCCGGCTCTCCGCCGCTTCACAGCTCCGGCCGGAATGACTCAAGCAAAGAATGAACCTGCAGGAAATTCCCATGCCAAAAGTCCTCATCTCTGACGACCTTTCGCCCGCCGCCATCGACATCTTCAAGCACCGCGGCATTGACGTCGATTTCCTTCCGCAAGTCGGCCCTGACGCCGCTAAGCTGAAAGAGATCATCTGCAAATACGATGGTCTCGCTATCCGTTCCGCCACCAAAGTAAAGGCGGACATCATCGCTGCGGCGAAGACCCTGAAGGTCATCGGCCGCGCCGGTATTGGCGTCGACAATGTCGATATTCCCGCCGCCACCGCGAAGGGGATTGTGGTCATGAACACGCCATTTGGCAATTCCATCACCACCGCTGAGCACGCCATCGCCTTGATGTTTGCGGCGGCGCGGCAGGTGCCGGAGGCGAACGCATCAACGCAAGCTGGCAAGTGGGAGAAGAACCGCTTCATGGGCCGCGAGCTCTACGCCAAAACCCTGGGGCTCATCGGTTGCGGCAATATCGGCTCGATCGTCGCGGATCGCGCCCTGGGGCTGAAGATGAAGGTCGTTGCGTACGATCCCTTCTTGTCGCCTGAGCGGGCGGTGCAGATCGGCGTCGAGAAGGTCGAACTCGACGAGTTGCTGGCGCGCGCCGACGTGATTTCGCTTCACGTGCCGCTGACCGACAAGACGCGCAACATTCTCTCGCGCGAAAACCTGGCCAAGACCAAGACCGGCGTCATCGTCGTCAACGCCGCGCGTGGTGGCCTGGTCGATGAAGCAGCGCTGCTTGAAGCACTCAAGAGCGAGCACGTTGCGGCGGCCGCGTTTGATGTTTTCACGGTCGAGCCCGCTAAAGAAAACGCGTTGTTCGGCGCGCCGAACTTCATCGCGACGCCGCACCTCGGCGCCTCCACCAATGAGGCGCAGGAAAACGTGGCGCTGCAAGTTGCGGAACAAATGAGCGACTACTTGCTCACGGGCGCGGTCACGAACGCACTCAACATGCCGTCGATCACCGCGGAGGAGGCGCCGCGCCTGAAGCCCTTCGCGGCGCTCGCCGAAAAACTTGGCGCCTTTGCTGGTCAGATCGTGGACGAAGGTCTGGACGAGGTCGCCATCGAATACGAAGGCGATGTGACCAAATTGAACATGAAGCCGCTTACCGCCGCTGCGCTCGCGGGCTTGCTGCGGCCTTTGCTGCAAGATGTGAACATGGTGTCAGCGCCTGCGTTGCTCAAGGAACGTGGCGCTGCGCTCACCGAAAGCACACGCGATACTTCGCCCACTTACGACAGCCTGATCCGCATCAAGGTGAAGACCGGCGGCGGTTGGCGTACCCTTGCGGGGGCGGTGATCGCGGGCCAGCCGCGGATCACCGAGGTGAAGGGCATGGCGCTTGAGGCGCCCTTCAGCGCCGCGACGCTCTACATCAACAATTCCGACAAGCCAGGCTTCATCGGCGCGTTGGGGACTGTGCTTGGCGACGCGCAGATCAACATCGCGACCTTTCACCTCGGGCGCGATTCCAACGGCGAAGCGATCGCGCTCGTTGGCGTGGATCAGGCGCCGCGCGCCGATGACATGGCAAGGATCAAGGCGCTCGGTCACGTGCGATACGCGAAACTTCTGCGTTTCTAGCGCATCGCCGAAACACACTCGGCCGCGCCTTGCGGTGGCGCGGCTGAGGCTTAAGATGCCTGCGCTCCAGAACAGGAGACTGCAATGGGCGAACACCTCAGGGCGCGGTTTAGGCAGCCTGGTCCCAAGCGCATCCTTGCACTTGACGGCGGCGGCGCCCGCGGGCTGCTGACGCTCGGTGTTCTGCAAAAGTTGGAAGATGAGCTCGGCCGCCGCAGCGGCAAACCAGGCACGTTTCGTCTAGCGCACTATTTCGATCTTATCGGCGGCACCTCGACCGGCTCGATCATCGCCACC
>JACQAC010000221.1 GCA_016195245.1 Pseudomonadota bacterium
AGAAGCGCGTCAGTTCGTGCAGTCAAAAGACCTGATCACGCTGCCGCCAGGGCTGGTGCGCGTCATCGAGATTCCGGCGTTCGCACGCGGCTTCGCTGTCGCGTATTGCGACAGCCCCGGTCCGCTCGAACGCAATCTGGCGACGTTCTATTGCGTGCTGCCGATCCCGACGGATTGGACCCCGGAACAAGCCACCTCATTCCTGCGTGAGTATAACACCCGCGCCATTGCCGACGTTGGCGTTCACGAAGCCATGCCCGGCCACTACGTGCAGCTCTTCCACTCGAACTCTTATCCGTCGGTGGTGCGCGCCATTCTAGGTTCAGGCTCCTTCATCGAAGGCTGGGCGGTGTACGCTGAGAGCATGATGGTGCAGGAAGGCTTCCGCGCCGACGATCCGCTCTACAGACTGTCGCAGCTCAAGGTGCGGCTGCGCACGATCACCAACGCCATCATAGACCAGGCCATCCACTGCGACGGCATGACTCAAGAAGAGATGATGCACCTGCTGACGCAGACGGCCTTCCAAGAAGAGCGGGAGGCCGCTGGCAAATGGCGGCGCGCACAGCTTTCCGTGACGCAGCTCTCGACCTATTTCGTGGGCGTGACCGAGCACGATGTAACGCGCGCCGCCTACCAGCAGCATTATGGCGCCGCCTTCAATCTCAAAACCTATCATGATGGCGTGCTAGCCTATGGCTCGCCACCCATGCGCTATGCACGCGCTTTGCTAATGGACGAACCGATCCAATGAACCCGAAATCCAACGCGGCTTACGATGGGCACGAAGATGTCGTATTCGTCGGCGACGAGGCTTTAGGCTACAAAGGCATCATCGCCATCCACTCCACCGCCCTCGGTCCGGCGGCCGGCGGTTGCCGCATCTGGAGCTATGACCGCGACGAAGATGCTCTGACCGATGCGCTGCGCCTCTCGCGCGGAATGACTTACAAGAACGCCATGGCCGATCTGCCGCTCGGCGGGGGCAAGGCTGTTATCTACAAGATGGGTCCCGATCGCGCCGCGTGCTTCGAAGCGTTCGGAGGTGACGTCGAGAGTCTGCACGGCCGCTACATCACGGCGGAAGATGTCGGCGCCACCGTCAACGACATGAAAATTATCTCGCGCTCGACCTCGTTCGTCACCGGCATCCCGAAGGAAGAAGGCCGCGCCGGCGGCGATCCTTCGCCTTGGACGGCGCTCGGCGTCTTCCTGTCGATCAAGGGTCTGCTCGGCGGCTCGGTGCAGAGCCGCACGATTGCTGTGCAGGGCGCGGGCTCGGTGGGCCGGCACCTTTGCCAACACTTGGTCGACGAAGGCGCCAAACTCATCATCAGCGACGTCAACACCACCAACCTCGCGCGCATCGAACCGCTCGGCGCGGAAGTTGCGCCCGTGGATCAAATCCACGCGGTGAAGGCCGACTTGTTTGCGCCGTGCGCACTGGGCGCTGGCCTCAACGCAAAAACCATCCCGGAGCTAGGCGCCAGGATCGTTTGCGGCGCGGCCAACAACCAACTCGCCACCGAGGAAGACGGCGCGCGCCTTGTCGCGGCGGGGATCACCTATGCGCCGGACTACGTCGTCAATGCTGGCGGCATCGTTATGGTGTCCTGCGAATACCTGGGCGAAGCGGCGGAAGCGGTCGACGCCAAGGTGCGGGCAATCGCGCCGCGCGTCCTTGCAGTTGTCGAACAGGTCCGCCGCGAAGGCGTCTCGCCGCATCTTGTGTCGGACCGGCTTGTGCGCGCAAAGATCGCCTCGGCGAGGAAGTGAATGGATCAAGCGTCGGGACCGCGTCGCAGCAATGCGCTGAGCTTGCACGTGCCTGCGCCGCGCGCGCGGCCTGGCGACAAGCCTGACTTCAGCGGCTGGAGCTTCCCTGAGCCAGGCGCCACGCCGAAGCCGGACATCGATGCACCCGCGTTCGAGCTCCGCGACTACGCCTACGGCCTCATCCGCGTGCTCGACATGGAGGGCAACGCGCTGGGGCCTTGGGCGCCGCATCTGTCGCCCGACTTCATGCGCCGCGCGCTCAACCACATGCTGCTCACGCGCGCCTTCGACGAGCGCATGCACCGCGCCCAGCGTCAGGGCAAAACCTCATTCTACATGCAAAGCCTCGGCGAAGAGGCGATCTCGGTCGCGGCCGGCATGGCGCTCAGCCCCGACGACATGTGCTTCCCGAGCTATCGCCAGCAGGGCCTGTTGATCGCGCGTGACTATCCGCTCATCGACATGATGCACCAGATTTATTCGAACGCGCGCGATCCGCTGAAGGGGCGCCAGCTGCCGATCATGTATTCGTCGAAGCAGGCGGGCTTTTTCACGATCTCCGGAAACCTCGCGACACAGTTGCCGCAAGCAGTAGGTTGGGCGATGGCGTCGGCGTATTCCGGCGATGTGCGCATTGCCGCGGCGTGGGTTGGCGATGGCGCCACCGCGGAGGGCGACTTCCACTCGGCGCTGACGTTCGCGGCTGTGTATCGCGCACCGGTGATTATCAACGTCACCAACAATCAATGGGCGATCTCTTCGTTCCAAGGCATCGCCGGCGGCGAGAACACCACCTTCGCGGCGCGCGGCATCGGTTACGGCGTGCCGCCACTTCGCGTGGACGGTAACGACTTCCTCGCTGTCTACGCCGTGACGCAATGGGCCGCCGAGCGCGCCCGCGCCAATCTCGGCCCGACCTTGATCGAGCATTTCAGCTATCGTGGCGGCCCGCACTCAACGTCGGACGATCCAGCTCGCTACCGCCCCGCCGATGAATATTCCTGCTGGCCGCTCGGTGATCCGATCGCGCGCTTGAAGCAGCATTTGATTTCGCTCGGCGAATGGAGCGAAGAGCAACATCGCGCCGCGCAGGAAGAAGCCGCCGAAACCGTACGCGCCACAGGCCGCGAAGCGGAGAAGGTCGGCACGCTGGCGGAGGGCGCGCATGCGCGCGCGTCGATGTTCGACGATGTGTACAAAGACGTGCCCTGGCACCTGCGCCAGCAGCGCGACGAGAGTGGGAGCTAGAGCATGGCCTCGATGTCCATGATCCAAGCGCTCAACTCGGCGCTCGACACCGTGATGGGGCGCGACCCTAACGTGCTGACCTTCGGCGAAGACGTCGGCTATTTCGGCGGCGTTTTCAAAGTCACTGAACACCTGCAACAGAAGTATGGGGCCAAGCGCTGCTTCGATGCGCCGATCAGCGAGGGTGGCATTGCCGGCACGGCGATCGGCATGGCGGTGTACGGCTTGCGGCCGGTCGTTGAGATCCAGTTCGCCGACTACATGTATCCGGCCTACGACCAGTTGGTCAGCGAAGCCGCGAAGATCCGCTATCGCTCCGCCGGCGAGTTCACCGTGCCGCTCACCGTGCGCATGCCGTACGGCGGCGGCATCTTCGGTGGCCAAACCCACAGCCAAAGTCCGGAAGCGTTGTTCACGCACGTCGCCGGTTTGAAGACGGTGATCCCTTCGACACCGTATGATGCGAAGGGCTTGCTGATCTCAGCGATTGAAGACGATGACCCGGTGATCTTCCTTGAGCCGAAGCGCATCTATAACGGCCCGTTCGACGGCCGACGCGACCGGCCCGTGGTGCCGTGGTCAAAGCATGACGCCAGCGAAGTGCCGGAGGGGCACTATACCATCCCCATCGGCAAAGCGGCCGTCGTGCGCGAAGGCGCCGATTGCACCATCCTCGCCTACGGCACGATGGTGCATGTGGCGATGGCGGCCGCAGAGGAGAGCGGTATCGATGCGGAAGTCATCGATCTGCGCACGCTTGTGCCGGTCGACATCGAAACCATCGTGAAGTCGGTCAGCAAGACTGGCCGCTGCGTGATCGTGCATGAGGCCACCCGCACCTCCGGCTATGGCGGCGAACTCAGCGCGCTGGTGCAGGAGCATTGTTTCTATCAGCTGGAAGCGCCAATTGAACGCGTGACGGGTTACGACACGCCTTATCCGCATGCGCTGGAGTGGGAGTATTTTCCGACGCCGCCGCGCCTCATCAAGGCGATGCGCCGCGTGATGGAGGCCTGAAGAGAGAGCGATGGGCCAGTTTGTTTTCAAATTGCCGGATGTCGGCGAAGGCACCGCGGAAGCGGAAATCGTCGCATGGCACGTGCGCCCCGGCGACGTGATCAAGGAAGACGCGCCGCTTGTCGACGTGATGACGGATAAGGCGACGGTCGAAATGACCTCGCCAGTCGCAGGCAAAGTGTTGTCGATCCACGGCGAACCGGGCGACATGGCGCCCGTTGGCGGACCGATCGCGGTGTTCGAAGTCGGTGGCGCGGGCGAAGAGCAAACGGACCGCTCGTCTTCAGACGCGCCTTCAAATAAAGAAACCGCGGGCCTGAAGGCCCGCGATCCGGAACCGCCGAAATCCAACGGCGCCGTGCAATCCGCGCCGGCGAAAGTCGCCGTGCCAATGGCCGCTGCGCCACCGCAAGCCAAGCCGCGCATCAAAGCGCAATCCGGCGCTGTGTGGTCGGAAGAAGAAACCCAAGCCGCGATCGGTCAGCCGAAATCGCAAGCTGTCGCGAAGCCTGCACCGCGCGACGCCGCTGTGCGCGAATGGAGCCAAGCGCAAGCGTCTCCCGCCGTGCGCGCCCGCGCGCAAAAGCTCGGCATTGACCTCGGCCAAGTGCGCGGCAGCGGTCCCGAAGGCCGCATCACCCACGAAGACCTCGACAAAGTGCTCGTGCCTGTCGCCGGCGCGCGCCGCACTTCGGCGCTTGCGGAGAAGAACGGCATCGAGCCGGTGAAGGTGATCGGCCTCCGCCGCAAGATCGCGGAGAAGATGCAGGACGCCAAGCGCCGCATCCCGCACTTCGCTTACGTCGAAGAAGCGGATCTCACTGAACTCGAAGAGCTGCGCGCGCATCTCAACGCCACCAAGCGCGCAGATCAGCCGAAGCTGACATTGCTGCCGTTCCTGATGCGGGCGCTGGTGCTGTCGCTACCGGATTTCCCGCAGATCAATGCGCGCTTCGATGACGACCAAGGCGTCGTCTATCGCCACGAGAACGTCGACATCGGCATCGCCACCCAAACCGACAACGGCCTCATCGTGCCGGTGGTTCGCCACGCTGAGTCGCGCGATGTGTGGGATAGCGCCACCGAAGTCTCGCGCCTCGCCGCCGCCGTGCGCGCCAACACGGCGACGAAAGAAGAGCTTTCCGGCTCCACTATCACCATCACCTCACTCGGTGCGCTGGGCGGCATCGTCACCACACCGGTGATCAATCACCCCGAAGTGGCGATTATCGGCGTCAACAAGCTGGTCGAACGTCCCGTTGTGAAGAACGGCCAGATTGTCGTACGCAAGATGATGAACCTCAGCTCATCCTTCGATCACCGCGTGGTCGACGGTTACGATGCGGCGGCCTTCATCCAGCGCGTGAAGGGCATGCTGGAGCACCCAGCGGCGCTGTTTATCGAGCGCTGACATGTTCGTCTTAAGCCTGCGCTTTAAGTTGGGTTTGGCGCTGATAACCTTCGCGTGCGTGTTGGGTGCGCCGTATGCGCACCCGACGTCAAACGAAGAAGCGTTGCCGCTTACTTGGCGGCAAGTTCCCAACAAAAGTGATTGCTGGGGAAACTACCCGCGCGAGGAGCGCAACAATAGCATCGCTGGTATTGTTCAGCTGTGTTGTAACCCGGCCGATGACGGTTCTCTTCAATGTAGATCGGCTTTCGAATGGCCGGCGGGACACCGCTTCGAACGCGCGACAGCAGTTGTCTAGCGAACTTTCCGCCTTTCGAACCAGGCGCGTGCTGCCTTCCAGTCTGATCCGGACGCACTGATCCAGATTCCATTTCAGTGGGAGCCCCTGTCCGGGCCACGAAACCTTCGCGAAATATCTGAGATGATCAGGGCGAGGACGCACGGCATCTGCGCAACTAATTCAAATGATCACGTCGTGGAGACGCCGGCGTTCTACTGTCCAACGCCTTTCTCAGAGGGAGGCTGGGACGCTCGGTAGTGCCAGGACGGAGAAGCAATGATGTGGATGTGAGCTTAGGACTTGGCCGTCTCGTCCGTGTTTAGAGGATCAGCAGCTCCCTCCGGAGTGACCACGGATTTCAGACTGTTTGGCAGGCTTTCACAGTCCCACCCACTGCGGCTCCAGCGCCATTCCGACGCCAAATCTGGAGATGGCGGGCGTTCGCTCTGAATCCTGGCGTGCTGGGCAATCGCCTTGACGATCTCTGCGTCTGCCTTCCCACGTCCCATGTGACCCACTTTATTTCGGTCACGTGAAGTTGATATAGGCCGGACGACATAGAGGCTCGAGAGGTTGCTTGCGGTCCCACGCGAACGAACCATGGCAAGTTCGCCTCCTAAGACGGGTCGCGTCACGCGCGGCGTGGTAAGGGTCTTCGAGGGTTGGCGCCTTACACTGCGTAGGAGTTTTGCCGTGGCGATTAGGCGCCTCTTGCACTCGTGCGTGGCGACAAGAGCCATGGCGCGTCGCGATAGGAGTCCGCCATCACCCACGCTCCCGCTGTAATCGCGCAAGAAACGACCGTTTCTTGCCAATGACCCGCGTCGATGTTGCCGGCAGCCACTATCGGCGCCCACACCAACACAGTGATCAAGCCAATCTGCAGCGCGACAAGCACCGCCGCGAGGCGCGCGAGGAGACCGCTGATGATCGCCGCGCCCGCCGCAATATAACCGCCGCCGGTGATGTAGGCCCACGCATCATGGAATGGCAGATATGCCGGCACCAGCGGCGTCGTCATGTTGACGTAGAAGAAGTGCGAGAGGCCAAAAGCGATCAGCGCCAACCCATAGAGTATGCGTGTGAGCCGCAATCCAGTGTCACCGAAAAGAAAAGCGAACCTCGTTTTGTCGGCTTCGGATGAGAACCAGATCGCAAGCACCCAGGCCGCGGCGACCCACACCACGCTCTCGCCTGTGCTTTGGTAGGACACCTCCTGCAGCGGCTCGCGGATGATGAAAGGCGCTTTGAACAAGAGCATCCAAAGCCCGAGATAGACGAACAGTCCGCGCGCCGCGACGGGTGCGGCGGCTTTCAACAAAAGTCCGACGCCGCCCGCAAGCGCCACAAACGCGCAAAGATAGATCAGTAGCTCGCGAGCGGGCGTCGCCGCTGGGACAGGCGTCCAGATCGGCGCAAACTTGCCCTCAATGAAGCCTGCCAGCCCGCAAGCGATCATCATCGCCGCGAAGATCGCTTGCCCCAAACTTTTCACGATCATGGCCGCCATCCCTTGGAAGGCGCACTAGACCTGTCGTGCGTCGCGGCAAACACGAGATCGCTGAGCGTGCTGGGTCTGTGGACAAATGGTCGTGAACGCGGGGATGCGCTGCCGGCCGAGCGGCAGCCTAGCCCGTTTGGACTGTGGTAGGGCAAGCACACGAAACTGAAGCGAAGAAGCCATTTCGGCACGTTCTTGGCGCTCACAAACTCGGCCTGTTGGTTGAGACGTTTTTTGTCGCCTTCCGTTTTGCAAGACACGTCCAGCAGGCGGATTCCCGGATAGCTCTCCGTGAATGGTCTCAAAAGCCCTTTCAGTTCAAGGGCTCCACATCGTGACCAGCGTCATCTTCCCGTCGTCCCGCTAAGGGCCTAAAACACAGATCCAAGGGACAAGCAGTTGAACGGTCGGCGCAAGAAACGCGCAGCCGAGCCGGGGGTGTGTGTGGATGTCGGACGTCTTCATTTCTTACGCCAGTGAAGATCGCGACCGGGTGCGCCCGCTTGCGGAAGCGCTGCAGAAGCGTGGCTTCAACATCTGGTGGGACCGTTCGCTCGCCGCGGGCCAGGATTATGCGCAAATCATCGAGCGTGAGTTGCGCGGCGCTCGTGCAGTGATCGTGGTATGGACGCGCGGTTCCGCCGCTTCGACCTTTGTGCGTGATGAAGCTGGGCGCGCGCGTGACGAGGGCCGGTTGGTCCCGGTGATGTTGGATCGGGTGGAAATCCCGCTTGGCTTCGGCGCTTTCCAAGCAGAGGATTTCACACGCTGGAACGGCGGCGCCACCGCTCCGCAAATGCAGCTGCTCGAAGAAGCGCTGCGCGCCAAGCTGGAAGGACGCAATGTCGATGGCGGCGTCATCGCGGCGAAGCGCCGCCGCTTGATGAACCGCATCCGCGTTGTCTCAGTGCTGACCGTGCTGGCGTTGGTCGTCGGTATCGCCGCCTTTGGCAAGTACATCATCACCCCTCAGCAGCATCATGCCACGCAAGCCGACTTGCAGGCGCAATTGCTGCGCCTGCTGGAAGAAGGCCGGCTCACGCCGGAGCAAGCGGCCCAGCTTGCGCAATCTATGGGGCTTGAGGGCGGTGCGCTTGGGTCGGCTTCGACTCAACTGGCTTCGGCGTCGCCTTCTAGAGGCCTGCCGGGCGCCCCGATGTCCGAGACCGCGCCTGGCTCGACGGATGATCAACTTCAGCTCGCTAGCGATCAGCAATTCAGCGCGGATGCACAGCAAACCTATCAGGCTGCGATCGCCAACCTGCTGACGCATCCGGATTCCAGCGTGCGCCTTGCCGCGCTTCACTTGTCCGATCCAACTCAGCGTGATGCCGCCTTGCAAACCCTCACGGCTTACGCGCAAGCCCATCCCGAAGATCCTCAAGCCAACAACATGATCCTGGTTGCTGGCGCCGTCGGCGTTGCGAATGGAAGCCCGCTTGGCCAACAGGCTTTGGAAACGGCAGCAAATGCCAGCCCACAGAATCCCGTTGTGTGGCGCATGCTGTCGCACGCCTACGTTCGCGCCAATCGCGGTCAGGAGGCGCAAGCCGCGGCTAACGTGAGCCAAGCCGTCCAGGCGCAAGCATCCGGTCAAAGCGATGCGGCCGAGCAACAGCTACAAAGCGCGCTGCCAAACTTGTCGTCGCCAATCTTGCAGGCGCCGGTCGCATCCGAACTTGGACGCATCGCTGAGCGGCGGGGCGATTTCAGCTCCGCGAGCGCGCGCTTCGCGCAGGCTTATTCGTTGCGTGAGCAAACGGCGACGCCGACGTCGAACGCAGTGGCCGCGCAAGCGATCCAAGCCGATGCACAGCGTCTGGTGATTGCGCTCAATCGCAGTGGGCGCAGCGAAGAGGCGTGCCAGAGGTTGCAGCAGGCCCAAGAGCAGCATGATGTTGCCGCGCCTGATCAGCAGACGCTCGATCAATGTCAGCGCATGCGGGTGCGGTTGCGTCCACAAGTGCAGCTTTCGCCGGCTATCCGTCGCGCGACGATCCAACCGGGACCCGCGCCCGCGCCGTCACCGTGATCTTGGTCGCAGGTGCGCGCCGCTTCGTCGCCGCCGCCTTGAGCGTGGTCGCTGCCGCGCTCAAGCCAAATCGATCCAAGGAGTGAATGCATGAAACGCATGTTCGCTGCGGCGGTAGCGGTTGTTGCGCTCGCGCTCGTCCCCTCAACGCGAGCCCAACTCGCGCCGGGCGCCAACCTCGCGCAGCCCCCGGCCGGCGCCGAGAGCTGGGTCATTCGCTCAACCGCGGGGCCGCACGGCCATTCGTGGCGTTGGGCAACGCCTGATGGCGTGCGTTGGTCGCGTGAAAGCATCTTGTTGCGCGGGTTCGTCACAGAGATAGACGAACAGCAGCGCTTCGGCGCCGATGGATCGCTGCAAGGCGTCACTATTCGTGGCGTAACGCCGAACGGCGACGCCGGCGAGAGCTTCAGCGTCGCCAATGGCCGCTACGCCTATCGCTCGCCTGTCGATCACGGCGATGGCGCTTTCAGCGGCGGCTATTATTCTTCAGTTGGCGGCACGCTCGATAGCAACATCGCTTTCGTCGACGCGCTGATGCATTCGCCGAACCACACCATGCAGCTGCTGCCGTCAGGCCAAGCGCAGCTTGTACAATTGACTACGCGGCAAGTCTCGAATGGACGCGAGACCAAAACCTTGACCGCCTATGCGGTCATCGGCGTCGGATTTGGGCCGTTTCCTGTCTGGTACGATGGCGACCGCTTCTTCGCCTATGCCGGCTTCCTCTCCTATATCAAAGATGGTTGGGAAGGCGTGCTCGACGATCTGAGCGCCGCGCAGAACGCGGCGTTGGCATCGCGGGGCGCGGGGCTCGTCGATCAGGTTGGTCCGCGCGTGACGCAGCCAATCGTTATCCAAGATGTGCGGCTTTACGATTCTATTGGCCGCCGTTTTCGCGAGCATCAGAGTGTCGTTGTCGTCAATGGGCGCATCACCGCGGTCGGCAGCGCTGCTTCAGTGCGCGCGCCCGCGAACGCAAGGATGATTGCCGGCGCCGGCAAGACTTTGGTTCCGGGCCTTTGGGATAGCCACCAGCACTATGGTTCCGATGAGTCCGGTCCGCTGCTGCTGGCGCAAGGCATCACCAGCATTCGTGACCCTGGCAACCAGCCGGCGGAATCCACCGAGCGCCGCCATCGCATCGAGAACGGGCAATTGCTGGGCCCACTCATCGTGCCATCGCTGCTCATCGACGGCGCCGGCGAAAACACGGCGCAAGTGGCGGTCGCCGTACACAATCAGCAGGAAGCTATCGCTGCGGTCGATCGCGCGCACAACGAAGGCTATTTCGCGATCAAACTCTACGGCTCGCTCGATCCTGCTTGGGTGGCGCCGATGGCGGCGGAGGCGCATCGGCTTGGCTTACATGTCCACGGCCACGTGCCACACGGCATGCGTCCGCTCGACGCGGTGCGTGCGGGTTACGATGAACTCACCCACATCAACTTCGTGATGATGCAGGCTATGCCGCAGGATGTCGTCGATCACTCGAATGGCATCGCGCGTCACATCGGCATGGCGGAGTACGCGCCGGATGTGAACATCCACTCACCGGAATTTACCGCCTATCTGAATGAGCTTCAGCGCCGCCACATTGCGGTAGATCCAACGCTGGTGACGTTCGAACTCGAGTATGTGCCGGACTCCGGCGACATCTCCGCGGCGTACGCGCCCTTTATAGGCACCATGCCGCCGACAGTAGAGCGTGGTTTCCGCTCCGGCGGTCTACCGCCGACGCCGCAAGTGTCGCGTCAACGCATGCGCCAGGCACAGGCGGCGCTCTCGGCGCTCGTCGGCGAGCTCTATCGCCGGCGCGTGACCATCGTGGCCGGCACTGACGGCAGCGGCCTTGAATTGGTGCGTGAGCTTGAGCTCTACGTGGCCGCCGGCATGACGCCCGCCGACGCCCTAGCCACCGCCACAATCGTGCCGTCAAGGCTGTTCGGCGTCAGCAATGTCGCCGGCTCCATCACGGTGGGCAAGAACGCCGAGTTCTTCCTGGTCGACGGTGATCCGAGTGCCAATATCGGTGATTTGCGGCTCGTCGAGTTGGTGATGCGCGATGGTCGACTGATGCAGGCCGACGACTTGCGCCACGCCATCGGCATTTCCGGCGCGCCGCATCGCGTGCAAGCGCACTGACTCTATACGGCGCGGAGAAACAGCACTTTCGCCGCGCCGTATTCGCGTGTGTCTAGCATTTCAAATCCCGGCGCTGCGGGCGTTTCATCAGCGGCGCATTCAAACGCTGCGATCGCGCCCGCGGCGATCCATCCGCCACTTGCCAATCGCGAGAGCGCTGCTTCGCCGAGACCGCGATGATAGGGTGGGTCTAGGAACACCAGATCGAACGGGTCGCCGAGCCCCGCCGGTTTGGCGCCAAGATCTGTCGCGTCGCGCCGGTGAATGCGCGTCGCGCCGAACAAGCCGAGCGCTTCGATGTTGTCACGCAGCGCACCGCGCGCCGCAGCATCCGTCTCGACAAACAGCGCAAACGCCGCGCCGCGCGAAATCGCCTCGAAGCCCAGTGCTCCCGAGCCCGCGAACAGATCGAGCACGCGCCGGCCCTCCAGGCCCGCCGACCACTCGGCATGCGTCAGCACATTGAACACCGCTTCGCGGGCGCGGTCGCTTGTGGGCCTGGTGTTACGGCCCTCCGGCGCGATGATCGACCGGCCTTTGAATTTTCCGCCCACAATCCGCATGGCCGCTCATCGCCCGCTCGCCTACGTGACGCAAGCCACACCGCGCGTCCGAAAGTGCGCTAGGATGCGGGACGGGGGAGAGGAGACTGGCCCATGAAATACTTGATCCTCGCGGCTGTGCTTGTCGGCGCCGCTTGCATGACGGCATCCGCCGCCGGAACCCATCGCCAGACGTCTGGGACCTCCTCGTCGCCAACCTACGAGGATGCCCGCTCCAACGCGTCCGACGAGGAAGTCCGGGTGGCGCGGCGCGCCTATCGGGCGGCATGCGAACGGCACAATTCCGTCGGCTATTGCGAGTGCATGACCGGCGGCATGGCTCAGGCGCTGGCGCCGTCGGAGCTGGCGGTCGCGACAGCGGCTTTTACAGGCGCCCACGTCTCTGCATCCGCCGAAACACGCGCGCATGTCGAGGCCACGCGGTCCCAAGTCGATCGCGGCTGCGTAACGTTTCGTTGAAGTGGTCAAAGTCCGCGGTTCCCTAGGAGGTCAGTCAAGGCGCCGACTTGCGCTTACGGTTCCAAACCACGCCGGGAAAGCCCTTCAGCGGCGAGAGTCGTTCGCCCTGGTAGGTCCATTCCTGTAGCTGATCGATGCCGATGTGATAGCGCGCCTCTCGGCCGACACCTGTGCTGAAGAGCGCGCGCGGGACGTTGACGTTCTGTTTGTTGCGTTGGAACAGAACCGGCGTTCCACAGGTGCTGCAAAAGCTTCGCGTGCCGCCGCGTTCGGGATCCTCATACCGTGTGAGATTATCCTCGCCGCGCAGAAACCGGAACCGGCTTGCCCAGGTTCCAACGTACGTAGCGTACGCCGCACCGTGCGCGCGGCGCGCGGCGCTCGAATGATCGTGCCAAGTCCAGCGCGCCGGGACGCCGATCTCGAACGCCACCGCGCCGCACAGGCACTCGCCTCCGGCGCGGGTCGGTCCGGGGGCGCGCGGCTTGGCGGCGCTCGTCTTCTTGCTCACGTCAGACTTCATGTTGAGTATTCTAGCCGCGGACTTCTCCACTGCCGAGGCCGCGATCTGTCCTCTGCGACGAAGAATTAGCGCCTTCGGAGAGGACGCCACGATCAAACGCAGAAGCGCCCTCGAAATCTCGCGCCAAACCCCAATCTAACGCGAGTTGGCCCCAAAAGCGCCGCAGAGCGTTTCCAAGGCTTAACGAAGCCTTAAACGCGCCTGCTGATAAAGGATTTGGCGCACTGCGAGCGTCGGGCGAATCGTGCGACTCGATGATCCTGGAGCGGGAGTTTTATGAGCCAGTACAGTGCGCCCACCGTGCATGAGCTGAAGCCACGGATCGTGGTGTTCGGTGTCGGCGGCGCAGGCGGCAACGCCGTCAACAACATGATCGACGCGCGCCTCCAAGGCGTCGACTTCGTCGTCGCCAACACCGACGCGCAGGCGCTGACCCGTGCGCGTACGCCAAACCGAATCCAGCTCGGCCAATCGATCACCGAAGGTCTCGGCGCGGGTGCGCGCCCCGAAGTCGGCCAGGCAGCGGCGCAGGAAAGCCAACCCGAAATCCTCGAGTTCCTTGACGGCGCGCACATGGTGTTCGTCGCCGCCGGCATGGGCGGTGGCACCGGCACCGGCGCCGCGCCCGTGATAGCGCGCACCGCGCGCGAACGCGGCATTCTCACCATTGCTGTCGTCACCAAGCCGTTCCACTTCGAAGGTCAGCGCCGCATGCAGCTCGCCGAAGCGGGCGTGCAGGAATTGCGCAAGCACGTCGATACGCTGATCGTCATTCCGAACCAAAACCTGTTCCGTGTCGCCAACGAGCGCACCACGTTCGCCGAAGCCTTCCAGCTATCTGACCAGGTGCTCTACTCCGGCGTGCGCGGCGTCACCGACCTGATGGTGATGCCGGGTCTCATCAACCTCGACTTCGCCGACGTCCGCACCGGGATGGCCGAGATGGGCACCGCGATGATGGGCACGGGCGAGGGCGCCGGCTCCAA
>JACQAC010000058.1 GCA_016195245.1 Pseudomonadota bacterium
AAAGAGCAATTCAACCTGCGCTTCCAGCAAGCGACCGGTCAGCTCGAAAAGTCGTCGCGCATGCGCGACGTCCGCCGTCAGATCGCCCGCGCCAAAACGGTGCTGCGCGAAAAGACGCCGCAGAAAAAAGTTTAAGGACGAAGCCGATGCCGCGCCGTGTAATGACCGGAAAGATCGTGAGCGATAAAGGCGACAAGACCGTCGTCGTGCAGGTGGAACGCACCTATCTGCATCCGGTCTTGAAGAAGACCGTGCGCCGCTCGTCGCGCTTCCACGCCCACGACGAAAAGAACGCCTTCAAAGAAGGCGAAGTCGTCAACATTCAAGAATGCCCGCCGAAGTCCAAGCTGAAACGCTGGGAAGTCGTCGGCCGCGTCGGAGCATAATCCTATGATCCAGATGCAAACCAATCTCGACGTCGCCGACAATTCCGGCGCCAAGCGCGTCATGTGCATTAAGGTGCTGGGCGGCTCCAAGCGCCGCTACGCCACGGTGGGCGACATCATCGTGTGCTCGGTGAAGGAAGCCATGCCGCGCGGCCGCGTGAAGAAGGGCGATGTCGTGCAAGCCATCGTCGTCCGCGTCTCGAAGGACATGAAGCGCAAGGATGGTTCGACCATTCGCTTCGATTCCAACGCGGCGGTTCTCGTCAACAAGCAGGGTGAGCCGATCGGCACCCGCATCTTCGGACCGGTGCCGCGCGAATTGCGGGCGCGCAATCAGATGAAGATCATCTCACTCGCGCCGGAGGTGCTCTAATGGCCGCCCGTATCCGCAAGGACGACACGGTGATCGTGCTCGCCGGCAAGGACAAAGGCCGTTCCGGCAAAGTTATCCGCGTGATGCCGGATGACGACCGCGTGCTGGTCGATGGCGTCAACATGATGAAGCGCCACACCAAGCCGGACATGGCTAATCCGAATGGCGGCGTCATCTCAAAGCCGGCGCCGATTCATATCTCCAACGTTGCGCTGCGCGACCCGAAGACGGGCAAGGCGACGCGCGTTGGCTTCAAGGTGGTTGGCGAAGGCGCGCAGCGCCGCAAAGTTCGCGTCGCCAAGGGTTCTGGAGTGCAGATCGATGTCTGAAGCGAAGCCCCCGAAGTCTGAGCGGGCTGACGCGAAGCCTGCCGACGGCGCGCCGAAAGGCGAGAAGAAGCCGAAGAAAGAAACCGCTGCCGCTGCGCCGAAGAAGCGCACGCCGAAGCCGGCCGACTACGAGCCGCGTCTGAAGTCCCGCTACAAGAGCGAGATCAAGAAGCGCCTGCGCGAAGAGTTCAAATACACCAACGAAATGCAGATCCCGCGTCTGGACAAGATCGTGATCAACATGGGCGTTGGCGAAGCGACTGCTGACTCCAAGAAGCTCAAATCGGCGATGGAAGCGTTGACGGCGATCGCCGGCCAAAAGCCGGTCGCCACCAAGGCGCGCAAGTCGATCGCGGCGTTCAAACTCCGCGAAGGCATGAACATCGGCTGCAAAGTCACGCTGCGCAAAGACGCGATGTACGAATTTCTCGATCGTCTCGTCACCATCGCGCTGCCGCGCGTGAAGGACTTCCGCGGCTTGAACGGCAAGAGCTTCGATGGCCGTGGCAACTACGCCATGGGCATCAAGGAACACATCGTGTTCCCGGAAATCAATTACGACCAGATTGATCAGATTTGGGGCATGGACATCGTCGTGTGCACCACCGCGCGCACCAATGACGAAGCCCGCGCTCTGTTGAAGGAGTTCGATTTCCCGTTCCGGAACTGATGCTCGCAAGAGCGTCCACCCCAGA
>JACQAC010000217.1 GCA_016195245.1 Pseudomonadota bacterium
AATCCGCGCGCTTGGCGTGCGCTTGAAGCACTCCGCCAACCGCGATGTGCTCAAAGGCAAACGCGTCGTACTGGTCGACGATTCCATCGTGCGCGGCACCACTTCGCAGAAGATCGTGCAGATGGTGCGCGACGCGGGCGCCAAGGAAGTGCATTTCCGTAGCGCCTCTCCGCCCATCAAGTTTCCGGACTTCTACGGCATCGATATGCCAACCCAACAGCAATTGATGGCCGCGCAAATGTCGCTGGAAGAGATGCGCAAAGCGCTCGGCGTCGACTCGCTGGGCTTCCTTTCGGTCGATGGGCTCTATTGGGCGATGGGCGAGGCCAAGCGCAACGCCGAACAACCGCAATTCACCGACCACGCCTTCACCGGTGATTATCCGACGCCGCTGCTCGATCATTCGAGCGATCGCGCCGCCAAGGATTTTCAACTGTCGCTCCTGGCTGAAACGCCCGCCGAATGAGCGCCGACGAACGCAGGATTGCGCTCGTCACCGGCGCATCGCGTGGCATTGGCCGCGCTGTGGCGCTGGAATTGGCGCGCCGCGGCTGGCGCGTGATCTGCGTGGCGCGCGCACAAAAGGCGCTCGAGGCGCTGGACGATGAGATCAGGGCGGAAGGCAAAGGCGAGGCGACGCTCGTGCCGCTCGACCTTGCCGATTATCCCGCCATCGACCGCCTCGCCGCCGCACTCTTCGAACGCTTTGGCAAACTCGATGGCCTCGCGTCCTGCGCCGGCGCGTTGGGCGCGCTCACACCGGCTCACCAGGCGACGCCCGCTGTCATGGAAGAGACGACGGCGATCAATTATCTCGCCAACCAACGCGTCATTCGCGCCATGCATCCGCTGCTGCGCGCCTCCGATGCAGGGCGCGCCGTGTTCATCACGTCCGGCGCCTCGCGTGATCCTCGAGCTTATTGGGCGCCGTATGCGGCCTCCAAAGCGGCGCTCGATGCCTTGGTGACATGCTGGGCCGCAGAACTCGAAGTCACGCCGATCAAAGCCAACCTGTTCAACCCCGGCCCCACCCGCACCGCCATGCGCGCCAAAGCCTTCCCCGGCGAAGATCCGCTCACACTGCCAACGCCGGAAGAGATCGCGCCGGCCATCGCCGAAATGCTGCAGCCTGCCTACGCTGAGAACGGCGCTTGGGTGCAGTGGAAGCGATAAGCACGGACCGCCTGAGCCCTCGCCGGCATGCACCAGAGCCGGCCGGCGAGGCCGCCGACGGTCCATGAAATACGACAGCATCATTATCGGCGCAGGCGCCGCGGGCCTTTACTGCGCGCTACACGCGGGCCGGCGCGGGCGACGCGTGTTGGTGCTGGAGCACAACGCTGAACCAGGCGCAAAAATCCTGATCTCGGGCGGCGGGCGCTGCAACTTCACCAACATCAATGCGGGCGACCCAACGCGCTACATTTCCGCCAATCCGCACTTCGCACGTTCGGCGCTGACGCGTCATCCACCGTCCGAATTCATTGCGCTCACCACTAAGCACCGCATCGCACACTACGAGAAGACACTAGGCCAACTCTTTTGCGAAGGCGCCCGAGCGTCGCAGAAAATCGTGCGCATGCTGCTCGACGAATGCGCACAAGCGGGCGTCGATATCAAACTGAACTGCCGTGTACGCGCCGTGCAGCGCGGCGAACGGTTCGATGTGGACACGTCACTCGGCGCTTTCACCGCCGAAACCTGCATTATCGCCACGGGCGGCCTCTCCATTCCAAAGCTTGGCGCGACGGCTTTTGCTTACGACATCGCCAAGCAATTCGCCGTGCCCATCGTCAAAACCCGACCCGCACTGGTCCCGCTCACCTTTAGCGAAGCGGACCTCGCCTGGATGCGCCCGCTCAGCGGCGTCTCAGCTCCTGTCGTTGCCAGCTGCGGCGGCGCATCGTTCAAAGAGGCGGCGCTCTTCACCCATCGCGGCCTTTCTGGCCCCGCCATCCTGCAAGCCTCGTCCTACTGGACGGTGGAGGAGGATATCCGCCTCGATTGGCTACCGGATGCAGCAGATGATGTCTTCGCCGCGCGGAAACGCGAACGGCCGCGCGCGCAGATGAAAACCATCCTCGCGGAGCACATGTCGGAGCGCCTCGCCACGGCGCTGAGCCAACGCCTGCCCGAGGGCGCGATCGGCGACATCAAAGACGCCACGCTCATCGAAGCGGCGCGCACGCTCAAAGCCTGGCGTCTCACGCCCAGCGGCACGGAGGGCTACGCCAAGGCCGAAGTCACCGTCGGCGGCATCGATACCAATGCGTTGTCGCAGCAAACCATGGAGGCACGCGCTGTGCGCGGGCTTTTCTTCGTTGGCGAAGCCGTTGATGTCACCGGATGGCTGGGCGGCTATAACTTCCAGTGGGCCTGGTCGAGCGGCTGGGCCGCCGGTCAATCCTGCTGATTGCCGAACTTCGCGCTCGCCCACGCAATCGGGATGCCAACGAGAACCGTGTGCGTGAACACCGTGCCCGCCAGCAAGAGCGGCCGCTTGAATTGCAATGTCCTGCTCACTGTCGCGTGAATGCGTTCAACAGCATCTGCGCCGTTTGTGAAGTAACCGTCCGCCGCCGCTGAGAGCGGCACTACAATGTAGTTCATGACCACGAACAGGATCAGACCGTAGATGAAACCCCAGAGGATCGGATTGCTCGCACCTGGCCGCGCAAACAACACCGCGTAGACCGCCGCCATCACGATTGCGATGCTGAAGTGCGTGCAGGCGCCGAGCACAGCCGTCATCGCGCCACCAGCGTGCGCCGCGTCGCGGCCGATCCAGCCGCCATAGACCGACTGCAGAATTTCAATGGGCGTCGAACTGCTCGCCAAACCCAGCGACGGGGCCAGCGGCCCGTACACCGCGAACGCGTAAAGAATATCCAACGCGCCCGCGATCAGCCCACCGATCAAAATCGCTGTCACAGCTTTCATGGATCCCTCCCAATGCTCTGAGTTCAAGCGCGTTGGCCCACGGCGGACCACCGTAATTCGACCAGGTTCACGATCTTGTGGCTGAGGCGTTGGCATCGACCCACGGCGCGCATAGCATGGCGCCTGGAGGGCCTAATGCGCGTAGCAGCTATTTTGACGGCAATCCTGCTGCTGACGGCGCCGCCGCCTCAAACAGCAGGCGCGCAAACGCCCGCTCCCCAGGCTGAACAAGCCGCTCCAACGCTCTCACATGTCGCGGCCGCACGAAGCGCGCTGCAGGCGCTGCTCGTCGACACTGGCGCGATTTCAGAGGGCACAAGCGCCGCGTTCAGGACCTTG
>JACQAC010000218.1 GCA_016195245.1 Pseudomonadota bacterium
CCTCCCAACTGTTGGGACTTTGGAGCCTGGGCCGTGAGCCCCTCGGGCGCTACGCTCTGGAAACTGCGCCAAGACTTCGCGGGAAGCTCGTGGGACGCTCCAAGCGCCGCGACCTTCGACCTCAACGGTCAGTTAGTCATTGTCGGCGGCTCAGTGCTCGACGACTCCGGCGACGACTTTGCGCGATGAGCGCGTCGATCTGATTTTCGGCGTTGGACCCGCCGGCACGGGCAAGACGTTCTTGGCGGTGGCGGCGGCAGTCGAGGCGCTGAAGTCTGAGCGAGTCGACCGCATCATCGTCACGCGGCCAGCCGTCGAAGCCGGGGAGAAGCTCGGCTATCTGCCAGGCGATCCCGCCGAGAAGGTAGATCCCTATCTGCAGCCGATCTGGGACGCGTTCCGCAGCCAGATGAGCGAGAACGATTTGAAGGCGCGACGCGAACGCCGCGCGATCGAAGTGGCGCCGCTCGCTTTCATGCGTGGGCGCACGCTCTCTAATGCGTTTGTCATCTGCGACGAGGCGCAGAATGCGACCATCCTTCAGATGAAGATGGTGCTGACGCGCTTGGGTGAAGGCTCACGCATGGTGGTGACCGGCGATCCGTCTCAGATCGATCTGGTGCGGCCGGATCAGTCTGGGCTCTCGCACGCGATCACGATCCTTGAGAACATAGCCGGGGTCGATGTCATCCGTTTCGCGGCGCAGGATGTCGTGCGTCACCGGCTCGTCGCAAAAATCGTCGAAGCCTATCACCGCGACGAGGGCGGGAATGGCTAGCCTGGAAGTCGACATCCTTGCAGGCACGGAATTGTGGCGCGGGCACGAGGAAATGCTCGCGCGGGCGCTCGCCGCCGCCGCCGAGCACGAGAACGTTGAAGGCGTCGTCTCGGTGCTGCTCGGCGATGACGTCACCATCGCCGGTATGAACAAGGAGTTCCGTGGCAAGGATGGCTCGACCAACGTCTTGTCGTTTCCGCCCGCGGAGGTCGACCCGCCGGGCCAGCCGCGCTTCTTGGGCGATATCGCGCTGGCGGCGGAAACCATTGTCGAAGAAGCGCAATTTCAAGGTAAGAGCTTCGATCACCACGCCGCGCATTTGGTCGTACACGGCTTTCTGCACCTTTTGGGCTATGATCACGAGAACGAGGCTGACGCGAGTCGCATGGAGTCGCGGGAAACCGAGATCATGCGCTCGATCGGCATCGACGACCCGTATGCTTGAGAGCACGCACTAAACATGGCCGAAACGCCGCCAGACGGTGAAAGTCCGCGCAAACGATCCGCCTTGTGGCAGCGGCTCGGCCGCATCATCGGGCGCGAGCGCATTGGCTCGGCCGACGCGGTCGCTGAAGCGCTGCGCGAAAGCGAAAGCAGCGGCGAGCTGATCGAAGGCGCGCAGAAAGACATGATTCTGCGCGCGGCGCGTTTTGACCGGTTGAGCGTCGCCGATGTGATGCGGCCGCGTGCGGAGATCGTGGCGATCGAGGCGTCGGCTTCGCTGGGTGAGGCGGCGCGCGTGTTTTCGGATAGCCAGCACTCACGACTGCCGATTTACGGGGAAACGCTTGATGACCCGCAGGGCCTCGTGCATGTCCGCGATGTGATGACGCTGCTCGCGCCGAATGCGGAAGGCGAGGCGAGCGCCAAGTTCTCCGATCATTTGTTGGGCCGCATCAAGCGCGACATTCTATTTGTGCCCTCGTCCATGACGCTGTCGACATTGTTTCTGCGTATGCAGTCGAGCCGTATTCACTTGGCGCTGGTGGTCGACGAATACGGCGGCACCGATGGTCTGGTGTCGATGGAAGATCTCGTCGAACAGATCGTTGGCGCGATTGACGATGAACACGACGTCGAAGCGCCGATGATCCTGGAGCGAGCGGGCGGAGTTTTTGAAGCCGATGGGCGCGCACCGCTGGCGGAACTTCAAGCCAAAACCGGTTTGAATTTGGCGCTCCCGGATCACGAGGACGAGTTTGACACCGTGGCGGGTCTTGCAGCGGCGCTGGCGCAACATCTGCCGCAGCGTGGTGAAATCTTGCACCATCCGGCTGGACTAGACCTTGAAATCACCGACGCCGATCCTCGGCGGGTAAAACGTCTGAGGATCAAGCGGACGAGCGAAGCTTCGCGCACAATCCAAACCGCAATTGTGGCGCCTTCGAGCGCGCGCGATGCTTGACGCGATGCACGCGGCGCGGTCCAACACCTCGGCGAAGAGATCGGCGAGGTAAGACTTGAGTACGGCAGAGTCGGCCTCGCGCCTGCACGTCTGGATGCGCAATCGCACGCGCTGGCAGAGGCGCGGCATAGCGTTTCTTGCGGGCGCATTTGCGGTGTTGGGGCAGGCGCCGTTTCAGTTCACACTCGTCTATGTCGCGACGATCAGTGTGCTGGTGTGGTTGCTCGACGTGTCGTTCGAGCAGAAAAATCGCATTCGATCGGCGTTTTCGACCGGTTGGTGGTTCGGGTTCGGTTACCTGATTTTCGGGCTCTACTGGATTTCGTCGGCGTTCATCGCGCGCGGCGCGGTATTTGCGCCGTGGGGCGCGCCGGCGGTGCTGGCCATGGCGGCTTCACTGGCGCTGTTCTTTGGGCTTGGCGCGTCGCTGGCGATGATGCTGTGGGCGCCGGGTGTGCGGCGCGTGTTTGCGTTCGCGATTGGCTTGTTCGTCTCCGAATGGCTGCGCGGCAACATTTTGAGCGGCTTCCCCTGGATCTTGCCGGGCTATGTGTGGACGCCGGGAGAACCAGTTTCTCAGATGGCATCGCTGTTCGGCATTTATGGGCTGACGCTCGTCACGCTTGTTCTAGCCGCGACGCCGGCGACGATTGCGGATCGGGTGAACGGCGCCGCGCGCTTTGTGCCGACCATTGTGGCGGCGCTGGCCGTGGGCATGATGTGGGGCTGGGGCGCGCAACGCATCGCGCACGCGCCGATTGATCCGCCCGGCGCGCAGCCCAATGTGCGCGTTGCGGAGTCCGGACTCAGCCAGCAGGCGAAGTGGTGCGAGGGCGGCTCACTCCAGGAACGCTCTGAATGCGCGCGCGGGCAAGAATGGCGGGTGCTGCGGCGCTATCTCGACGCGAGCGGCCCGGCAGAAGACAGCCGCACGGATATCTTGGTTTGGCCTGAGGGAGCAGTGCCGACGCTGAACTTTTTTCAGCTGGATAACCAAACCTATCTCGATGTGCTCGGACGCGGGTTAGGTGATCGCGTGTTGATCACGGGGTTGACGCGCTGCGCGCCGCGCGTGCGTTGTGATGCCTACATGCAGGGCGCCGCCAGTGCCGATGAGTTGCATCTGTTCAATTCAGGCGCGGTTATTGACGGCGTCGGCGGACAGGCTCGTGTCGCACAAATCTACGACAAGCAGCACTTGGTGCCCTTTGGGGAATATATCCCGTTCTGGCCGATCGTGCGTCAGCTCGGCATCGGGCCTCTGCAAGAGATCGGGGTGGGTTTCGCTGAGGGGCCGCCACCGGAACGCGTAATAATTCCCGGGGCGCCGCCTGCGCTGATCCTGATCTGCTACGAATCGATCTTTCCAGGGATGGTCCCCCACGGCGCCGATCGGCCAGGCTGGATCGCCAATATCTCCAACGACGCCTGGTTCGGCGATCTGCGGTTCTTCACCGGCCCTTACCAGCATTTCGCGATGACCCGTTATAGGTCAATTGAGGAGGGGTTACCGATGGCTCGAGCAGCCTCTGGTGGTATCTCTGCAATTGTTGATTCCTATGGTAGAGTTGTACGCTCGACCCAAGGGCATGGTTTCTACGCAGAGTCGCAATTACCACCCGCTTTGGTTGAAACGCCTTTCGCTACGTCAGGAAGCATTCAACTCCTCGTTTTGCTTGTATTCGTGTTCAGTCTAAGATTTGTGCTGCCTGGCCAGGTAAATCAGGGGACGAATTCCGATGAACGACGAGCGCGCAGCCACATCGATTGACAGGAAACTAGGTCAGAGAGTCCGCTCTCGCCGCCTGGAAATCGGTATGAGCCAAGAGCGTCTCGCTGAACTACTTGGCGTAACCTTCCAGCAAGTTCAGAAATACGAGAAAGGCGTCAATCGGATCGCGGCGAGCCGACTATACGACATCGCGTCGGCCCTGCAGCAACCGGTATCGAGATTTTTTGAGGGGCTATCACAAGGGCGCGCAGCCGGCGTTGCCGAAGCCCGGCAAGATTACATCGATGATGCTCTTGCAACACCGGAAGGCGCGCAGCTGATGTCGGTGTTTGCGTCGATCAAGAGCCAGCGTGTGCGGCGGAAAGTGGTCGATCTCGTACGTACGCTGGCCGAGGAAGCCGCCGAGACCAGCAAGCGTAATTAAGCAAGCTGATTGCGCCCGTCGCTGCGTTGCCCGTAAGAGGGCGCGCCCTTGATTCGTTCGGAGAGCAGCGTGGCCAGAAGTTCTTACGTATTTACCAGCGAAAGCGTGTCTGAAGGTCACCCGGACAAGGTCGCTGACCGCATCTCCGACACCGTCGTCGATGCGTTCCTTGGCGCCGATCCAGAGGCGCGCGTGGCGTGCGAAACTATGGTTACCACGCAGCGGATCATTCTCGCGGGCGAGGTACGTGGGCCGGAAGGCATTGTCGCCGGACTGGAAGACAAGGTCCGCGCCGCGGTGAAGGATATTGGCTACGAGCAGCAGGGCTTCCATTGGAAGACGGCTGAGTACGCTTGCTATCTGCACGCGCAGTCCGCGGACATCGCGCAGGGCGTGGACTCCAGCGATACCAAGGACGAGGGCGCCGGCGATCAGGGCATCATGTTCGGCTATGCGTGCCGCGAAACGCCGGAGCTGATGCCCGCGACGCTGCAATATTCGCACAACATTCTGAAGCGTTTGGCGGAAGTGCGTCATTCCGGAGAGCGGCCGGAGCTCGAGCCAGATGCGAAAAGCCAAGTCACGCTCCGATACGAGAACGACAAGCCGGTGCATGTCGAACAGATCGTGGTGTCGCATCAGCACAAGCCGAGTTTGGGCTCGAAGCCCTATTCCACCGAAGCGATGCAGGCGCTGATCGAGCCTTATGTGCTTTCCGTGTTTCCGGATGGCCTGGTGACGAAGGACACCAAGTGGCACATCAATCCGACCGGCAAGTTCGAGATTGGCGGACCGGATGGCGACGCGGGGCTGACCGGCCGCAAGATTATCGTCGACACCTATGGTGGCGCAGCGCCCCACGGCGGCGGCGCCTTCTCGGGTAAGGATCCGACCAAGGTGGATCGCTCCGCGGCCTATGCCTGCCGCTATCTGGCGAAGAACGTTGTCGCGGCTGGTCTCGCGCAGCGCTGCACGATTCAGATTTCGTACGCGATTGGCGTGGCGCGGCCGACGAGTTTCTATGTCGACCTGCATGGCGCCGACACCATAGATCCCGCGAAATTGGAGAAGCTGTTGCCGGATCTAATCGGCGGCGCGACGCCGCGCGCTATTCGCACGCATCTGCGTCTGAACCGGCCGATCTATGCGCGCAGCGCCGCTTACGGGCATTTCGGGCGGCAGCCTGACAATGAAGGCGGGTTCTCGTGGGAGCGCGATGATCTGGTTAGTGAGCTGAAGCGGCTGTCGTAGCCACAGAGTCATTCCGGGCGACTCCGGCGAAAGCCGGAGGAGACCCCGGAACCCAAGGGTCGTAGAGCGCAGGATGTTGTTCTGGGTTCCGGACGACGCTTCGCGTCTCCGGAATGACTCTGAGCATGAGACCGCTTAAGACAGCTCGATGTCCCGCTCCCTCGGCCTCTCGCCCGAAGTCGTTGCCTATCTGGACGCGGTCAATCCCAAGGAACATCCGGCGCTGAAGAAGTGCCGCGAGGAAACGTCCTCGCTGCCGATGGCGCGCATGCAGATTAGCCCCGAGCAGGGCGCGTTCATGCAGCAGATCGCGCGGCTTTCGGGTGCGCGGCGCGCGTTCGAGATTGGGGTGTTCACCGGCTATTCGTCGCTGGCGACGGCATTGGCGATGCAGGAAATTTGCGCGAAGCCGTACATACTTGCATGCGACGTCAGCGAAGAATGGACCAGCAAAGCGCGCGGCTATTGGCGCGAGGCCGGTGTTGAGGGGATCGTTGATCTGCACTTGCGTCCGGCGACGGAGACCATCGAGCAGCGTCTGAAAGCGGGTGAGGCCGGCACTTATGACATGGGCTTCATCGATGCGGATAAGACAAGCTACGACGCCTATTACGAGGGCGGTTTGAAGCTGCTGCGGCCGGGCGGCGTGATGCTGTTTGACAACGTGCTGTGGTCCGGCCGCGTTGCCGATGCGAGCGAGAAGGAGCCTGACACGGTGGCGTTGCGCGCGCTGGCGTTGAAGGCGAAGGACGATGCGCGCGTGCATGCGGCGATGACGTCGATCGGCGACGGCGTGCTGATCTGTGTGAAGAAGTGACGATGATGAACCGCGTTCTCGGCGTCCTGCTGATCGTTGGCGCGATCGTCACCGGACTTTATTGGTGGAGTTATTTCACCGGCGGCGACGTGATGGCGACGCATGAGCGTTGGTACACGGCTTTCGAGTCGAGTTTTCCGGTGGCTGATGGCTGGATGGCGCTGTGCATGGCGGCGGCCGGCGCGGGTTTCGTGATGCGGCGCGGCTGGGCCTCACCGCTCTGGCTGATGGCTGGTTCGGCGCTGATTTATCTCGGCTGCATGGACATGACCTTCAACGTCGAGAACGGCATGTACGCGCTGGCGGCAGCCAATGACGCGATGAAGTTTGAGGTTTTCATCAATGTCACAACCTTGATCCTCGGCGTCTGGACGTTGGTCGCCAGCTGGCCGCGACAACAAGCACAGTAGGGCGGCCGCAGCGCCAATTGCGCGCCAAGCCTCCGGGGTCTAAGCACGCGCCTTCTTTTTCCTGATTCCCGGAGCACCCATGGCCCGCGCAAAAATCGCCCTTATCGGTTCTGGTATGATCGGCGGCACGTTGGCGCATATCGCCGCCCGAGACGAGCTGGGCGATGTGGTGCTGTTCGACGTGGTCGAGGGCGTGCCGCAGGGCAAGGGCCTCGACATCGCGGAAGCTTCACCGGTGTTTGGCAAGGATAGCGCGCTGAAAGGCGTCAATTCCTACGAAGGCATCGCCGGCGCTGACGTGTGCATCGTGACGGCGGGCGTGCCGCGCAAGCCGGGCATGAGCCGCGACGATCTGCTCGGCATCAATCTCAAAGTCATGAAGGCGGTGGGCGAGGGCATCGCCAAGCACGCGCCGAACGCGTTCGTCATCGTCGTCACCAATCCGCTCGACGCGATGGTGTGGGCGTTCCGCCAATTCTCGAAGCTGCCGCACAACAAAGTGGTCGGCATGGCCGGCGTGCTCGATAGCAGATGGGCTGGACCACGCAGGAGAAACTCGACCAGATCGTGCAGCGCACACGCGATGGCGGCGCCGAGATCGTCAATCTGCTAAAGACTGGTTCGGCATTCTACGCGCCTGCCGAAAGCGCCATGCTGATGGCGAAATCGTACCTGCGCGATAAGCGCCGCCTGTTGCCGTGTGCAGCGAATTTGAGCGGCCAGTATGGGCTGAATGATATTTATGTCGGCGTGCCATGCATCATCGGCAAGAACGGCGTCGAGAAGGTGGTCGAGATCGCCTTGATGCCGAATGAGCGTGAGATGTTCGATAAGAGCGTTGGCGCCGTAAAGGGCCTAGTCGATGCGTGCAAGGGCATCGACCCGAGCGTGGGCTAAGATTCGTATCGTGTCTTGATGTGTCGCTCCGCTGTCGCGATGAACTCGCGACCGCCGAGTGCGATCGTCGAGAACGAAAATCTTTGGGCCGCAGCATCGTCGCGCAATTGAAACTGGAAGACATTGCTGGGATCGCGCGACCAGCTCATGACCTGCCCCCAATTCACGGCGAATGATCCGCCGAACAAGCGACGCACGGCGAAACCGTCACTGTCCCATGTCAAGCGATAATAGAAGGCATCAACCGCAAAGACACCGAACGCAATTGCCGCCAACAGCATGCCAAAACAAGCGGAATACGCGCGTCCCAGCGCCATGGTAATTGCAAAGGCTATGAACACTGCGGGCAGTAGCAGGCACATCACCTTAAGGGCGGGAGGATAAATGGCGGCGTTCGGAGGTGGTTTTCCGAGACTGATCGTCCACCAAATGAATGCGGGAACCAAAGCCGAAATGGCTATTGAGATGAGAGCGTCGGTCATGGCTCCAGTCTTATCGTCCGCATATTGACGCGCTAGGTCACGAGTTGCTGTCTGTGCCGTTCGCTGCGCAGGCGCCCACGAGCGAAAACAACCCGACCCTTATAGCAATCCTCGTTTGAGTAACGAGGCAGGCCGCCTAAGACCAGCCAATGCTTGGCCCGACAATCGAAACCGCTCGTCTCCTTCTGCGCCCGCCGTCGCAAGATGATTTCGACGGCTTCATCGCCATGGGCAGCGAAGCGGACACGATGCGCTTCATCGGCGGCGTCAAACCGCCTGACGCGGTTTGGCGGCAGATGGCGACGCTGGCGGGTTCTTGGGCGCTGCTCGGGTTTTCGATGTTCTCGGTGATCGAGAAGGCGAGCGGCGAATGGATCGGCCGCTTAGGTCCATGGCAACCGGGCGGTGAGCGGGGAAATTGGCCGGGTACCGAGGTCGGCTGGGGCTTACGCAAGTCGGCGATGGGCAAGGGCTACGCGCAAGAAGGCGCCATCGCCGCCATTGACTGGGCGTTTGACACTCTGGGCTGGGACAACGTCATCCATAGCATCGACAAGGAGAATGCGCCGTCGATAGCGTTGGCTCTGCGTCTGGGCTCAAGATTGCAGCGTGAGGACGTGGCGATGCCCGCGCCGTTCGAAGGTCAGTTTGTCGACATCTACGGCCAGTCGCGCGCCGAATGGAAAGCGCACAAGCGCTAGGCGAGCGCCTCTTTGAACAGGTTATGAACCTGCACCGCCTGTTCGGCGGCGTAGACTCGTGCGAATGGCGCCGGATCGAGCGCCGGATTGAGACGAAGTTGCATACCCGCGTCTCTCCTAGCGCGCGAGCGCTGTGACAGCAAAGCCAGTTCCCACATGGATTGATCGCATCATGCTTGCACATGGCGCGGGAGACGCCACTTTGGCGGCAACTGAACTAGGGGACACTTCTATGCGCGGCCTTGCTCTCGCCCTCGTGGCGCTCGCCACCACTGCTGCGGCGCAGACGCCGCCGCCGGCAACTCCGACGCCAACTGCGGCGCCAGCACAACCCGCGCAAATCCAGCCAGCGCCGATTTCGGCGGAGGTGCAGCGCACCGTCGAGCGGCTGCGCGAAGCCGCGCTCAACGACGACCACGGTTACGCGATCGTGCGCGATCTGGTGAGCCAGATTGGGCCGCGCATTGCAGGCTCGGACGCGGAAGCACGCGCCCGCGATTGGGCGACAGCGATGCTGCGCGCCAACCGCTTCAGCAACGTGCATATCGAGCCCTTCACAATTCAATCATGGGCGTGGCAACGCCAGGAAGCGCGCATCGTGTCGCCCTCGCAGCAGCGCTTGGTGGTGGCGGCGCTGGGCGGTTCGCCGTCAACGCCGCCAGGCGGCGTGGAAGCGGAAATCGTCCGCTTCGCGGACATTTCGTCACTGCAAGCCGCGCCCGAGTCCGCGGTGAGCGGAAAGATTGTGTTCATCGATGAACGCATGACGCGGACGCAAGATGGCTCCGGGTACGGTGTCGCGGTTTTCAAGCGCAGCCATTGTGCGCATGAGGCGCAGATCAGAGGCGCCGTCGCATGTTTGATCCGCTCTGTCGGTACCGACACGCATCGCTTCGCGCACCAGGGCAGCGGTCCGCGGCAGCCGGACGGCGCCTCACTGCCGACCGCGAGCATGTCGCCAGCTGATGCCAACACGCTGGATGCGCTGCTCGAGCATGGGCCGGTGCGTGTGCATTTGGAACTTGAAACCACGATGGGCGAGAACACGCCCTCCGGGAATGTCATTGCCGACATTCGCGGGCGTGAGCGGCCCGATGAAATCGTCCTGCTTGCGGCCCACTTGGACTCTTGGGATCTGGGGCAGGGCGCGATCGATAATGGCGCGGGCGTCGCGATCATCACCGGCGCGGCGCGGCTGATCAATGCGCTGCCGCGACACCCGCGGCGGACCATTCGGCTGCTGCTGGCGGGCTCAGAAGAGATCGGTGGCAAAGGCGGTGACGCCTATGGCGCGGCGCATCGCGCCGAGCACCACGTAATTGCGGCGGAAAGCGATTTCGGCGCAGACCGAATTTATGCTTTCCGCACGCGCTTTGCGCCGGAAGCGTTACCGTATGCGCGCGCCATGCAGCGTGCGCTAGCCCCCCTCGGCATCAATCTCGGCAATAACGAAGCCGACGGCGGCACTGACATTGGCGCCGTGCGCACCAACGGGTCGCCCGTCGTCGATCTGGCGCAAGATGGCACGCGCTATTTCGACTATCACCACACCGCCGACGACACCTTGGCGGCGATCGATCCCGAGCAACTTCGCCAGAACATCGCGGCCTATGCGGTGTTTGCGTATCTCGCGGCGGAAGAGGATTGGGATTTTGCACCGCGTTCGACGGCGCCGGCGGCCGCGCGCTAGGCTGGAAGCTCGGGAGGCGTGGCAATGCTCGACAAAGTGTTTGCAGGTATCATGGCGGTGGGCGGGGTTCTGACCATGACCATGCTCTACGCCGCCGTTGCCCCGGCTGCGGCAACCGCGTCGATGTTTGGCGAGCCGGTGCAGGGCGAGGCGGCAACTTTGGTCGTGCGCAACTGGGGCATTCTGATCGGACTGATGGGCGTGCTTCTGATCTACGGCGCTTGGCGTCCGGCGGTCCGAAAACTCGCACTTGTCATCGCAGGATTGAGCAAAGTCGCCTTCATTGCGTTGGTGCTTTCGGCCGGTGACCGGTTCCTTGGCGGGCTTGGCTTAGCCGCCGCAATCGATGGCGTGATGCTGGCGCTGTTTGCCGCATACATCGCGTTCGGCAGGCCAAATGCCGTCGCTTAGTACCATCCCGCCTCGCGCAGCGGCCGGATGTTGGGGCGGCTGACCGGCGCTTCGGCGCCGCCTTTGAGGATGAGCGTCAAGCGGTCACCGTCGCGCCGCGTGCCTTCGACCGCGTCGCGCGCCACCCACCAAGACCGATGTGTCTGCGCCCCTTCAAGGCCTTCGAGCTCGGCGACGGCGTCGCTCATGCGCATGAGAATGAGATCGCTGCCTTTGGAGGTGTGGACGCGGAGATAATGGTCCTCCGCCGAGACGGCATAGAGCGCGGCGCCTTTCAGCTTCGGCGGCAGGCGCTCGAGAAATCGCACTTGTTTCAGCGTTGCGCCGGCCGGCGGTGCGTGCGTCACGCGACCGGGGCGGTTAGCGATGGTGGTGATGGCGGTCATCGCCACCGAGATCAGCAGCACGTTCATCGCAAAGCCCGGCAGCACTTCAAGGTGACGAACAGCGGGGAAGAACAGTGCCGTCCAGGCCCAGACTAGAAGCGTGGCGGGGATGGTCATGACGACGGCGAGCACGGCGGCAAAGAGCCAAGGGTTCCGCGAAGCCGAGGAGAAGCGATTGATCAGCATCGCCATGAAGTGGCCGAGCACGCCGCCGGCCATCATGATGGGAACCCAATAGAGCAGGCGCGGCGGCAGCGGCACGCTGCCGGTTTCCAGGGCGCCGGTCAGCGCCAGAAAGATGCCGGCGGCGGCCGCGATGGCCAGGTTTCTGAGCCAAATCATGCCCACGCTGTCTGCACTTGGCGCTTCGCCAGTGGCGGAGGCCGGCGTTTGGCGCGCTGACGCAGCGCTTTCACGTAGTTCTGGCTGCGTCACCGGCCCTCCTGAGACATCGCTTTTCGGCATCGCTTAGCAAAGGCCGCCGGAGAGACGACCACATGAATACCGCTATCGCCGTCAAACGTCCGATCTGGCGGATGATTGTTCCGGGCGCCGTGGCGCTGGGGATTGTTGGCATTGCGCTGATCCCGGCATTCCTGCGGCGCGGTGGCGAGGGCATTCCGTTTCATCCGCACGCGCCGGCTTGGGGCTTGTGGAGCCATCTGGGTTCGGGCGTGCAATGGCACGTCGTGGCCGCGTCGATGGCGACGGTGATCGGTTTTGTTGTTGTGTCACTACCGAAAGGGAGCCCCTTGCACAAAATTCTGGGTTGGACGTGGGTGGCCAGTATGGCCCTGACCGCGGTCTCCAGTTTCTTCATTACCGGCCTGAATGGCGATCGTTACTCGATCATTCACATCCTGAGCGGTTGGACCATGGTCGCGCTGCCGCTTGGCATCTACGCGATCAAGCGGCGGAACATCGCTGAGCACCGTCGCGCCATGACAGGCTTGTTCTTCGGCGGCTTGCTTGTGGCGGGCGCGCTCACCTTCATCCCGGGCCGCTTCATGTATCAGCTCTTCTTCGGCTGAGTTCCTGCGCGTGAGCTGACCGATTTTGCCGGTACCGCACGCGAAGAATCGCGCCTAGAAGCAGGCAGCCGATGCCAAGCCTGCTGCGCAACGTCGCCGCGCTGATCGCTGCGCTCACCATCCTGCAACTCGCGGGCGGCTTGCTCGGTGCGCGCCTACCGCTCTCGTTTGTCGCTGAAGGCCACACGCGAACAGAGTGGGGCATCGTGGCGGCGGCGTACTCCGCCGGCTTCATGATGGGTGCGATGATCGCGACGATGCTGCTGGCGCGCGTCGGCAACATTCGTGTGTACGCGGCATGCGCCGCGGTGTTCGCGGTCGCAACCTTGGCGCTGCACTTCACCAACGATCTCTGGAGCTGGGGCCTAGCGCGGATGATCGCTGGCATCGCCGTAGCGCTTATGTTTGCTGCGATCGAAAGCTGGCTTAGCCACTCCATCGCGCCGCGCGTGCGTGGCGAAGTGTTGAGCGTGTATCAGGTTGTTACAAAGGGCGCTCTCGCGATCGGGCCATTTCTCGCTTTCAACTACGCGCCGAACACGGCGGAGCCGTGGATGATCGCCGCAGCTATCGCGGCGCTTTCGATGATCCCGGTGTGTTTCACCGCAACGACCGAACCGGAGCCGCCGAAGGCGCAGCCGCTCGCGTTGGTTGAGCAATTCGCGACAGCGCCAGCCGCGGTGATCGGCGCGTTCGGCGCGGGGTTGGTGAATGGCGGCGTGCTGGCGCTCGCGCCACTCTATGCGGCACAGCACTACGGCGCGCCGGCGGCGGCGGAATTCTACTCAGCTGCATTCACTGGGTCGCTGCTGTTGCAATGGCCCGCGGGGCGCGTCTCGGATCGCCTGGATCGGCGGCTGGTGATTGCTGGGCTCGCCTTCATCGCGGCGATCACTGCGTTTGCGCTGGCGCTGTGGAGCGGGCAGCTTTCGCGCTGGCAGGCGGTGGCGCTGTTCTTTGCGTGGGGCGCGGGCGGGTTGAGTTTCTACGGCATCGCGGTCGCGCACATGGCTGACCGCGCCGAGCCCGGCAAGCTCGCGCAATCGGCTGCGGGCGTGCTGTTCGTGTGGGCGGTAGGTTCGGTGATCGGGCCGCTGATCATGGGCCCGCTGGTGGATTGGTTTAATGTCGCGGGGTTGTTCTGGTTCGCGGGTGGGGTGGCGTTGGCTGTGACGGTGCTGATGTTCTGGCGGCAATCCACGCGTGAGGGACCCGCAACGAAAGAAGAGTTCGCGCCGCAGAGCGCCACGAGCGTTGCCGCCGGTGAGATCGCCTATGGCGAGGATTCGCCACAGGCGCCGGTTGGCGACATTGAACACGCTGGTGACATTGCAGACCGGCGCGCATGGGCGCGTCGTGAAGCGCATCTACATCGAAGAAGGCATCAAGATCGCTAAGGAATTCTATATCTCGGCGCTGGTCGATCGCGAGCAAAGCCGGGTGGCGTTCGTGGTCAGCCAAGCGGGTGGCATGAACATCGAAGAAGTTGCTCACAATACGCCGGAGAAGATCACCACAATTGGCATCGATCCGCTGGCGGGCGTGCAGAAGGCGGATACCGACAAGATCGCGGCGACGCTTGGCTTGAGCGGCGATCTCGCCTCGCAATGCGAAGCCCTGATCAAGAGCCTCTACACCGCCTTCACCAAGAGCGACATGAGTCTGCTTGAAATCAATCCGCTGGTGGTCACCGAGGACAACAAGCTCATCTGCGGCGACGCCAAAGTCAGCTTCGATTCAAACGCCGCCTTCCGGCATCCGGAATGGGCGGAGATGCGCGATCTCGGCGAAGAAGACGAGCGCGAGATCGAAGCGTCGAAATACGATCTCTCTTACATCGCGCTCGATGGCGAGATCGGCTGCATGGTCAATGGCGCGGGCCTGGCCATGGCGACGATGGACATCATCAAGCTGTTCGGCGCCGAGCCCGCCAACTTCCTCGATGTCGGCGGCGGCGCCAGCAAAGAGAAGGTGACGGCGGCGTTCAAGATCATCACCGCCGATCCGAAGGTGAAGGGCATCCTGATCAACATTTTCGGCGGCATCATGCGCTGCGACGTCATCGCCGAAGGCGTGGTCGCGGCGGTGAAAGAGGTCGGCCTGCAAGTGCCGCTGGTGGTGCGCCTCGAAGGCACCAACGTGAACGAAGGCAAAGCGATCATCCGCAACAGCGGGCTCAATGTGATTTCGGCGGATGATCTTGAGGATGCTGCGCGGAAGATCGTGAAGGCGGTTAAGGGATAATTTTTGGCCTCGGCTGACCTCATCGAATGGGTTGTTTATCATCCTCCCAAATCGCAAGGTTTCGGACACAGTCCGCGCTTTCGCGAGTGGGAGCGCAGTTGGGAAGCTGCAAAGGCTTTTCTTTCAGGTTTTACGACTGCGCCAGCGCCCGGGCCCATTGAGCTACGTTGCAGGTCCGAGGACAGGTGGCTGCCTGCCGAAATCGCGATGTCGCGAAGGGCGGAAGCGGTTGCGATTTTCGGCGCACCTAATGGTGAGTACGAAAAGGAGGCAGTCTGGAATCCTGACGCGTCTCAGCTTGAGAAGGCTGTCGCCTTCGAATGTTCGGGACCGAAGCCCGAAGAAGGACGATTAGATCCGTCGAGCGTTCATTTTGCGTATCGGTTTAGCTGGCGTGATCCCTGGCCGAGTTGCGCAGAAAGTGCCTTGAGCCAGTCGACGCTCGGCGTCTACATCAGCGGAGCGAAACTCTTCTTCCAGCCGAATTTCGTTTTCGTTGCGCCAATTAATTCTCCCGAGTTCAGAGAGCAATTTCTGTCTGTCGAGGCTGCAGCGCCGTTCAAGTTCAGTGACGCCAACTTCAAACGATGGGTCATCGACACAAAGCGTCGCAATATGGGGCGTCACCTGAACGTTGATCGCAATTGGCGGAAGTCTTGGTCGATTAGCTGACTCTCTGGTCGATCACCCGCTCCATCCTTTTATCCGGCACCAGCCAAATCAGCGCCACCAGCACGTAAAGCGCCCACGAGAGTGGTGGGTAGAAGAATGCCAGCGCAATGCCCAGCGCATAGAGCGCGGGCGAGGACTTACCTTTCCAGTCGTCATCGCTGGCCACCGCCTTCGCGAGAGCGCTGTCAGGTCCATCTGTCCGGATCATCAGTGTCTGTAAGGTCAAGTACGCAAACGCCGGCAAAATGAGCGACACGCCGTACACGGCCGTTGGAATCGCCGCGCCGCCGCTTTCGCCAAGCCACGCCGTCGTGAACGGCACCAGCGACAAGCAGAACAACAACCCCATGTTGGCCCACAGAATGCCGCCGTTGACGCTTTTGGCGACGTACATGAAGTGATGGTGGTTATTCCAATAAATGCCGATGTAGATGAAGCTCAGCACGTAGCTCAGAAATTTCGGCGCCAGCACCGCCAGCGCGCCCCAGGTCGGCTCATGCGGAGGCCTGAGCTCCAGCACCATGATGGTGATGATGATGGCGATCACGCCGTCGCTGAAAGCCAGCAGCCGGTCTTTTTCCATTTCACGCCGCTCCGCACCGCGAGTACAATAACGCGCATAACACGTCTCGGCGCAAAGCCAGAGATGGGCGGATAGGGAGTGGGATGATGATTGGCTATGTCACGCTCGGCACCAATGACCTGCAGCGCGCGGCGGCGTTCTACGACGCTATCGCCAAGGAAATGGGCACCAAGCGGATGATGGAGTATGAGACTTTCATCGCTTGGGGCGAACCGGGCGGCGGCGCTGGCATCGGCCTCACCAAACCGTTCGACGGCAATGCGGCGACTGTGGGCAATGGCGTGATGGTGGCGCTGGCGGCGAAGGACCAGGCGCATGTCGACCGCATCTACAATCTCGCCATGTCGCTCGGCGCCAAGGACGAAGGCCCTCCCGGCGATCGCGGCGGCGGCTTTTATGCCGCGTATTTCCGCGACCCCGACGGCAACAAGCTCAACGCATTCATCATGGGCGGCTAGGTCGCGCCCAAAGCAAGCGGCTAGGGTTTGCATCTGGGACGGCCTGGGTTAAGCCCAGGCCGTTCTTCTTGGGGCTTCGCTTTTGTCCATTCTCGTCAACGCCGCCACGCGCGTCATCTGCCAAGGCTTCACCGGCAAGACGGCGAAGTTTCACTCCAAGCATGCGCTCGCCTACGGCACCAAGCTGACAGCCGGCGTCAGCCCCGGCAAAGGCGGCACGCGGCTAACGGGGGAAGATGATCGCGAGCTCGCGGAGGTTCCGATCTTCAACACTGTCGCCGAAGCCAAGGCGCAAGCCGGCGCCGATGCGAGCGTGATCTACGTGCCGCCGCCTTTCGCGGCTGCTGCCATCGAAGAAGCCATCGACGCGGAGATCCCGTTCATCGTCTGCATCACCGAAGGCATTCCCGTTCTCGATATGGTGCGCGTGAAGGCAAGGCTGCAGAAGTCCAAGTCGTTGCTGCTGGGCCCGAACTGCCCGGGCATCCTGACGCCGAACGAATGCAAGATCGGCATCATGCCGGGCCAGATTTTCAAGAAGGGCAGCGTCGGCGTCGTCTCGCGCTCCGGCACGCTGACGTACGAAGCAGTGTTTCAAACCACCAACGAAGGCCTCGGCCAAACCACAGCGGTCGGTATCGGCGGCGACCCCGTAAAGGGCATGGAATTCATCGACGTG
>JACQAC010000219.1 GCA_016195245.1 Pseudomonadota bacterium
TCCCGCGACAATTTCACTGCTAGCATGGCGGCTCGTGAAGGCCGTTGCTAGATCGCCTCTGGGGGACGACCGGGAGATCATCGCATGCGGGCCTTTATCATCGCTTTGGGTTTGGGATTGGCAGCGTGCGTGAGCGCCCAAGGCGCCGTTGACAGCCAGTCGCCCTTCTCAGGCCAGCCGGCCGCGCAAACCCAGTCCCAAACTCCGTCGCCGCAAAGCTTCACGCCGATTGATGTTCCCGCCGGCGCTTACCGGATCGACCCACGGCACACCAGCGTGCTGTTCCGCATTCGCCATGAAGGCATCTCCTGGTTCACGGCGCGCTTCGACACCAAGGACGCGACGTTGCAGCTCGATCCCGCGAACCCGTCACAAACCCATCTCACGGCGAGCGTCGATGCCACCAGCGTCAACACAGGCCTCACCAACACGGCGGGCGAAAGAGCGTTTGACCACGCTATCGGCAATGCCATCGGCGCGCAGGCGACGCAGCAAATCACCTTCAACTCCACCGCTGTCGAGCGCACCGGCCAAAACACCGCACGCGTGACCGGTGACCTCACGATGAACGGGCAAACCCATCCGGCGACGCTGGAAGTCACATTCGGCGGCGCGCACAACGACATCGTGCGCGGGGGCGCGGTGGCGATCGGGTTCTCGGCGCATGGCGTCATCGACCGCAGCCAATGGGGCGTGACCCAGTGGACGGCGTTTGCCGGCAACGACGTGCAGATCGTGATCGAGACCGAGTTTACGCACTCGTGAGCGAGCGGCGTTGAAACATCCTGGCCGAAAGCTAGGCTCATGAGCACCATGGCCGTGACCAACCAGCGCTACAGCGCCATCGCGATCGTCCTGCATTGGGCGATCGCCTTCGCGATCCTGTTCAACATCCCACTGGGCTTGTGGATGCACGAGCGGGCCGAAGCCAACGATGTGAGCGAAGGCGTGTTTCGCGCTTTCCAGCTGCATAAGTCGATTGGACTCACTGTGCTGGTGCTGAGCTTGGTGCGCGTCGGTTGGCGGCTGACGCATGCGCAGCCGTCGCTGCCAGTGCATATGCCGACTTGGGAAAAGCAAGCGGCGAGGGTCACGCACCTTCTGTTCTATTTCGGGATGCTGGCGCTGCCGCTCACGGGGTGGCTCTACGTGTCGGCAGGCTGGTCGGTGCATACGGACCGGCCGCTGGTGGTGCCGACCCGCTATTTCGGCCTGTTCCACGTGCCGGATCTGTTTGGGCTCTCGCATGCGGACGATGATGTGCGGGCTTCGACCGCATTCAACGTGCTGAAACTGCACTGGGCGTTGGGCTGGGCCACGCTGGGGTTGGCTGGGTTGCATGTGGCCGCCGCGTTGAAGCACCAATTCTTCGACCGCGACGAAGTCATGGCACACATGGTCCCGGGCTTGCGGGCGCCGTTCGCGAAGGACAGCGCGGCGCAAGATGGCGCGCGGCTGGCGACGCTGGGCTTTGGGTTAAGTGTGACAGCGCTGTTGGGGCTATTGGCGCTCTACACCGTGTTCACGCTGCCGATGGGCAACGCACCGCCATTGCCGCCCTCCACGTTCCAAACCGTGGAGGCGACGACCGGCGCGGACACGAGCACGGCGACTGCGTCCACAACGGCAACGCCCGCGGCGACGACAGCTGCAACGACGACGCCAACGCCTTCGCCGACCGCGGGCGGCGTTGTGAATTGGCGCGTGAACCAAGGGACGAGTTCGATCGGGTTAAGCTTTGTGTACCAGGACCCCGAAAACGGCGACACGACGTTCAACGGCGTGTTCGGACAATGGCGCGGCGATATCCGGTTTGACCCCAACGATCTGCCGCATTCGTCAGCCGTCGTGATCATTCAGGTAGCTTCCGCGCATGATGGTGTCGATATCCACGATCGCGGCCTGCCAACGGCGGAATGGTTCGACGCCGGCGCACACCCGACAGCGGAGTTTCGCACCACGTAGATCCGCCGCAGCGGATCGGGTTATGAAGCGGCGGGTCAACTGACGATCAAAGGCCACGCGCAACCGGTGACGTTGCCCTTCACGCTCAGCATCGACGGCGATCATGCGCGGATGTCCGGCCACCTCACGATCAGCCGGCGCGACTTCGAGATTGGCGTCCACAGCGACGCCAATGACATGATCTCGCAAAACATCACCGTCAATGTGCGCGTGGATGCAACCCGGGCGCCATGAGTGAAATTGAGCGCGCGGCAGAGGTGTTGCGGACAGGCGGCCTCGTCATCTTTCCGACGGAAACAGTCTATGGCGTAGGTTGCGATGCGACCAACGCGGAGGCGGTGGCGCGGCTCTACGCTGCCAAGGGCCGGCCACAGTTCAATCCGCTGATCGCGCACGTCGCGGACTTGGCTGCCGCGGAGCGCGAGGCGCGCTTGCATCCGACAGCGCGCGCTTTGGCCGAGCGCTTCTGGCCTGGGCCGTTGTCAATTGTGGCGACGAGGCGCGCGGACAGCTCGGTGGCGGAGCTTGCATGCGCGGGGCTCACGACAATTGCGCTGCGTGTGCCTTGGCATCCGACTGCGCGGGCGCTGATCGCCGCGTTCGGCAAGCCGATCGCCGCGCCGAGCGCGAATCGCTCCGGCCGCGTCAGCGCGACAACCGCGGCGTACGCCATAGAGGACTTGGGGTCTGACGTCGGCGCCGTGCTCGATGCCGGGACTTCACCCATTGGTCTTGAGTCAACAATTGTGTCGGTTGGTGATAAGGGCGCAGCCACGCTGCTGCGCAGCGGCGCCATCACGCGAGAACAGATCGAGACCGTCACGGGTCCGCTCGCGACCGCAGGTGGCTCGATTGAGGCGCCGGGCATGTTGCAGAGCCATTACGCGCCGCGCGCTCACTTGCGGCTTGATGCGGACACACCGCGTGCCGGTGAGGCCTATCTTGCCTTTGGTGCGCCCGCTCCTGCTGACGGGCTTACACTCTCTGCGTCTGGCGATCTCGTGGAGGCGGCCGCGAACCTCTATGCGCACTTGCGCGCACTCGACGCGACCGGAGCTCCTGTGATCGCGGTCGCGCCCATTCCAGCGCATGGAATCGGCGAGGCCATACGTGACCGGCTGGCGCGTGCTGCCGCGCCGCGTTGATCGATGTGGACCGCCGGCGTCTCGCCGGCATGCAACTGTGTTGGCCTGCGGGACGCCGGCGGTCCATATTGGCGCATGACTTCAGACCTCTACGCCAGACTTGCCAATCGACTTGGCCCAAAGGGCTACATCACAGATGCCGCCGATCTCGCGCCCTATTTGAAAGAATGGCGGGACAAATTCGCGGGCTCGACACCGTTTTTGGCGATGCCCGCAAGCACCGAAGAAACGGCAGACATTGTGCGCCTCTGTGGAGAGGCAGGCGTGGCGATCACGCCGCAAGGCGGCAACACCGGACTGGTTGGCGGTCAGATCCCGTATGGCGAAGTGCTCGTTTCACTCAAGCGGATGAACCGCATTCGTTCTCTCGATGCGGCCAACGACTCAGTGGTCGCGGAGGCGGGCGTGGTGCTCACGAACGTGCAGCAAGCGGCGGCTGATTCGGACCGGCTCTTCCCCTTAAGCCTGGCCAGTGAGGGCTCCGCCACAATTGGAGGACTCATTTCGACCAACGCCGGCGGCGTGCATGTGCTTCGCTATGGGATGATGCGTGACCTTGTTCTTGGCCTGGAGGTGGTGCTCGCTGACGGGCGTGCGCTCGGCGGACTGAAGGCGCTGCGCAAGGACAATACAGGCTACGACTTGAAGCAGCTCTTCATCGGCGCCGAGGGGACGCTGGGTATTGTGACGGCGGCGAGCCTAAAGCTGTTTCCCCGCCCGCGCGCGCATCTGGTGGCGCTCGCCTCGGTTGCCGATGCGGCGCACGCTCTCGACTTGCTGCATCGCCTGAAGGCTGCGACCGGCGCCGTCGCGGCGTTCGAGATCATGAACCGCCTGTCGGTCGACCTCGTCGTCAAAAACGTCGCTGACCGGCGCGATCCGATGCCCGGCGCGCCGATGATAGCGCTCGTCGAGTTCGAGGGCGCGAGCGGAATCGGCTTTCGCGATGCGATCGAACATGCGTTCACCGGCGCGGCCGAAGCTCGTGTTTGCGAAACCGTGCTGATTGCTGAGAATGCAAGCCAGGCGAGGGATTTCTGGCGAATCCGCGAAGACATTTCCGCAGGCCATAAGCTCGAAGGCGCGCAAGTGAATCACGATATCAGCGTGCCGGTCTCGCAGACGCCGGCGTTCCTCGATCGCGCCAACGCGGCGATGGAACGCGCGTGCCCCCACGCACGCATCGTCGCCTTCGGTCATATGGGCGACGGCAACTTTCACTACACGGTGATACAGCCCGAGGGGATGCCAGCCGAGCGCTTCCCCGGCGCGACGGTCACCCAAACGGTTTATGAGGTGGCGACCCAACTGGGCGGCTCGATCTCGGCCGAACATGGTATCGGTGTGGCGCGCAAAGACGATCTCATCCGCTACAAGGACGCCGAGTCTATCGCGTTAATGCGAGTCGTGAAGCGTGCGCTCGACCCGAACAACGTGATGAACCCGCGCGCGCTCATCTGACTCTCACGAAAGCGAATCGTTTCGCATCGCTTGCATTGCGCGCGCAGTTCGCACAGTGTGCGCGTGTTGCAAATTCATCGCGCGAAATGTTTTCGAATGCGTTTGTGCTTGCACATGTCAGTATGACGACGTACTGCGGCTCATTGCCGTGACTAATTAAAGAGGAGCCAGGGCATGGCTAAGAAAGCAAAGAAGGCGAAGAAGGTAGCGAAGAAGGCGAAAGCCAAGAAAGCTGCTCCGCGCAAGGCCGCCAAGAAGGGCGCGCGCAAGACTGCCAAGAAGGCGAAGCGCCGCTAGTCGGCCACTGAATGCTCCGGTTGGAGTGTTCATCACTAATCCGGGCGAAAGCTCAGGAGATGCGCGGTGCGAAAGCACCGCGCATCTTTGCTTTTGGCGGCGTCTTTGTTTTTGGCGCATGATGCGCCCGTTCATGGCCGCAGCCTCATTCACCGGACGCCCTCCGCTCTTCCAGATCGCGCCAGCGGCAACTGCAACCAGTTGGAAGCGCTTGAGTTTCTTGTTTCCTTCGAGGTGCGAGATTCCGCGGCGGATCGCCGGCGCGTGAGTTCTGATGCTCCAGCGCGCAGGCCTGTCGCCGCCGCGGGCATCGTGTGCCTTAGGGGCGATGAGGTGCTGCTGGTTCGACGCGGCGCGGCGCCGCTCGAAGGCCACTGGTCACTCCCCGGTGGCCGCATTGAATGGGGCGAGCACGCAGCCGATGCGGCTTTGCGCGAACTCAAGGAAGAGACTGGCTGCGAAGCTAGACTTATTGGGCTCGTCGATGTCGTGGACGGGCTCTTGAATCAATCGAAGGCGGCTGAAGATGAGCTGCCCTGGGCGCACTACGTGCTCATTGACTACGCCGCTGTTTGGGTCAGTGGCGAGCCGCGAGCTGCTGATGACGCGCGTGAGGCGCGCTTCTTCGAGCATGCGGAGATTGATGCCTTGGGATTGTGGCGCGAGACGGTGCGCATCATCGACGCCGCGCGCGCTATGGCAAAAGCTGGTTAACTGGCTGAAGCAGGGGAACATTTCGGTCGCTCGAACGCTGTTGGGCGGAGAATTCGCCGTTGAAGCTTCTGGCGGGGCGAAGCGCATTGATCTGACTTAAGCTCAAGCCGAGGAGACACACGTCATGGCCAAGGACAGAAGCCGGGTTGAAGACATCGCCGACGACATGCGTGACCGCGCTGAAGAAGCGTTGGAGCGCGCGCAGGCCGCTGTCGAAGACGGATTCGACGAGGCGCATCGCTATCTGAAGCGTCAATGGCGTGAGCGTCCGGTGGCGGTGGCCGCAGCAGCGTTGGGAGCGGGCGTCATAATCGGCCTGTTGATCGGAAGCCGCCGCTAATGTTCGATCGGGCTGTTTCTCGAATCGTCGCGATAGCAGCCGCGAGCGGTGCGGCCGTGATGGCCGTATTCGCCGCGGGCTTCTCTCTTTATGCCTTGATCGAGCCACGCGTCGGCGCGGCCGGAGCAGCAGCCATCGTGGCGCTAGTGGCGGCGCTGATCGTGGCTATCATCGCCCTCTTCGCCACCTTCCGCGCGCGCAAGCGCGAACGGGAGGCGCAAGAGGCCAGCGCCGACCTTGCGCATTCGTTGCCAGTCGAGTTGTTGGGCGACGCGGTGCGCGACCGGCCGCTCGTCACTCTGGCCGTGACCTTGGTCGCGGGCGCCCTGGCGGCACGCAACCCAGGCTTGGTGCGCGACTTGGTTGGCATTGCGGCGCGCTTCACGCGCTCGCGCTAAACGGTCTCCCAGACGTAAGGACGACGTACCGCGCTTTACACACGCGCGCGCCAAGGCAAACTGCCGACTCCCAGTGGGTGTGAGGCTCGAAGCCATGAAATCTGTCGTGGCCGCGTTGGCGGCGTCTCTGATGATGATCGGCACAGCCGAGGCGCGCACTTGGCAAATCCGGCCTGGCGCAGACGCCGAAACGCAATTGCAGGCCGCGATGATCGGCGCACACGCCGGCGATACCATCTCGATCGCCGCGGGACGCTACGATCTGGTCCAGGGGCTTTCGCTCGATGTGGACCGCGTCACCGTGCGCGGCGCCGGGCAGAACCGTACCGTGCTTTCCTTCTCGGGCCAGCGTCGCGGGGCGGAAGGCCTGCTGGTGACCTCGAACAATGTGATGCTGCGCGACTTCGCCGTCGAAAACGCCAGGGGCGACGCCATCAAGGCGCGCGATTGCCAAGGCATCACCTTCCACGCCATGCGCGTGGAGTGGACTGGCGGCCCCAGCAGCCACAACGGCGCCTACGGCCTCTATCCCGTGAACTGCTCGGATGTGCTGGTGGAGCAGTCGATCGTGCGCGGCGCTTCCGATGCCGGCATCTATGTCGGCCAGTCCCGCAACATCATTGTTCGCGACAACATCGCGGAGAACAATGTGGCGGGGATCGAGATCGAGAACTGCTTCAACGCCGACGTCTTCAACAACACTGCTCAGCACAACACCGGCGGCATCCTGGTGTTCGACCTGCCTGACCTGCAGCAGCACGGCGGTCATGCTGTACGGGTCTTCCACAACCGCATCCAGTCCAACAATACGCCGAACTTCGCGGCCGCAGGCGCCATTGTGGGCGGGGTGCCAGCGGGTACGGGCGTCATCGTCATGGCCAATCGCGACGTGGTCGTGTTCGACAACGATATTGGCGACAATGGCACCTCCAACATCATCGTCACCTCGTTTTGGACGACCTTCGAGGATCCGAACTACAA
>JACQAC010000209.1 GCA_016195245.1 Pseudomonadota bacterium
CTTCTTGTACATGGCCAGCATGCGCTGGGTGACGAGGAAGCCGCCGAAGATGTTCACGGAGGCGAGCGCGACAGCCAGCAGGCCAGAACCTTTGGCTATGAGGCCGCCGGCGTGATCGGCGCTCGCAGCAGCCGCGATCAGCGCGCCGACGATGATCACCGAGGAGATCGCATTGGTGACAGCCATGAGCGGTGTGTGCAGCGCTGGCGTCACCGACCAGACGACGTAATAGCCGACGAAAATCGCGAGCACGAAGATCGCGAGATAGAAAACGAAGGGATCGACGGCTTCCATGGCTGCCTCAAGTGGTCTCGTAGGTGGCGTCGGCGCGGATGATGAGTTCACCGTCCATTTCGTGGACTTCGGCGGTACGCTCGCCGCGATGATTGCGATAGATAAGCGTGTGACCACGCGCGCCGACACACAGGGCCTCGGGTTTGAAGGTCAGCTGCGGCGCGCGTTCGAGCGCCTTCTCGACATAGGCGCGCAAGACGCCTCTGCCGTGGATGACCCCATCCATCGAGAAGCCCAGCGCCGTGATGTAGGGCGACGAGAATTCAATGTCTTCGGCGTAGAGTTTGAGGATGCCCTCGATGTCGTGGGCGTTCCACGCGGCGTAATAGCGGCGGGCGAATTCGGCGTCGTTCATGCCGCACTCGCTCCAGCGAGTTGCGGATGCACGATAGCTCCGGCCCTCGTGACAAGAGCGCCTTTGATGATTTCATCGTCCCAGGCGGGTGCGAAGGCTTTGCTGTCCTTGTCGGTCAAGAGCGGCAGCAGGGCTAGAAGGTTGCGCGCATAGAGCGAGGAAGAATCCGCTGGCAGACGCGCCGGCAGATTGGTGAAGCCCATGATTTTCACCCCGCCGACCTCGACCAGTTCATCAGGCCTCGAGAGCGGGCAGTTGCCGCCCTGCGCGACGGCGAGGTCGATGATCACCGAACCTGGCCGCATCGAGCGGGCTTGCGCTTCGGTGACCAGCGTCGGCGCCGCCCGGCCGGGAATGAGTGCGGTGGTGATGACCACATCCTGCTTGGCGATGTGTTCGGTGATGAGCGCCGCCTGCTTGGCTTGATATTCGGCGCTCATCGGCTTGGCGTAGCCAGCGGTGGTTTCGGCTTGCTTGAACTCTTCATCCTCGACGGCGACGAACTTGCCGCCAAGCGAAGCCACCTGCTCCTTCGTGGCCGGGCGCACGTCGGTGGCGCTGACGACCGCGCCAAGGCGGCGCGCGGTGGCGATGGCTTGGAGACCAGCAACGCCCACGCCCATGATGAAGACTTTGGCGGCGGCGATGGTGCCGGCGGCAGTCATCATCATCGGGAACGCGCGCCCGTAGAGTTCGCTGGCTTCGATCACTGCGCGATAGCCGGCCAGGTTGGCTTGCGACGACAGCGCGTCCATGGATTGCGCGCGAGAAATGCGCGGGATGAATTCCATGGCGATGGCGTCGATCTTGGCTTTCGCCAGTTTTTCTATCGCGGCGTTGTCACCATATGGCTCAAGCAAGGCCGCGAAACCCGCGCTGGCCTTCATTGCGCCGATTTCGGCGTCCGTGGGCCTGCGGACCTTGGTGACCAAGTCGACGCTACCGATACCGCCGTCACTGGAGATTTCAGCGCCCGCGGCCTTATAGAGTTCGTCGGGAAAGCTAGCGTTGGCGCCCGCGCCCGCCTGCACGACAACACTGTGGCCGAGGCCAAGGAGTTTTTTCACCGTATCCGGCACGGCGGAGACGCGGGTCTCCCCCGGAGTGGATTCCCTGAGGACAGCGATCCGCAAGGGCTCAGCCCACCATGTGGGCAAACACTGGCACAATCAGGCCGCCGATTCCCAGCAACACCCACTGAGCCACCTGCACGGCCCAATAAGCGCCAGACATCTTGAAGCCGACGCCAACACCGATGCCGAGCACCACGAAAGCCAGCCAGCCCATCCACCAGCCGTCGCCAATCGCGAAGGACAGCACCAGCAACGCCACCCATTGGGCGACCAGCGACCCGATCCATAGCGACGAGGCGAGGAATCCGTGGAAGGTTTCCTGCTGGTCTTGGATATTCATGCTGCCGTGAGCGCCGCTCTGCGCCATGTGATGGTTCTCCTCGCTGTCGCTGGGCGGGTGTAAACCGCGCCGC
>JACQAC010000211.1 GCA_016195245.1 Pseudomonadota bacterium
ACAGAACGCCGGCGCCGAAGACGAACGGCAGCCAGTCGAGCTGCACGATCTTCGCCGGCCCGATCAGGTTGGAGCAGATGAGGATGGTGACGAACGCCGCCATCACCAGGCCGTAATATTTGTAAGCGCGTTGCGGCTGTGTTGCTGCTGTCGTGGTCATGTTCGCCCCGCGCTCAGGAACTCGAACGTGGAGCTTAGGCGCCTCGAGCGTGACTCGCTAGTGCGCTGGCGGATGCAGGACGGGGCTGTACCGATCGCGCAGTTCGGTTTGGCGCGAGGTCAGCGGCACTTGGCGCCCTTCGATGAACACAGCCGTCGGCGCGCTTTGCACCTCGAGCGGATCGCCATCCCACACCACGACATCGGCCATGTAGCCGCGCTGTAAGCGGCCCAATTCGCCGCCGACACCGAAAATGTCCGCCGGTCCGCGCGTGACAGCAGCGAAGGCATCGTCCCACGAGAGACCGTTGGCGACGGCGTTGCCGGCGAGCTGCAGCACAAGCCGCGCCTGTTGCGCATCAACAGTGCCGGGGCCCGGCGCGATCGCAAAGCGAACGCCGGCTTGTTGCAACAGCGCGGCGTTGTCGAGACGCGCGCCAAGGCGTTCGAAATGATCGGGCAGGTCGACCAGCGGATCGATCAGAACCGGAATGTCGGCGCGGTGGAGTTGGTCTGCGACCAGCCACGCTTCGGCGCCGCCGTGGATGATGAAGTGCAGCTGCGGATTGGCGCGCTTCACACGCAGCAGCTCACGAATGTCGGTCGCACTTTCGATGTGGACGAGAAATGTGCCCTGACCGCGCGCGAAGGGGGCGAGCGCAGACGCGTCGATCTCGTTCAAGACCGCGCCGCCTTGGCCGCGCCGGTAGCGCTCCGGATACTCCCGCGCATCGCGAAGCGCCGCTTCGAACACAGGCCACGAAGCCGCCCGCGATCCGCCAACGCGTTGGCCGCCGGTCTCGCCGAGTTCAACCACCATGAAGGCGCGCTGACGGAAAACGCTATCCGGCAACCCACTCATCGAAACGAGGGCGCCGCGTCCACCAAACATCGAAGCCGTCGCATCCGGTGCTATTGCCGCGCGCGTAACGCCCTCAATTCGCGTAATCGGTACGGCGGTGACCATCGGGTTGAAGGCGCGGCCCGCGTCGGCGGCTGCGCCGACTAGCGCGCCCGTAACGTTTGCGTCGTTCGGTGCGCCCGAGCCGCTGATCTCAGCCAGGCCCACTTCGCTCATGGCCGCGAAGGCGCCGGGCGTCACCCATTTTCCGGTTGCATCGACAATGCGTGCGCCGCGTGGCGCAGTGATATTGGCGCCGACCGCCGAAATGCGGCCATCCACAATCAGCACATCGCCATGATCGAGGGTGCCCGCCGATCCTTCGGTGACCACGCGGCCGCCGCGGATCAGCACGGTCTCAGCGCTCGCCGGCGCGGCCAGCGCGCAAGCGAACAGGAAGGCCAAAAGCGATCTCATGGGTGGGCCTCCCGATAGGTCTGTCCGAGTTCGAAGTCGGAGAAGTGCTGTTGATCTTGCCCGCGCTGATAAACTTGCGCGCCATCGATAAACACCCGTTCCGCCACCGCGTAGCTGGAGAGCGGATTGGCTGACCAGATCACCACGTCGGCGCGTTTGCCCGTCGCCAGCGTGCCGGTTTGATTCTCGATTCCGAGGGCGCGAGCTGGGTTCCGGGATACCCATTCCCAAGCCTCGCCATCGGAAATCGTGAGCCCTGCACGGCGCCCATCGGAGAGCGCTTTCGCTGCTTCCTGGTTCAGACGCTGAATGCCAACCTCGCTATCCGAATGCACCATGGCGCAGCCGCCGCGGGCATGCACGAAGGCGATGTTCTCGCGGATGCCGTCATAAGCCTCGATCTTGAAGCCCCACCAATCGGCCCACATGGCCGCGCAGATGTGCTCTTGGTTCAGCAGGTCGACGACCTTGTAGGCTTCAACCGCGTGATGGAAGGCGGCGATGTGGAAACCGAATTCGTGTGAAATCTGTATCGCTGTCGCCATCTCGTCCGAGCGATAGCAGTGCCATTCGACGAGGATCGACCCGTCGAGCACACCGGCGAGCGTCTCGAGTTGCAAGTCGCGGTCCGGCGGATCGCTCTCCGGATGGTCGCGATAGTGTTGCCAATGTCTGCGATACGCGGCAGCGCGGATGAAGGCGGCGCGATAGCCCGCGACGTTGGCCATGGTCGTCGAGGGAAATTGGTTGCGCCCGCCATAGACCCGCGACGGATTTTCCCCACACGCCATCTTCAAACTTTGCGGCGCGCCGGGAAACAGCATTTGTTGCGTGGTGACAGCTCCCAGCACTGAGCGAATGGTTTGGCCGCGGCCGCCAAACAGGTTCGCCGAACCCGGCAGGATGTGCAGCGTGGTGACACCACCCGCGAGCGCGCGCCCGAAGCCCGGATCTTGCGGCCAGATCGAATGCTCGGCCCACACCTCGGCGCGATCTGGATCGGTGGCTTCGTTTCCATTCTGCGTCGCATCGATCGCCGGCGAGGGATAAACGCCCAAGTGCGAGTGCGGATCGATGATGCCGGGCGTCACGTACTTGCCGTGGCCGTCGATAATCGTAGCGCCCGCTGGCGCGGTGAGATTTTGTCCGACTTGAGTGATGTGACCGTCGGCCATCAACACGTCGGCGTTCTGCAGGGTAGCGCCGTTGCCGTCAAAGACAGTCGCACCGCGAATGAGCGTCGGCGCCGATGCACGCGGTGTGTAGGTCGAAGCGTAGGCGCCGTTGTTCGGATCAACCGGCGCGGCCGCGTGATGGGTCGATGTCGTTGCGCACGCCGCTAGCGCAAACGCGCCCAGGCACGCCCCGATGGAATGCAGTCTTGCCCGCATGTCAGTCCCCGCTGAATTGCACGCATTTGAAGGAAGCGCCCGCCCTCCCGCAAGCGCATGCACGCCTTTTGGGAGAAGTTCGCGACGTTCGCGCTAGATAACGCGTTCAACGCCCTTTGCAGCCTTAAGCGCAGCGCGCGCCGCCGGCCCCGCGGGCACAACCTGCTTGGCGGCAAGTTCAATTTCGCGCCCATCGTTGAGCCGCAGGACAAGCCTCAGCGCACGCGCCTCGCCCGCACCGGGTTTTGGAAGCGCTACGATGGTTCGCGCCAGGTTTTCCAGTGGTGCGCCTTCCTTGAGCACAATACGAAGATCTTCGGTAGTGCGCGCCTCTGCTGCTTCCACCGGCTCGAAGGTGTCGCCCGCGAGCTTCAGATCGCCGTCGCGGTAACGGACGCGGCCGCGGAAGACGAACGCCTTACCCACCTCCAGCGTCTCGCGCGCCATCGCCACTTGCTCTGGCATCACAAACGCCTCGAAGTCCCCCGTGGGGTCCGACATCGACACATAGGCCAGCGTGCCGCCCGACATCGCGGGCCGATATTGAATGCGCCGCACTACCCCCGCCATTCGATAGGACCGCGGCTCGGTCTCGCCCTCCTCCAAAATGTCCGCGAAAGTTGAATAGCGATCGCCGGCGTCGACAAAGAAGTCCGAAAGCGGGTGTCCGGAAAGGTAAAAACCGACGCTCTCACGCTCGGCGTCAAGCCGGTCCTGCGCGGACCATGCCGGGGCTTTCGGAAACACCGGCCGCGCGCTCGGCTCTTCCGCTCCAAACAAGCTCGTTTGTGCGCTTGCGCGCTCTTCAGCGACGCGCTGCGCATACGACGCTACCATCTCGCACGCCGCAAGTGCGCGCGCCCGATCGGGCTCGATGGCGTCGAACGCTCCCGCCTTGGCCAGATTTTCCAATTGGCGCCGGTTTACGGCCTTGGGATCAAGCCGCTCAGCGAAATCATACAATGCTCTAAACGGCCCATGCGCCGAGCGTTCCGCCGACACAATCTCCATCGCCGCGACGCCAACGTTGCGTACCGCTCCCAGAGCGTATCGGACACCGACGCCCTCTTCGGTCGGCTCGACGCTGAAGTCCGCCTGCGACTTGTTTAAGTCTGGCGGCAGCACGGACACTCCAATACGGCGGGCATCCTGGTGAAAGCTGGCGAGCTTATCCGAATTGGAAATATCGAGGCTCATCGAGGCCGCGATGAAATCAACCGGGTAGTGTGCCTTCAAATACGCCGTCTGATACGCGATCACCGCATAGGCGGCGGCATGCGACTTGTTGAAGCCATAGCCGGCGAATTCTTCTACCAAATCGAAGATGTGGGCCGCTAAGTTCTCGTTCACGCCATGCGCCTTGGCACCGTCGATGAAGCGCGTCTTTTGCTTCGCCATTTCGGCGGGCTGCTTTTTGCCCATGGCGCGACGCAGCAGATCGGCTTCGCCGAGCGAGTAGCCCGACAACACCTGCGCGATCTGCATCACCTGCTCTTGGTAAACGATGACTCCGTAAGTCTCTTCGAGGATAGGCTTCAGCGTTTCGTGCAGATAGTCCGGCGCCTCGCGTCCGTGCTTCACATTGGCGAAGCGATCGATGTTTTTCATCGGCCCCGGACGATAGAGCGAGATCAGTGCGATGACATCTTCCAGCGTTGTTGGCTTCACCTTGCGCAGTGTGTCGCGCATCCCCTGACCTTCGAGCTGGAACACTCCGAAAGTCAGACCCGACTGCATTAGCTCGTAGGTCTTGACGTCGTCATAGCCGACAGCGTTGAGATCGAGATCGATGCCGCGCGCCTGGATGAATTTCACCGCCTTGTCGATGACATCGAGCGTCTTCAGGCCCAGGAAGTCGAACTTCACCAAGCCCGCTGCTTCAACCCACTTCATGTTGAATTGGGTCGCCGGCATGTCCGAACGAGGGTCGCGATAGAGCGCGACCAATTCCTGCAACGGTCGGTCGCCGATCACCACGCCGGCGGCGTGCGTTGAGGCGTTGCGGTAGAGGCCCTCCAATTGCAGCGCCGTATCGAGAAGCGCGCCAACCTCCGGCTCAAGCTTGCGCGCTTCCTTTAGCTTTGGTTCGATCTCGATGGCTTCGGCGAGCGTAACGGGATTTGCCGGGTTGGCGGGCACCAGTTTGGCCAAACGATCCACCTGACCAAAGGGCAGCTGCATCACCCGCCCCACATCGCGCAGCACGGCGCGCGCTTGCAGCGTTCCAAAGGTGATAATCTGCGCGACCCGATCGGCACCGTATTTGTTCTTCACGTACTCGATGACTTCGCCGCGCCGTTCCTGGCAGAAGTCGATGTCGAAGTCAGGCATCGACACGCGTTCGGGATTGAGGAAACGCTCGAACAGAAGGCCCCAACGCAGGGGATCGAGGTCGGTGATCGTCAGCGCCCACGCCACCACCGAACCGGCGCCTGACCCGCGGCCAGGTCCCACCGGAATGTTGTTGGCCTTCGCCCACTTGATGAAGTCCGATACGATCAGGAAGTAGCCCGGAAACTTCATCTGCGTGATGACGTCCAGCTCATAGGCGAGGCGCTTCTTGTAATCTTCTTCGGGCGCGGCCAACCGATCCCCAAGCGCCTTCAGGCGCGCTTTCAACCCCGCTTCCGCCTGCGCCTTCAACTCCGCCGGTTCGTCGCGACCGCGCTTGGTGTCGAACTCCGGCAAGATTGGCGCGCGCTTTTCGACCCGCACGGCGCAGCGCCGCGCCACTTCGGACGTGTTCGCAATCGCCTCCGGCAAGTCCGAGAACAGCGCCGTCATCTCCGCAGCGCTCTTGAAATAATGTTCTGCGGTGACGCGCGGTCGATCTTCCTCACCCAGGTACGAAGAGGCGGCGATGCACATCAACGCGTCATGCGCGCCATGATCGCTGCGGGCTTTGAACCGAACATCATTGGTGGCCACGAGCGGCAGGCCGAGTTTGTACGCCAGATCGACAAGTGCGCCTTCTGTCTCCGCCTCGACGCGTTCGCCGTGCCGCTGTAACTCGACATAAAGTCGGTTCGAGAACGCGCCAGAAAGTTTCTTCAGCAACGCCTCCGCCGCGTCGTGCTGCTGCTCGGACAGGAATTGCGCGAGAGGCCCCTCGCCTCCACCAGTCAAAGCGAGCAATCCAGCGCTGTGCTCAATCAACGTGGCGAGCGAGACGTGCGGCTCCTGATGCGGCTGCACATCCAGAAACGCCGTGCTCGAGAGGCGCATCAGATTGGAATAGCCTTCGTTGTTCTGCGCCAACAGCGCCAACGTTCCGGCGACTCCGCCTTCGTCGCGCACGTCGAGCGCGATGCCAACAATCGGCTGGACGCCCGCTTCCGCGGCCGCTTCGGAAAATTCCAAGGCGCCAAACAGATTGTTGCTATCTGTCAGACCCAGCGCCGGCATCTCGTGGGCAGCCGCAAGCTTGGTCAGCGCTTTGACCTGCAGCGCACTTTGCAACAGCGAAT
>JACQAC010000212.1 GCA_016195245.1 Pseudomonadota bacterium
ATGGAATTCATCGACGTGCTTGAACGCTTCCTTGCCGATGACGCCACCAAGTCGATCGTGATGATCGGCGAGATCGGCGGCGCGGCGGAAGAAGACGCTGCGCAATTCCTGGCCGACGAACGAAAGAAGGGCCGCTGGAAGCCGGTCGTCGGCTTCATCGCTGGCCGCACGGCGCCGCCTGGGCGGCGCATGGGTCATGCCGGCGCCATCATCTCGGGCGGCAAGGGCGACGCGGAATCGAAAATCGCGGCTATGGAAGCGGCCGGCATCAAGGTGGCGCCGCACCCAGCCGCGCTCGGCCGCACCATGAGCGAATTGCTGCGCGGCTAGGGCGTGCTGGAAGATGGGTACGGACAGAACGTTTCGGTGGCGCCTTCGCCAATAGCCCCATTGTTCGTTTGACAGAACTGTTCTTGCGCAAGGCGGACGGCGATTGCATGCCAAACCGACCCATGCGCAGCCTTGCGCTGCCGCAGCCCTTCTTTCCTTAACCGACGCACTTTAGAAGGGGCGCCGCTTCAGCGCGGGGCCTATATCTTAGGTGTCGCGTCCCAGCCGAAAGGTCAGCTCTATCATGGCGGATGACGCCCGCAGCTTGCCCAATACCGCGCTTCTCGAAACCAGCTTCCTGTACGGCGCCAATGCGACCTTCGTGGAGGAGATGCACGAGAAGTTTCTGAACGACCCGAATTCGGTCGATTCCTCTTGGCGCGCTTTTTTTCAGCAGCTGCGCGACGACCCGAGCGCCGTGCGCGCCGCAGTGCAGGGGCCATCTTGGTACCGGCCGGAACTGGCGCAGCCGAAGACGACGGAACTGACGGCGCTGCTCGACGGCAATTGGGGCGCTCTGACCGAACGCTTCGAAGGCAAGGCGCGGGCGCGACTGCCCAGTGCATCGGCGCAAGACGTGCAGCAATCGGCGCGCGATTCGATCCGCGCGCTGATGATGATCCGCGCTTACCGCACGCGCGGGCACTTGGCGGCGAACCTCGATCCGCTCGGCATCGAGGTGCGCGATGCGCCAGCGGAACTCGACCCGTCGACCTACGGTTTTGGCAGCGCCGATCTCGATCGGCCGATCTTCATCGACGGCGTGCTTGGTCTGGAGAGCGCCAGCGTCAATCAGATGCTGACGCTTCTGAAGCGCACCTATTGCTCGACGGTCGGCGTCGAGTTCATGCACATCACCGATCCAGCCGAGAAGAGCTGGATCCAAGAGCGCATCGAAGGGCCGGACAAGGAAATCACCTTCACGCCTGAAGGTAAGCGCGCGATTTTGCGCAAGCTGATGGAAGGCGAGACCTTCGAGCGCTTTCTGGCGAAGCGCTATCCGGGCACCAAGCGCTTTGGGCTCGATGGCGCCGAAGCGATGATCCCGGCCATGGAGCAGATCATCAAACGCGGCGGCGCGCTTGGCGTCGATGAAATCGTGCTCGGCATGGCGCACCGGGGGCGGCTTAACACGCTTGCTGCGGTCATGGGCAAGCCATACCAAGCCATCTTCCACGAGTTTGGCGGCGGCTCAGCGACGCCGGATGACGTGCTGGGCTCCGGCGATGTGAAATATCACTTGGGCGCGTCGTCGGATCGCGTGTTCGACGGCAACATTGTCCACCTGTCGCTGACCGCCAATCCGAGTCACCTGGAGATCGTCAATCCGGTCGTGCTCGGCAAAGCCCGCGCCAAGCAGGCGCTGCGACAGCGCTGGACGGCGGACGAAGATCTGCATGAATTGCGCGCACGCGTCTTGCCGCTGCTCATCCACGGCGATGCGGCGTTCGCGGGCCAGGGCGTGGTGATGGAGTGCTTCGCGCTCTCGGGTCTGCGCGGCTACCGCACCGGCGGCGCCATCCACTTCATCATCAACAACCAGATCGGCTTTACCACCGCGCCGCATTTCTCGCGTTCCAGCCCGTATCCGAGCGATGTGGCGCTCATGGTTCAGGCGCCGATTTTCCACGTGAATGGCGACGATCCGGAAGCCGTGACGTTCGCGGCTAAGGTGGCCACCGAGTATCGCCAGATCTTCGGCAAGGACGTTGTCATCGATATGTTCTGCTATCGCCGCTTCGGTCACAACGAAGGCGACGATCCAACCATGACGCAGCCGATCATGTATCGGCGCATCAAGGACCAGCCCTCGACGCTTGCCATCTATGCCGAGCGTCTCGCCGGCGAGGGCGTGATAACTCGCGAGGAAGCGCAAACCTGGGCCGACGAGTTCACGCACTTCCTCGATCGGGAGTTTGAAGGCGGCAAGAGCTTCAAGGCCAACAAGGCCGATTGGCTCGACGGGGTTTGGTCTGGCTTCTCGTTGCCGGAAGACGACGAGCGGCGTGGCGCCACGGCTGCGGCGAAGAGCAAGTTGATCGAACTTGGCCGGCGCATCACCGAAATTCCCGCCGGTGTCGACATGCACAAGACCGTGGCGCGGGTGGTTGAAGCGCGCCGCAAGGCGATTGACGACGGCGCCCACATCGACTGGGCCTTGGGTGAGCATCTGGCGTTCGCGACTTTGCTTGATGAAGGCTTTCCTGTGCGGCTCTCGGGCCAAGATTCTGGCCGCGGCACATTCAGCCAGCGTCACTCGCATTTCGTCGATCAGACGACGGAGGAGCGCTACACGCCGCTCAACCATTTGCGCGAAGGCCAAGCACACTACGAAGTCATCGACTCGCTCTTGTCGGAAGAAGCTGTGCTTGGCTTCGAGTACGGCTATTCACTCTCGGACCCGAAAACGCTGACGCTCTGGGAAGCGCAGTTCGGCGACTTCGTGAACGGCGCGCAGGTGGTCATTGATCAGTTCATCTCGTCGGGCGAGCGCAAGTGGCTGCGCATGTCTGGCTTGGTTATGCTGCTGCCGCATGGCTATGAAGGGCAAGGCCCGGAGCACTCGTCGGCGCGTCTTGAGCGCTTCCTGCAGCTCTGCGCGGAAGACAACATGCAGGTGATCAATTGCACGACACCGGCCAACTATTTCCACGCGCTGCGGCGACAGATGCATCGCGATTTCCGCAAACCGTTGATCGTGTTTACGCCGAAGTCTTTGTTGCGCCACAAGAAGTGTGTTTCGACGCTCAACGACATGGCTGAAGGCACGTCGTTCCACCGCGTGCTTTGGGACGACGCGCAAATCGGCAACGGCAACACAACGACCAAGCTGAAGGGCGATTCGGAAATCCGACGCGTCGTGCTGTGCTCGGGCAAGGTCTATTTCGATCTACTGGACGAACGCGAAAAGCGCGGGATTGACGATGTCTACCTCATGCGCCTGGAACAGCTTTATCCCTGGCCGATGAAATCGATTTCACACGAGCTTTCGCGCTTCCCGAATGCGGATCTGGTATGGTGCCAGGAAGAGCCGAAAAACATGGGCGGCTGGTGGTTTGTCGAGCCCTGGCTCGAGCTGACGCTAGAGCGGCTCAATGTGAAGGCCAAAGCCGGCCGCTATGCGGGCCGCCCAGCAACCGCGTCGACCGCCGCTGGCTTGATGTCGAAGCACCTCAAAGAGCTCGAAGCGTTCTTGAATGAGGCGCTCGGCTGATGGTTCAAGGGTCTTGCCATTGCGGCGGCGTCCGCTTCGAAGTTGAGCAGACGCCCGAGTCGGTGATGGATTGCAATTGCTCGCACTGCCGCTTGTACGGCTCGCTCTGGGCCTACTATCCGCAGCGGGATGTGAAGTTCGAAGCCGACGACACGTTCATCTACATGTGGGGCGACCGCATGCTGGAGATGCATCACTGTAAGATCTGCGGCTGCTTTTCTCACTTCACAGTGGTGGGCCAGACCGACGCCAAGATGATCGGCGTCAACGCGCGACTAATGCGTGGACTCGATCCCGCAAAGGTGCGTCTGGTTCAAAAGAATAACGGCAACGACCATGTGTTCTGGACCAAATCCGATAGCCCGCCGCTACCAAGTCATGACGAGCCGGCTGAGACCTGAGAGACCATTTGAATGACTGACATTGTTGTACCGACACTCGGCGAAAGCGTCAGCGAAGCCACCGTCGCCAAATGGCTGAAGCAGGCCGGCGACGCGGTGCGCAAGGATGAGACGCTCGTGGAGTTGGAGACTGACAAGGTCTCTGTCGAAGTGTCCGCGCCGGAAGCGGGCGTGTTGACGGAGATCGTCGCGCAGCAGGGCGCGACCGTGCAGATCGGCGCGCTGCTCGGCCATCTGGGCGCCGCGGGCGCGCAAGCCGCTCCGCAACCGGCCGTCGCCCCTCCTGCACCAAAGCAAGCCGCCATGCAGACTGCGCTGCCTCAAGCGCCGCGCGCGGATAACGGCGCCAAGCAGGCACCGCCGTCCGTGCAACGCATCGCCGCCGAAGGCGGCGTCGACATGTCCAGCATGAGCGGCTCGGGCCGCGACGGCCGTCTCACCAAGTCCGACGCGCTCGCGGTGATCGAAGCGCGCGCGCAAGGCGCGCAGCAACAAGCACCCCAGACGCTGCAATCCACGGCCATCGCCGCACCGCCGCGCGCCATTGGCCCGCGCGAAGAGCGCATGCCGATGACGCGGCTCCGTCAAACCGTCGCGCGCCGCCTCAAGGAAGCGCAAAACACCGCGGCGATGCTGACCACGTTCAATGAGGCGGACATGTCCGCCATCATGGCGGCGCGCGCCAAGTACAAGGACAGCTTCGAGAAGAAGCATGGCGTCAAGCTCGGCTTCATGAGCTTCTTTGTGAAATCGTGTATCGCGGCGTTGAAGGAAATCCCCAACGTCAACGCCGAGATCGACGGCACGGACATCATCTACAAGAACTACTACGACATCGGCATCGCCGTCGGCACCGACCGCGGCCTCGTCGTGCCGGTGGTGCGCGACGCCGACCGCAAATCCATGGCCGAGATTGAGCAGGAGATTGGCGAACTTGGCGTCAAAGCGCGCGATGGTCACCTGAAACTCGAAGACCTGCAAGGCGCGACTTTCACAATCTCCAACGGAGGCGTCTATGGCTCGCTGATGTCGACGCCGATCCTCAATGCCCCGCAGTCCGGCATCCTCGGCATGCACAAGATCCAGGAGCGGCCGGTGGTGATCGACAAGCAAGTGGTGGCGCGGCCCATGATGTACCTGGCGCTCAGCTACGACCACCGCATCGTCGACGGCAAGGAAGCCGTGACCTTCCTGGTGCGTGTGAAGGAAGGACTCGAGGACCCCGAGCGGATGCTGCTTGATCTGTAGGTTGGCGCCTGAGTCTCTCGGCACTGGCGATGCCGTTTGCCCCTGTCTCTTCCGGCCTGCGCCCGCAAGAACAACGGTTTGCGCGCGTACCTCCGGTCCTAATTCTGGCCGCGCACCATTGGGGATAACCCCTTGGTGCGGGCGGACGTTGAATCAAGCGAAAGGGCCTGACTTCGGCCGGGCGGGGCTATAGATTGCGCCGCGCTCGGGGGAGCACGGCGGGGAGGGGACAACCCGATGACGTTCATTCTGCGTTGGCCAGCAATCTTGGTTCTGCTGGCCCTGGTGATCCTGAGCTTCGCGGCAGCGTTCGTGGCGACTGTGGCGCTTGGCCATCTCCCGATCGACTTGTCGAAGGTCTTGGGCCCAAGTGACATTGAAACACTGCGCAGCACCAATTGGATCCAGGCTGGACTCTTGTATGGCGCAGGCCTCTTCTTTCTCATCTCCGCCATTCGCCTTATGCGCCGCACCCAGGGCTTCTGGACCTGGCTGTTGGGCTTTGCCTGTTTCGGTGGGCGCTGGGCCTTGGCGCAGCAAGAGAATGGCGGCCTCGTCGGCACCGTTCAGCACATCAATCCGAACGCCTATCTGCAGCCGCAGACCTTGATTGCCTCACCGGGCGCGCCAGAGGCGCAGGTCGCGCTGCTGGGTGCAATTCTGCTCGTCGGACTCCTCATCCTCATCGTCGATGCCGCCGATCGCGCGCACTGGGATCGCCAAGGCGCGTAAGGGCCGCTCAGGCCTGCGCTTTTCGCGCATTGATCCAACGAACCTGTCTCCCTAAGTTCGCGCCAAATTTGCGCGGCTTCGCGGAGCATTCATGGCATACGACCTGGTTATCATCGGCGGCGGTCCCGGCGGCTACAATTGCGCGATCCGCGCCGGCCAACTTGGTCTGAAGACCGCCATCGTTGAGAAACGGGGCAAGCTCGGCGGCACTTGCCTGAATGTTGGCTGCATTCCTTCGAAGGCGCTGCTGCATGCCAGCGATTATTACGAAGCGGCGCGCAAGACGTTTCCGTCGATGGGCGTGAAGATCGAAGGCCTGTCGCTCGATCTGCCGCAAATGCTGAAGCAGAAGGAAGACGCGGTCGACGGCCTCACCAAGGGCGTCGAATTCCTGATGAAGAAAAACAAAGTCGACTACGTCAAAGGCACGGGCCGCATCGCCGGCAAAGGCAATGTCGAAGTCACCGACGCCAACGGATCGAAACAGGCGCTCGAAACCAAGAACATCGTCATCGCCACGGGCTCAGAGCCGATGGGCTTGCCGGGCGTGGACATTGACGAAGAGCGCGTTGTCTCCTCAACCGGCGCGCTGTCGCTGAGCAAAGCGCCGGAAAAGCTGATCGTGGTCGGCGCCGGCTATATCGGGTTGGAGTTGGGTTCGGTGTGGCGCCGGCTTGGCGCGCAAGTGACGGTGGTGGAATTCCTCGACCGCATCACGCCCACCATGGACGGCGAAATCGCCACCGCGTTTCAGCGCATCCTGAAGAAGCAAGGCATGGTGTTCGAGCTCGGCCAGAAGGTCACGGCCGTCGAGAAGACGCGCAGCGGCGTAGAAGTTTCGATCGAACCGGCGAAGGGCGGGCAGGGCCGCACGCTCGAGGCCGACGTTGTACTTGTCTCCATTGGCCGCAAGCCGGTCACCGCCAACCTTGGCCTCGATACCATTGGCGTGAAGGTCGATCCGAAGGGCTTCGTGATCAACGACCATCTCAAAACCAATGTTGAAGGCGTCTACGTCATCGGCGATTGCACAACCGGCGCGATGCTGGCGCACAAGGCCGAGGAAGAGGGCATCGCGGTCGCGCAAATGATTGCCGGCCAATGGGGCCACGTGAATTACGCGATCATTCCGGGCGTTGTGTACACCGATCCGGAAGTCGCCGGCGTCGGCAAGACCGAGGAAGAGCTGAAGGACGCTGGCATCGGCTACAAAGTCGGCAAATTCCCGATGATGGCCAACTCGCGCGCCCGCACCAATCACGAGACCGAAGGCATGGTCAAAGTGCTGGAAGAAACCGCGACCAAGAAGGTGGTTGGCGTACACATGATCGGCTCAGGCGTCGGCGAGATGATCGGCGAGGCTTGCGTCGCCATGGAATTCGGCGCTAGCGCTGAAGACATCGCTCGCACCTGCCACGCACACCCAACGATGAGCGAAGCCGTGCGCGAGGCGGCTAAAGGTGTCGACAGCTGGACGATGCAAGCGTGAGTGCGGTAGGGGCCGAGGACCGACTGCGACTACTCAGAAAGTTGTCGCAAAGCTTCCCGACGCCTGGTTGCTGGTTTGATGTCAATCTCATTTGGGAGAACGATTTCGGGCGTGCTGGCGTCTGCACAAATGATGAGGGCGCGTCGGTTTTCTTGAACAATGCCATACTGCAAGTGAAGGAATTGACCGACGCCGAGTACGCCCTGCGCGGCATCTTCGCGGACGAAATCGCATCGCTCACTCTCTATCAGAACAAGAGTTTTGTTAGCTGTGAACTCGTTCCCGTGGAGGAATTGAATCTTGAAGCGCAGCGTAACGAAGACGAAATTGTGAGTAGAGAGCGGGTCGTTGAAACCTGGTCGAAGGGGATGTTGAAGGACCATGACTGACGCGCTAACTCTCCACGGCCTCACAAAAAAATTTGGCGACAAGGTCGCCGTCAACAATCTCGATCTCACGGTGCGCGCCGGCGAATTGTACGGACTGCTCGGGCCGAACGGCGCGGGGAAGACGACGACGCTGCGCATGGTGGCGGGATTGCTGAAGCCGGATGCGGGTTCAATCACCGTCTATGGCATCGACTTGCTCGCCGATCCGATCGCCGCCAAGCAGGTCATGGCGTGGCAGCCCGATGAGCCGGCGCTCTATGACAAGCTCACGGCGTGGGAGTATCTCGAATTCATTGCCGGACTGTGGGGCGTCGATGTGAAGACGGCGCGTCAGCGCGCCGAGCAGCTGCTGCGCTTCCTCGATCTTTGGGACAATCGCAACGAACGCACCGAGGGTTTCTCGCGCGGCATGAAGCAGAAGACTGCGCTGGCGGGCGCGCTGATCCACGATCCGAAGCTGCTGATGCTGGACGAACCGCTCACCGGTCTCGACGCAGCGATTGCGCGGCAGGTGAAGGACCTGTTGCAACAACGCGCCAAGGCGGGCGGCACCATCATTCTCACTACGCACATTTTGGATGTCGCCGAGCGCGTCGCCGATCGCATCGGCATCATCCAAGGCGGGCGCTTGTTGGCTGAGGGCACGCTCGCCGAACTGCGCGGCCGGGCAGGGGATGCGGCCACCACCAGCCTTGAGGACGTTTACTTGCAGCTGGTCGGCGCCACGGCTGCGCAGGCGCCAGCTGCAGCGAGCGCTTGATGTTCAAGCCGGGCGGCGTCCTTTGGCTGTTGGGCCACGAATTGCGTCTCACATGGCGCAACTTCCTCGCGCGCACCGCGGGCCCAGTTCGCATCGGGCTGCGCATAGTTCTGCTCGTCCTGCTGCTTTGGGGCGGCTACTGGGTCGCGCGCGGCATTGCCGATGTGAAGCCAGACCTTGGTCCGATCCCGCTCACGGTGGTCGGCGGCATCTTCCTGCTGCTGATGAGCTTCATGGTGGCGCAAGCTTTGATGCTGATCACCGAAGCGCTCTATCAGCGCGGCGACATAGATCTGCTGTTGGCTTCGCCGCTGCCACCGTGGCGTATTCTCTTGGTGCGCATGGCGGCGATCGCCATCAACGTGGGAACGCTCTATTTGGCGCTCGCTGGCGCCGTGTTTGTCTGGTTACCGCTGTTTTGCGGCTGGCAATGGATGGACTTTCTGCCGACCGTGTTGGCGCTGGCGCTGTTTGCGACCGGGTTGGCGCTGGTGTTGGCGCAATTGCTCTTCCGCACACTGGGTCCACGCACCACGCGTGTGGCCGCGCAGATTCTGGCCAGCTTGATCGGAGCAGCATTCTTCCTCGCCATTCAGAGTCAGAATTATGTCCCTGCCGCCGAGCGCGCGCAGGTGTATCGCGCCGTGTTGACGCGGCTCCTGCCGGTTCTCGGCGATGCGACGAGCCCGCTCTCCATTCCAGCACGGGCGGCGTTCGGGCGTCCGCTCGAGTTTGCGGTATGGATCGGCGTATCGCTGAGTGTCTATCTCATTGCCGTCTGGTGGTTCTCGGGGCGCTTCATCGCCAACGCCAGCGCGATTGCTGGCGTCGGCGGCGGACGGCGCAAGGTCGATGCGCGCGTGCGGGAGACGCGTGGCGGCGTCAATGTTTCTCTGGTGCGCAAGGAATGGCGACTCATTCTGCGGGATCCGTTGCTGCTCTCTCAAATCTTGTTGCCGATCCTCTATTTCATCCCGCTCTTCTTCATCTTTGGCACGCGCTTTCAGCGCGAGGGCTTGCAGCAATATGCGCTGCCGGGCTTTGCCGCGGCGTTCGTGCTGATCGCCACCACTTTGGCGGCGAGCCTCGCGTGGATTACCGTATCGGCTGAGGACGCACCGGACCTCATCGCTGGCGCGCCGGTGACGCGCGATCAGCTTCATCGCGCCAAGGCGATCGCCGCCGCCGCACCTGTGATCCTGTTGCTGGCGGCGCCGGCTATCATTGCGTCGCTGGCGGCGCCATGGGCTGGATTTTGGCTGATGCTCGGAGGCGCCGGCGCGATCGTCTCGGTGTGTCTGATCGCCATCTGGTACCAGAAGCCCGGCACGCGCAAGAATTTCCGCCGCCGTACGCGCGCGGGGCTTTTTGTGAATTTGGGGCAGGCGGTCATTACGATGTCGTGGGTGTCGGCGACGGGCATCTCGGTGTCGGGTTGGGCGTTGGCCGCGATCATTCCGGTGCTCATTGCTTCCGGGCTGCTGCTCGCCATGCATGAGAGCCGGCCGAAGGTGGTGTGAACTGCCGCTTCGGTGAGTATTGACGAATCCTCACTTTTCACACGCGCGTGAATTGGGCTGAATGCTTGCGCGGACGAGCGAGGGGATACGCATGCTCATGCTGACAACGCAGCGCTTGGCGATGCTGGCGCTGGATATCGATCTAGCCATTCTACAGGCGGAAAGCCGGACCACATTTTTCAACGCCTTGGCGGTGACGCACGAACCGATCTGGCCGCCGGCGCCCTTTGAGACAGAGGCGTTCGAATGGGCGCGCAAGAATCTTTCACACGATCCTGATGGGCAGGGTTGGTACGGCTGGGCGTTGCTCGCCAATGGCGGCGAGCGCGCGCCGCCGCGGCTGATTGGGATCGCTGCGCTGATCGGCCGGCCCGATGAGGAGGGCGATGTCGAGCTGGCGTTTGGCTTGCAGCCTGAGTTTCGCGGTCAAGGCTTCGGCGGCGAGGCGGTGCGCGCGCTCTCGCAATGGGGTCTTGCCAACGGCGCCAAGCGGGTGATCGCGCATCTGGATGCGGAGGACGTGAATGCCGCCCATACGCTGGCGAAGTCGGGCTTCGCGGATACGTTCGAGGCGCCGTATCCCGGCGTTGCGCGCTGGGCGCGGCAAGCGGCGGCTTAAGGAAATGAAAACGCCGCTCGTTGCGAGCGGCGGGCGGGTCATCGTTTGTGGATGCGGGCGATCAAGCGGCGGCGTTATATGCGAGAGCGTGGGCTTCGTATGATCGGTGAGCGCATCTGATCCTTTTCTCTTGTGCCCGAAACGGCGGAGGGGGACAGCTGATCCAGCGTCCCCCTCTGCCTTTGGCTTTTAGCGAGCCATCTTCTTTGTCTTGCGCTTCGCAGTCTTGCGGCGAACGGCCTTCTTCGCAGTCTTCTTGGCGGTCTTGCGAACGGCCTTGCGAGCCTTGCGCGCCTTCGGAGCTTTCTTGGCCGCAGCCTTCTTCATCTTCTTAGCCATTGTCGTTTCCTCATTAACAAGTGTGGTCTGGGTTGGATGGGAGTTGTTTGACTCTCCGGGACATGGTTTTCGTCGAATTTAGTTTGCAAAATATTGCTGTGAAAACAGCGACGTGATTTTTCGCGCGCGTGCGTTGTTGTAAAAAGTTGTGCGCTGTGACTCCGCGCTTGGCCTTAGTTTTCAAGGCGCGTAGCCGAATGCGCACGGGCGAATTTGGTCACGAGCGCGGATGCGCGCGACGATACGATTGCAAAATTTTTTGTGTCTCGACGCTCGCATAGGTCTGAGTCGTCGAAAGTGATTCGTGTCCCAGGAGCTCCTGGATCGCGCGCAGGTCGCCGCCATTCGCTAACAAATGCGTCGCGAACGAGTGCCGCAAAGCGTGCGGCGTCGCCGATGAGGGCAACCCCAAGCGCGCACGCAGACGCTCCATCAGAGCTTGCGCATCGCGTGGTGAGAGCGGGCCGCCGCGTACGCCGCGGAAGAGGGCGTCGTCGCGTGTGAGCGCGTGTGGACAGAGCGCCGCATAGCGCTCAATGGCGTCGCGCGCGGCGCCCAGCATGGGGACGAGCCGCTGCTTGCCGCCCTTGCCGGTGATACGCAGCGTTTCCGGCAGCGGGCGATCTGCGCCGGTGAGCCAAAGCGCTTCGCTGATGCGAAGGCCGGAGGCGTAGAGCAACGTCACCAGCGCTGCATCACGCGCGCCGATCCAGTCTTGGGAGGCGGAGGCGTGTGCGTCGGCGATGAGATCGCGCGCGGCTTTCTCCGAGACGGGCCGCGGCAGCGTGCGCTTGAGTTTTGGCCCACGCACCAACGCTAAACGTGGATTTGCAAGCCCATGGCGGCGTTCGAGATAGCGAAAAAAGCTGCGAATGGCCGCTAGTGCGCGCGATACGGAGCGATCGGAGAGTGCGTCCGGCCCTTGCCGGCGATGCGCGAGATAAGCCCGCAGATCGCGCGGCTCGAGTTCTGCCAGGTCTTTGCTGCTGGGTTCGCCGCCGAGATGGCCCTGCAGGAAATCGAGGAAGGCTTCGACGTCGCGTTCGTAAGCTTCCACGGAATTGGCCGCAAAGCGCCGCTCATCGCGCAGGTGCGCGATCCATCGAGCGTGCAGGGCGGAGGCGGTGGACATGTGCTGATCCTATGCGGCAAACGTGAACGCGGAATTCACGCTTTGGAGCTGGCCAACGTTTCCCGGGCGAGCGCAGCGAGACCCGGGATCCATTTCTCAGCGTTACTCCAGCCGTTCCAGCTTGTGACTTCAATGGATCCCGGCTCAGCGCCGCGCTGCGCGCGACTTGGCCGGGAAGCGTGGAGGCAAGCGTCATCGTCTGCATTTCCGCGATAGGAAACACCAAGACCAACGGTGCTCTCAAAAAAGTGGGGGAGCAGGGCGCGCACTAAGCTTGCGCAGAAGAGAAGTAGTGAGGGTTGTGCCTAAGGCGCGCCCTGCGTGGACTGTTGTGCGGCCGGTGGAGACTTAGAGGCGTTGCTACCGAATCCCGGGGGCCATGCGTTAGGGCAGACAAGTCTCCGCTGCTTCGATAACTGAAGCAGCTTCGATAAAGACCGGCGCTCACTGTTCGCCAAGCGGGATTGCCTCCCGACCGATCCTTGTGACGCTGGGTATCCGTTCCTCCTTAGCGCCCAATCTCCATTTCCGGCGGACGTGCACCGAAACGCCAGCATGCGTTTCGAGGACCTTCGGCTTTCTTTGTTCTCACCGAAGCAGCGGTTTCCAACCTCACGATCATCTTCCGCATCACGTTCACTCCACATCTCCTGAGCTGACGATTGCTGTACCTTCAACCTCCCGACAGGAGACGAGGAGAGTGTAAGCGGGTTTTGGACCGGTCGAATTGCGCGCCGCGTTTCCCCCTAATTTGGAACGCGGGCTTCCAGCCCGCACGTTGATTGTGCAGGAAAAAGAGCGGGCGAGACGCCCTCGGTCCCAGGAGCGACTCAGCTGAATTGGCGCGCGTTCATCCACCAATTCGAGCTTGCGAGCGGCCACTTCGGTCTCAAAAGCGGGCCAACCAGTGCTACTTATCGACGCCAGCGCTCACCGAACAAACGCCAGCTTGTCGCGACGTCTTCTCGTGTGGTTAGCTTAACGACAATGCGTCTCGGTCGACTGCGGGGATTCACGAAAATGGCCAAGGAGCGTGTCCTCACCATGGTTGGTGCAACGCTGATGGCGTCCGCGTGCGCCTTACTAGCCATGCTCGCGCCGAACGTTGCCGTCGGGCAAACGTCAAGCGCTGACGAGCCAAGGCTGGATTGGCGCGAATCCGGAGGTCGATTCGGATTGAGCTACCGCGCCAATGGATGGACCGCTGTTCAAAACGGCTCCGATTTCATGCTCTTTCTCCTTCGAAATGACGCGCACGACGGGCGCGTACCGATGTGCAGCGTAAGATCGCGTCCGCAGTCGGGCGCAGGTGGCTGGACTCAAGAACAGGCGAACCAACAAATAGGCGGAACTGCTGACAACTTGGAGCGAAACAGCAGATCTGCGCACCTGTCGCCCTCGGTGACGATGATCGGTGCTGTGGCAGTGCTGAGTTTAACAGGTCAAGACAATGGGTCGGACGTAATTACACGAGCGTTCGCTCTTCCAGAGCAAAGTGGGTTCTCGATGTATTTCGTGAGTTGCACAGCACCCACACCGCTCACGAGCGACGAGCGCGTCAACATGAACGCGGTGCTGAATTCACTGACAATGCTGCAGCGCGCGAATATCCAGCCGATGCCAGCAGCTGCCCCTCGGGGCGAATGGTTGGACCCAACCGGAAGATTCACTTTGCGTTATTCGGGTTGGACTCCTGTTCAGCCGCAGAATCCGATCACCGGGGAAGTTCTGAGTCTGGAATTTCATCGAGACCAAGTCTCAGGCTCCCCGGTCTTGCTGTGCAAGGTCACGGAACGCCCGGTGGCCGGCGCGTCTCAAGCGGCAGCCAATGCCCGTCTCGAACAACTCGGGGACGCGGATGTCACCCGTATGTTTCCGGGCGCTCTGAACATCCGCCATGATCGCTTGGGTGAGATGCCGGTCGTGTCGTTTGACCAAAACACTGGACCACTTGAGATGGATTTACGACTCTTTGTGGTCGCGACGGGCGCTAGCGCCACTAGCGTTATCGTCGGATGTGGTGGAGCGCCTCCGTTCAATGACGCTGAGCGCGCGAGCCTAGCGGCCGTCTTGGGATCGCTCGAATTCACGGCTGAACCCCGACACTAAGTCGTTGGGTGAACCATGTGGTTGCTTATGGGTGCCGCAATCCGCATCTGACCGCTTCCGCCGAATCTCAGGACTCCCTAGATTCACTCCGAATGAACCCCACCGCCCGCCGTCGTGCGCTTCAGGCGCTGAAGGGACAGCGCGCCGCTTTGCCGGCGGGGCCGTTGTTTGCGGTGGCGGAAGAGGGCGCGGTCTACGAGGCCGAGACTCTCGATAAAGTCGCGGTGTTGTTTCCGTTGCCGCTGCCGGAGCCGTTCGATTATCGCGCGGCGTCGAGCATGGGCTTGCAGCCGGGCGCGCATGTGATTGCGCCGATCGGCACGCGCTTGGTGCGCGGCGTGGTGTGGGCGGTCGAGCACAACAATCCGGGCGCGGCCAATCTGAAAGCCATCAACGAAGTGTTGCCGGGGCCGCTCGTGCCGGAACTGTCGCGGCAGTTTCTGGATTGGGCGGCGCGCTATCTGGTGCGCCCGCCTGGCGATCTGTTGCGCATGGTGGTGCGCTCGCCGGAAGCGCTGCTCGATCCGCCGACGTTCAGTGTGGTGCGGCCGAGCGGCAATGCGCTGCCGAAGATGACCGATGCGCGCACGCGGGTGATGCGCGAGGCGGAGAAGGAAATGGTGAGCGCGGCGGAATTGTCGCGACGCGCGGAAGTGTCGTCGGCGGTGGTGAAGGGGCTGATCGATTGCGGCGCGCTGGAGCGCGTGGAGATGAGTGAGGATCCGCCGTTTGAGGAGCCGGTGTTGGACTTCCCCTTCTCCCTTGCGGAGAAGGGGTCAGGGGATGAGGGGCGTTCCGGATTGGGCGTCAATGGTGAAACGCGCACCGCGGCAACTTCACCTGCTGCGTCCCGTTCTGATAGCCCCTCACCCCCTGCCCCCTCTCCACAAGGGAGAGGGGGGAAGAGACTCTCAGACATCCAGCGCGCGGCGGCGGATCAAATCTGCGCCTCCGTGCGCGCGGGCGGGTTTCATGTGTCGCTGCTCGATGGCGTGACGGGTTCGGGCAAGACGGAAGTTTATCTCGAAGCGGCTGCCGAGGCTCTGAAGACGCCGGGCGCACAAGTGCTCGTGCTGATCCCGGAAATCGCGCTGACGCAAGCGGCGATGGCGCGCTTCAAGGCGCGCTTCGGTGTTGAGCCGGTGGAGTGGCACTCGGCGATTGGTCACAAAGCGCGGCGGCGTGCGTGGCGCGAAGTGGCGGCGGGGCGTGCGCGCTTGGTGGTGGGCGCGCGCTCGGCGTTGTTTCTGCCGTTCAAGGATTTGCGGCTGATCGTCATCGATGAAGAGCACGATCCGTCCTACAAACAGGAAGAGGGCGTGATTTATCAGGCGCGCGATCTGGCGGTGGCGCGCGCCAAGATGGGCGCGTGCAACATCATTCTGGCGAGTGCGACGCCGTCGCTGGAGACGTTGGTGAATGCGCAAGCCGGGCGCTATGCGCATGTGAAGTTGCCAGTGCGGCACGCGGAAGCGGAATTGCCGGATGTCGAGCTGATCGATCTGAAGCTCGATCCGCCGCCTGATAAAAATCGCTGGCTGTCGCCGAAATTGGTAACGGCGTGCGCGGAGGCGCTGTCGCGCGGCGAGCAATCTCTCTTTTACATGAACCGCCGCGGCTACGCGCCACTCACGTTGTGCCGCGTGTGCGGGCACCGGATGAAATCGCCGGAGACGGAAAGCTGGTTGGTCGAACACCGCTATTCGGGGCGGCTGGTGTGTCACTTGACCGGCTTCTCCATCCCGAAGCCGAAGGCGTGTCCGGAATGTCTGACGCCGGATTCGTTCACCTCGATCGGGCCGGGGGTGGAGCGCGTGCACGAAGAGGTGAGCACGCTCTTCCCGAATGCGCGCATCGAGATTTTCTCATCCGATACCACGCCAAGCGGCGAAGCCGTGCGGGATCTGGTGACGCGCATGGAGGCCAGCGAGATCGATATTTTGATCGGCACCCAGATTGTCGCCAAGGGTCACAACTTCCCGAACCTCACGTTCGTGGGCGTGGTCGATGCTGATTCTGGCTTGAAGGGCGGCGATCTGCGCGCCGGCGAGCGGACGTTTCAGCTGATCAGCCAGGTGGCGGGCCGCGCGGGGCGACACGTGAAGAAGGGACGCGCGCTCATTCAAACGTACGCGCCGCACGAGCCGGTGATGCAGGCGCTGGCGGCGCAGGATCGCGACGCGTTCATGACGGCGGAAGCGCAAGAGCGCGAAGCGGCGGGCATGCCGCCCTATGGGCGCTTGGC
>JACQAC010000213.1 GCA_016195245.1 Pseudomonadota bacterium
AAGACTTTAAGACCGGCGTTGGAGACCGTGAGCATGGGTTATCGCGCACCAGTGGGAGACATACGCTTCGCGCTCGAAGCCTGCGCCGGGCTTTGGTCGCTGAAATCCCGCTTTAGCGACATCGACCCCGATTTGCTCGAGGCCATTCTCGACGGCGCTGGCGCACTCGCCTCCGAAACCCTCGCGCCCATCAATCGCAGCGGCGATCAGGCTGGCGTCACGCTGAAAGACAGTATCGTCACGGCCGCGCCCGGCTTCAAGCAAGCTTACATCGCGTTCAGGGATGCCGGCTGGCAGGGCCTTGCCGCCGATGCGGCGTACGGTGGCCAGCATCTACCGCGCGCCGTCGCACTTGCCGTGTTCGAGATGATCCACTCCGCTAATATGAGCTTCGGCCTCCTGCCGATGCTCACACTCGGCGCCATTGAAGCCATCGAACAGCACGGCGCGCCGGATCAGAAGGCGCTTTATCTCGAAAAGCTCATCTCCGGCGAATGGACCGGCACGATGAATCTCACTGAGCCGCAAGCGGGCTCCGATCTCGGCGCGCTCACCACTAAAGCCGTCCCGCAAGCCGATGGTTCGTACGCCATCACCGGCCAGAAAATCTTCATCACCTGGGGCGAGCACGATCTCGCCGACAACATCATCCACCTCGTGCTCGCCCGCATCGAAGGCGCCCCGGCTGGCTCGAAGGGCATCTCGATGTTCATCGTGCCGAAGATCAAAGGCGAAGATGGCGCTCGCAACGCCGTTCGTTGCATTGGTCTTGAAGAGAAGATGGGCATCCACGCCTCGCCGACCTGCACGATGGCTTACGAAGGCGCGACGGGTTGGTTGATCGGCGAGGAGAACAAAGGCCTCGCCGCCATGTTCACGATGATGAACGCTGCGCGCCTCAATGTGGGCCTGCAAGGCGTCGCCGTCGCCGAAGCCGCCTATCAAAAAGCGCTCGCCTACGCGCAGGAGCGCAAGCAAGGCGGCGCGCTCATCATCCAACACCCAGACGTGCGCCGCATGCTCACGCATATGCGCGCCAAAATCCAAGCCGGCCGCGCCATCTGCTACGCCACCGCCGTCGCCGCTGACGGCGGCGACAAAAAGCGCGAAGATCTACTCACGCCGCTCGCCAAAGCCTGGTGCACCGAACTCGGCGTCGAAGCCGCTAGCCTCGGCGTGCAGGTGCATGGCGGCATGGGTTTCGTCGAGGAGGGCGGCGCCGCGCAATTCTATCGCGACGCCCGCATCGCCCCGATCTACGAAGGCACCAACGGCATCCAGGCCATCGACCTCTACGGCCGCAAACTGCTCAGCGACCGTGGCGAGACTATGCACGCTCTGATCGCCGATGCGCGCGAAGCGGGTGCTGCCTTAAAGAAGGCGGGGAGCGCCCGGCTCGTCATCGCTGCCGATGCGCTCGAAGAAGCTACCACATACATGCTCAGCGCCACGCGAGACGACGCACTCGTCGGCGCCTTCGAATATCTGATGCTGGCAGGCGACGTCGCCAGCGGCCTCTATCTCGCGCGCGGCATCGCCAACGCGCAATCACAAGCCGCGATGACCAAGGAAATCATCGCCGAACAAACCGCGCTCTTCGCTTATTACGCAGAAGCGGTTCTAGCGCGTGCGCCTGCGCGGCTGTCTACGATTCAGATTGGCTTGGCGGCACTGAGAGCGGGAGTAGGTATCTAGGAGCATGAAAGTTGGCCCGAGCGCGCACGCAAAGCTTGCAAGTGCGAGCATGTCATTCAATGTTCGAACGCAGGATTACGTTTGTGGGGGCAATCATGAACGCACCGGTATCGCGAGCACTGCTTTGCTGGTTGCTGACTTCACTTGTATTCAGTGATTTAGCGCTCGCCCATCCGGTGCGAGGGGGCGACCTGGATCCGCGACGTGCGGCGTGGTTTTATAATCGACCAGGCGCGTCGGCCGCTGAACGCGATCAGGCTCAGCGCGCCTGTGGTGAACTGGTTCAAAATTTGTCTGTATCCGAGCGCTATAATCCTAACTTTTTCGGCGAAATGATGCTGGAGGGATTGGCGAGCGGCCGGGCCGCGGGATTTGTTGATGGTTGCATGATTTGGAAAGGCTTCCGGCGGATCGACGTGGCAAATCAAACCCAAGCTGAGTTCAACGCCAGGCTTGCGCAAATGGACGAAGGTGAACGCGAGGCGCTCGCGGGCGCCCAAACTCCGCCCGTTGGCGTGATCGGTAGAGTTTGGGCAAATGATTTTTGGAGTGGGCGCGGAGACGAACACGTTTCTCAACCGAACTTGAACCAGGACGTTGAAGCTGCCGGGAATATTGATTTCTTGGTTATCGATCCGCTCCGCCGCAACGCTCCCTTTGCCGTTCCATTGGATCATGCGATCGTTGTGATCTCGCTAAGGCGCTTGGGCGATATGCGAGGAGAACACAGCGTGATATTTCGGCGGATAGATGCTGAAAGCGGACGTCCGGCCCCAGTTCATGTGAATGGTTACTTCGGATCGCAGGAACGCGAACCTATCTTCGCAGCCCGGGCGTTTTGGGGCAGCGGAGCAGCGGCGAATAGTGCTGGCGAATTCCCGAGAAAATATCTGGCGTTTTCAGTGCCAGCCGGAACATATGCGCTCGACGAGCAGTTCAGCCCACGCGGCGTAACTCAATACTGTTTTTCGACGATAGTTGTCCGCGTTGAGCCAGGGAAGGTCCTGCATCTGGGGGACATTACGCTGTCAACTGAAGAGCAGAACGCGGATCGATCGAGTTCAACATCCATACCAACGTTCCGCATAGATGCCCCGGATCTCAGTGCAGCGAGAGCATCTGGCGTGCTACCTGGCAATCTGGTTGACCAGGTGGAGGCTGGCGTGTGGCACAACGGACGCGCCGCTTGTTCCTACGAATTGCCGGACTTTCTCGATGGTGTGCAATTGCCAGATAACATCTCGAGAGGTGACAATTAGTGAACGATCTCGCCGAACGCCGCCTCCAAACCGTGCGCGATCACATGGCGCTTGAGGTCATACACGATTGGGACGCGGTGATCGCGACGTTTGAGCATCCGCGCTACGAAATGCATGGCAGTGGCGCCGTGTTCGACGGCGAAGCCGCTGTCCGCCGCTATTTCGCGCTGTCGCGCACGCCGTTCCCGGATCAAGCTAACGAGATCATCGCCATCGCCCATAGCGACAACACAGTGCTGGTCGAGTTCTGGCTCACCGGCACCCACTCCGGCCCGCTGCGCCTCGGCGATCGCGTCGTCGAACCCACCGGCAAACCCTTCCGCATCCGCATGGCCGCCAGCTTCGAATTCGCGCCGGGCAGCGACAAGATCGTCTGCGAACGCCCATACTTCGACACGATGGCCGTGCCGCGCGCGCTGGGCCTGGCGTAGCGGCACGCCGGAGCGCGGGCGTCCCGCCCGCTCTTCGTTTAATGTGGGCGAAAAGCCAACTTGGCTTACTGCGTCCCATAGAAACAAGAGCGGGCGGGACGCCCGCGCTCCTGATTTGCCTTCGCCGCTATCGCAGCTACGCTGACTCCCATGTCCATGGACGGCCTCGAAGATGAAGTCACCCCCGACCGCCCCGCGCGGCCGTCGCTCATCTATCCGCTCGGCGAGCCGCCCGAAGCCGGCATCGCGCGCGAGATCGCGCCCGGCGTGCGCTGGATTCGCATGCCGCTGCCGTTCGCGCTCAAATGGATCAATCTCTGGCTGCTCGAAGACGGCGACGGCTGGACGGTCATCGACACCGGCGTCGCCATGGAGCAATCGCGCGAACATTGGCGCGCCATCTTCGAAGCCAATTTGCAAGGCCGCTCCGTCAAGCGCGTGATCTGCACGCATATGCACCCTGATCACATGGGTCTCGCCGGTTGGATATGCCGCAAGTTCGACGCCGAGTTCTGGATGAGCCGCCTCGAATACATTACCGGCCGTATGCTCGTCGCCGATACTGGCCGCGAAGCGCCGGAAGAGGGCGTCAAATTCTACCGCGCCGCCGGCTGGGATGAAGACGCGCTCGACTCGTACAAAGTGCGCTTCGGCGGTTTCGGCAAAGCCGTCTCGCGCATGCCCGACGCCTATCATCGCGTCAGCGACGGCGACATCGTCAATATCAATGGCCGCGAGTGGCGCGTCATCACCGGCAATGGCCATTCGCCCGAACACGTTTGCCTCTGGCAACCGGAGCTGAAACTCTTCATCTCCGGCGACCAAGTGCTGCCGCGCATCTCGTCAAACGTTTCAGTCTTTCCAACCGAACCGGACGGCGATCCACTCGCCGACTGGATCAATTCCTGCCACAAATTGCGTGGCGCCATTCCCGCCGACGTGCTGACCTTGCCATCGCACAACGAACCCTTCGAAGGCCTCCACGATCGCCTCAACAATCTTGTCGATGGCCACGAACGCTCGCTGGCGCGCATCCTGAAACGTCTCGACCAAGAACCGCGCCGCGCAGTGGATCTGTTCGGCGCGCTCTTCGCGCGCAAGATTGGCGGCGACCTCATCGGCATGGCCACCGGCGAAGCCATCGCACACGCCAACTGCCTTGTCGGGCGCGGTCTTGCGAAACGCGTCATGCGCGACGGCGTCGCCTATTACGAGGCGGTCTAGGCGCAAAACTGATGTCGAGGATCGTGGAACCCGACAGACCGGACATGACGAAGTGGCGCCACGAGAAGATTCCGCTCAAGGCCATGCCGCAGTTCTTCGAGCATCGCGTCGTGTGTCCCGATGGTTGGCGCTTCGATCTCTTGCCCTACCGCTCCGATGGCGAGGGGTTCGTTGTGCGCTTGGCCGTCAGCGCTCCAACGCCGGGAGGCCTTATGACTGCGCCGGCGACAGCCGTTGCCGTTTGCACCGAGCTCGACGTTCACATAGGCGAAATTCGACGACTGTTAGGTCCGGTTGCGAATCTACATCTCGGAGATTGGGGCTCTCCTGATGTTTCCGTCGTTCTGAAATTGGCGCAAGGCGCGCGTGCTATGATTCAAGCCGTGTCAGACGGCATTTGGGACGTTCAAAGGTTCGTTGTTTTCGAGGGATGGACAGGCGGTGATGAAGACGCAGAGCGTCCGAATTGAAGTCCGCCAGTGTGTGTTCGACTCTTACCCGGCGCACCATTATCATTCGCACATGACCACCGAACCGCCCAACCCCGAACGCCGCTCCAACAACGCCATGCTGTGCCTCTGCATCGGCCTTGGCCTGCTCGCCCTCACCTGGTTTCTCGGCGTCGGCACGGCCTTCACCGCCGCGCTCTCGGGCGGACTCGCGGGTGTTGCCATGGGCGTTATTGGCGGCATCGCGCTCATGTTGGGCGCATGCGCCGGCGTCTTCATGATGCTTGTGGGCGTCGTGTGGATTGTGATTCGTGTGATTTCCGATCAGACCACCGACGAAAATCGGCAACGCTATAAGGATGTGCAGCGATGATCCTCTCGACCACGTTCGACGTGCCGGGCCGCACGATCGCGCAGAACCTCGGCGTCGCGCGCGGCAACGTCGTGCGCGGCCGCTCGATCGGGCGCAACATCGTCGCCAGCTTCCGCATGCTCGTGGGCGGCGAG
>JACQAC010000225.1 GCA_016195245.1 Pseudomonadota bacterium
AGCACGTCGCGATCGGCGGGCTTTACCATGTGCTCGGCGGCGCCGAGGGCGATGGCATGCGCGCGATCTTCGTTCACCGAGAGCACGACTACCGGGATGTCTCGGGTCTTTGGGTCTTGCTTCAGGCTCTGCAACACGCGCCAGCCTGAGCGGTCAGGCAGGAAGATGTCGAGAAGCACGAGCGCCGGCGCCTTCGTGCGCGCCAGTGCAAGACCAGCTTCGCCACCGCCGACGCCCTGGACGGCAAAGCCAGCGCGTGTGAGTGCGCGCGCGGCGAGCTCGCGCGCGTCGGGTTCGTCTTCAATGACGATGATGAGCGGAGCGTCCTCTGAGCCCTGCACCGCGTCGATGGCCGCTGCCGCACCGAGCGCGTTGGCTGCGTCTGCGAAGTTGACTGGCACGTGGAGGGTAAACGCGGAGCCCTCCGCGAGTCTGCTGCGCACGGTGATGTCGCCGCCAAGCAACTGCGCCAAGCGGCGTGTAATGGTGAGACCAAGGCCCGTGCCGCCATATTGCTGGGTGATTGACGGATCGGCTTGCACAAATGGCTGGAAGAGCCGGGAAAGGTGTTCATTCGACATGCCGATGCCGGTGTCGCGCACGGTGATGAACAGTTGTTCGACGCCGTTGTAGGGTTTGCATTCGAGTGCGATTTCGACGGCGCCGTGGCGCGTAAACTTGCAGGCGTTCGAAAGCAGGTTGAGCATGCACTGGCGGAGTTTGAGGGCGTCCGTGTGCGCGAGCCCCGTCAGCGGAGCGTTGACGATGTTGATCGTGTTGTGATTCTGCTCGGCGATGGGGCGAACGGTCTCGATCATGCTTTCCAGCATCTCCACCGGATCGAAGCTCGTTGGAGCCACGTCCACTCGACCCGCTTCGATTTTCGAAAGATCGAGGATTTCATTGATCAAGGAGAGGAGATGTCTTGCGGCGACGAGAATGCGGCCGAGATCCTGCACGGCCACGTCGTTGTCGTCGCTAGCTGCGTCTTCCTGCAGCATTTCCGCGTAGCCGATGATCGCATTGAGCGGGGTCCGCAATTCGTGGCTCATATTGGCCAAGAACTGCGACTTGGCGAGATTGGCGCTTTCGGCGGCGTGGCGAGAGTGCGCAAGATCATCAACCCCGGACTCAATCGCCGAAGCGCGCTCTGCTAGCAGTCGGAGCATCTGCGGCAGGTCGGCAGAATGAACTTCCTCGCCGATGGTGCAGGAAAGTTCATTACTCAAAGTCCGCAATGTTTCAGATTGCGCCTGGACCGCGGCCGTTATGGCTTCCCGCGACCCGGCGTCGTGACTTTCTGCCGCTGACGGCGCGATCTGAGTAATACAAGTGAGGCGAAGCGGCGCGCCATCGAGTGCGGCGCGCATGAACCCTTGGTGGCGGATGCGAACAACTTTTCCGTCGGAGGCGACCATGTCGTGCTCAAGAGCGATGCGGCGCACGCCAGCGTGATCCGGCGAAAATGCGGCGTGAACCATGGCACGGTCGGCGGATGCCGCGAAACAGTCGCCCACAACGATGTCTTCAAGAGCGACGGGGCGACCCAGCAACGCGGAAAGCTGATGGGCGCCGAGGAGGCGATGGGCGGAGAAGTCTATCTCCCAGGCTGCCGCCTGGTCGTCGC
>JACQAC010000226.1 GCA_016195245.1 Pseudomonadota bacterium
CTGCACATCGATCGGCAAGGAAGATTAGGCGCCAAGGGCGCTCGAGAACCCCAGCGTCGCGGGGACTGGTCGGGAGGCGATCCCGCTTGGCGAAGAGTGAGCGCCAGTCTTTAGTTTCACTGCTTCAGTTATCGAAGCCGTGAAACCCCGTCTGCCTCAACGCATGGCCCCTCGCGGCTCCGTAGGAACGCCACTGAGTCTTCTCCGGTCGCAAAACAAATCACGCGGGGCGCGCACCAAGCACCAACCCCAACGACCAACTCTTTGCGCACGCTTCGTGCGCGCCCCGCTCTCCCATCCTTGAGAGCGGAACGTTGATCCGCAGTTTCGCGACTGAAACTGCAAACGATGAAACGCGTCCCCTTCTCCTCACGGGGAGGGGACGTCGTTCGCGTTAGAATGGCCCGCCCGCCTCAGCATCGCCAATCGCTTTCAGAGCAAACGCATAATCGTGCGCGAGCTCTTTCAGGAAATCGAACCGGCCCGCCGCGCCCGCGTGGCCCGCGCCCATGTTCATTTTCAGCAGCACTGGCTTGCCGCTGGTCGTATGCGCACGAACCTTCGCGGCCCACTTGCTCGGCTCCCAATATGTGACGCGCGGATCAGTGAGACCGGCCGTGGCGAGCACCGCGGGGTAGGGCTTTGCGCCAATTGTGTCGTACGGCGAATAGCTCGCGATATAATCGTACGCCGCTGCGTCCTCGATCGGATTGCCCCATTCGGGCCATTCCGGCGGCGTCAGCGGTAGCGACGCATCACTCATGGTGTTGAGCGCGTCCACAAACGGCACGCCGGCGATCACGCCCGCCCACAAATCCGGCCGCAAATCCGTGATCGCGCCCATCAGCAAACCGCCCGCTGAACGCCCCTCGCACACGATCCGCCCAGCGCGCGTGTAACCGCGGGCTATCAGCTCTTCAGCGCAGGCGACAAAATCCGAGAAGGTGTTCTTTTTCTTGAAGCGTCGCCCATCCTGAAACCAGCCGAACCCCATCTCTGCGCCGCCCCGCACGTGCGCGATTGCATAGATCCAGCCGCGATCCACAAGACTGAAACGGCGAATGGAAAAGTCCGCGTCGAGCGAAATGCCGTAGGAGCCATAGCCATAAAGAAATAGCGGCGCCGAACCGTCGAGCTTGGCCCCCCTCAACATCAGCACCGTGATTGGCACGCGCGCGCCATCACTCGCCGTCGCGAAAAACCGCCGTGCCTCGTACTTCGCCGGATCGTGCCCAGACGGAATTTCCTGAGTCTTGCGTAAAGTTCGCGTGCGCGACGCCATATCGTAATCGAACCATTGCATCGGCGTGGTCGGCGAATTGTACGCGTAACGCTGGATGGTCGTGCCGTATTCATAGCCACCGATCGGCTCGATCGAATACGCTTCCTCATCCATCGCGATCGCATGCTCTTCGCCGCTGCGGTGGCGCACGATGATGCGGGGCAAAGCCTCCACGCGCTCGGCGCGGATCAAATAATCGCGCGTCGCGCCCAATTCGAGAATGTAGCGTCCGGCCTGATAGGGGATGAATTCACGCCATTGCGTGCGGCCAGTCGCACCCTCATCGCACGTCATTACTTTGAAGTCGGTGGCGCCATCCGCATTGGTCAGCACATACCAGCGGCCGTCCCAATGCGTCGGCGTGTAGAGGTGGTCCGTCTCGCGCGGATGAAACACAACTGGCGTTGCCGTCGGTTCGCTGGCCGGTATGAGCCAATACTCCGATTGGCTGCCATTGCCGGCATGGATCATGATCCACTGCCGGCTCTCGCTGACATTCACGCCGAGGAAGAAACCATCGTCCGGCTCGTCATAAACCAGCACATCCTCGCCACCGCGTGCCGGACGGCGATAAATCTTCGCGGGCCGGCCGTTATCATCGCGATAGGTCCAGAAGAGATGAGCGCCGTCCGGTGAGAACGCGAAATCCCCGGTGCAATTGGTCACCGGACCCGCGAGCGTCTCGCCGCTCGCGAGGTTCTTGACGCGCACCGTGTAAATTTCCGAACCCTGCTCATCCTCCGCATACGCTACCAGCGTATGATCCGGCGAATGCTGCGCGGAGATCACCTTGTAGAACGTCTTGCCCTTGGCCATCGCATCGACGTCAAGGAGCACTTGCTCTGGATGATTGCCGCCGCGCGAGCGGCGCGCGAAAATCGGATGCTGCGCGCCGGTTTCGAAGCGTCGGTAATATTCCCATTCGCCATCCGGCGTCGGCACGCTGGAATCGTCCTCCTTCACGCGCCCGCGCATCTCTTGATAGATGCGCTCCTGCAGCGCTTCCGTCGGCGCCATCAGCGCCTTGGTGTAGGCGTTCTCCAATTCCAGATGCGCGCGAATATCGGGGCGGAGCACGGAGGGATCGCGCATGACCTCCTGCCAATTGTCATCCTTCATCCACGCATACTCATCGACGCGCACACGCCCGAGTTGTTCGATGGGTTTGGGCTCGCGCCGGGCTTCGGGCGGCTTCGGGGCGTCAGTCATGTGTCCTCAACTCAAACGCATTAGCAGAGCAGTAGCGTCGTCGCTGGCTTTGAAACGCGGATGCTTAGCGCCGCCCGCATCCGCAGCCTCGATTTGACGCAACTCGCGCCCCAGTTCCTGCAAACCGCGCGTCAACGCCGCCTGCACCAAATCGCCGGGGCCATAGGCGCTGTAGCGGTCGGTCAGCGCCGCAAAGCCATCCGTCATCAAAAGCAAATGCGCTGGTCGCTTCAACTCAAGCGACCAAGTGCGCGCATGATCGGCGCAGGCCGGATCAAGACCAAACGTCCAGTGTTCGCCGCCCGGCCTGTTGATCGAGGCGCGAATGCGGCGGAGCGTATCAATCGTTTGCGTGCGTTGGAGTAGGGGCTTGTGCGCGTCGGTCTGCCGCGCGGCCAGCTTGGACTCGTTGTCACCGGCGTCGCCGGGCCCGCCCACCACATGCGCGTCGCCATCCGCGTCGAGCGCGAACACTCGGCAATCGCCAAGATCAAGGCCGGCAATCTCACCGTCGAGATCTTCAATGATCAGAAGGGACGCGATTGGAGATTGCCAACGCTCAAAGGTGCGCATCCCAACGGCGTTCTGAAATGCTTGCGACGCAACGACACTCGTCTCGTGAACGAGCAATGGCAGGTTCAGGCCTTCGCTGCCGTTGAACTGTGCGTTAGCGGTGCTCGCGATCCAACTCGCATCGGAAGCCCATCCAGTGAGCGGCGTATCATGCAAGTCTGTGGCGCCGTCAATCACCCAGGCGCGGTCGCCATACGCGCCGCACGCGTCGTCATTCTGCTTGGCGCGATCGCCGGCGAGCGAGATCGCTTCGATAAACGTGAGCATTATGCCGGATAGATAAGCCCGATCGTCTCCGCGACACAGGCCGGGCGCTCCTGGTTTTCCACCTCAATGGTGCACTCGTTGGTCACCATGAAGGCCCCGCCGCGGCTCTCGCAGGACAGCACCTTCACCCGCATACGGATGCGCGATCCCACGGGAACCGGGCTCACGAAGCGCACCTTATTGCACCCGTAATTGATGCCGCGACTGACGCCCGAATAGGTGACCACATTCCGCGCCAGGAATGGGATCAGCGACAGAACCAGATAGCCGTGAGCAATGGGGCTGCCCAATTCCTTGGTCGCCCGCTCGACGTCGATATGGATCCATTGGTGGTCGCCGGTGGCGTCGGCGAAACGATTGACGCGGTCTTGAGTAACTTCCAGCCAATCGGAAACACCGACCTCCTGGCCCACAAGGCTCGGCAGGTCCGCCAGGGCAAGCTCACGCATCGTCGTCTCCTCGGTCGCATCCGAGGTAAGGCCAGCCGGACGCGTTGTCGAGCGACCGACAACTGCTCCCCGCCTGCGGGGGAGCTGTCAGTAAAGCTGACTGAAGGGGAGGTGCAGGATAAAGCGCGCTCATCTAACTCCCCCTCCGTCTTGCGCTACGCGCAATCCACCTCCCCCGCAGGCGGGGGAGGAGTGTGATTGCCGCCACGTCCAACACACGCTACCTCCGCCCCATGTCCATGGCCCCGACCGCTCCTGGCACTCTGGAGCTTGCCGAAGAATTCGGCCTCTCGCGCGATGAGTACGAGCTGATCCTGCAAAAGGTCGGCCGGCCGATCAACGCGACCGAACTCGGCATTTTCAGCGTCATGTGGAGCGAGCACTGCTCATACAAATCGAGCCGCGTGCATCTAGCGAAGTTCCCAACCAAGGCGGCGCACGTGATCTACGGGCCGGGTGAGAACGCCGGCGCCATCGATATCGGCGAGGGCTTGGCGGCCATCTTCAAGATGGAGAGCCACAACCACCCGAGCTACATCGAGCCGTTCCAAGGCGCGGCGACTGGCGTCGGCGGCATCCTGCGCGACGTGTTCACGATGGGCGCGCGCCCGGTGGCGATAATGGACGCGCTGCGTTTCGGCGAACCCGATCATCCGAAGACCCGCAAGCTGGTGGATGGCGTGGTGCGCGGCATCAGCTTCTACGGCAATTGCGTCGGCGTGCCGACGGTAGGCGGCGAAACCAATTTCAACGCCCGCTACAACGGCAACATCCTCGTCAACGTGTTCTGCCTCGGCATCGCCGACAAAAACAAAATCTTCACCGCCGCCGCCAAGGGCGCGAACAATCCGGTCGTCTATGTCGGCGCCAAAACCGGCCGCGACGGCATTCACGGCGCCACCATGGCCCGCGCCGAGTTCAACGACGAAGCCGAAGCGCAACGCCCGACCGTGCAAGTCGGCGACCCGTTCCTCGAAAAGCTGCTGATCGAAGCCTGTCTCGAACTCATGGCCACCGACGCCATCATCGGCATCCAAGACATGGGCGCGGCCGGCCTCACGTCGTCGTCGGTTGAAATGGCGTCGAAGGGCGAAGCGGGCATCGAACTCGATCTGGATCAAGTGCCGGCGCGCGAAGAGGGCATGACGCCGTACGATTTCATGCTCAGCGAAAGCCAAGAGCGTATGCTCATGGTGCTGAAGCCGGGACGTGAAGCGGAAGCCAAGCGCATTTTCGAAAAGTGGGGCCTCGACGCCGTCGTCATCGGTAAGACCACCGACACCGGCAATCTCACCCTGCGCTGGCATGGGCAAACTGTCTGCGATCTGCCGCTCGGCCCGCTCGCCGATGAGGCGCCGAAATATGAGCGCCCATGGATCGAGCCGCTAAAGGCGATCCCGCTCACTGACGCGGAGAACAAGCGCCTCATCGACGATCACCAAGGCTTCGCGAAAACTGTGTCGGCGCTGATGAGTTCACCGGATCAAGCATCGAAGCGCTGGATCTGGGAGCAGTACGATCGCCACGTCATGGGCGACACGCTGGCCGACAGCGAGGGCGGTGGCGATGCCGCCATCGTGCGCCTCTATGGGTCGAAGCGCGCGCTCGCCATGACTTGCGATGTGACGCCGCGCTACGTCGAAGCCGACGCCTACGAGGGCGGCAAGCAAGCCGTCGCCGAAGCCTGGCGCAATCTCACCGTCATTGGCGCGCGCCCGCTCGCCGTCACCGACAATCTGAATTTCGGCAATCCGCAGCGCCCGGAAGTGATGGGCCAGATCGTGCGCGCCATCGACGGCTTGGCCGAAGCCTGCCGCACGCTCGACTTCCCGGTAATTAGTGGCAACGTCTCGCTCTACAACGAGACCAACGGCCAAGCCATCCTGCCCACACCCGCCATCGGCGGCGTCGGCATCATCGATAATTTCGAACGCCGCGCGACCGCCGACGCGCTGAAGGCTGGCGATATGCTGGTGCTGGTCGGCGAAACCAGCGGCCATCTTGGCCAATCCATCTACGCTGCAGCGTCAAACCTCGGCGGCGCGGCGCCAACCGTCGATCTCGCGCTTGAGAAGAAGAACGGCGATTTCGTGCGTAGCCTCATCGCCGACGGCACGGTGCGCGCCGCGCATGACCTCAGCGATGGCGGCCTTGCTTGCGGCGTCGCAGAAATGGCGCTGGCTTCCAACGTCGGCGTCGCCCTCGGTTACCAAGGCCATCTCGCCGACGCCCAATTCCTCTACGCAGAAGATCAAGCGCGCTACCTGATCGCCGTTCCCTCGACGAAACTCGACGCGCTCGATCAGCGCGCCCGCGCCGCCGGCGTGCACTATCTGGTCATCGGCGAAGCCGGCGGGCGCGACATGAGCTACCTCGGCGCCAGCGGCCAACGCGAACGCCTAAGCCTGGATGAGCTGCGCACACTTAACGAAGGCTGGCTACCGAACTACATGAAGCGCGCAGGCTAACTCCTCCCCGCTTGCGGGGAGGTCGCAAGCGAAGCGAGCGGGAGGGGGGATTGGAGCAAGGCGAATACCGGGTTCACGTTAAGGCCAGGACGCTCCGCAAATCCATGACACGCGCAGAAGCGTTGTCGTGGAGCTACCTCCGCCGTCACGGTCTGAACAGCGCCAAGTTTCGCCGCCAGCATCCGGTAAGACCTTACATCGCAGACTTCGCGCGCGTTGCCGCTAAACTCGTTGTTGAAGTCGACGGGTACACACATTGGTCGGCCGATGAATTGGCGCACGACTCGAAACGCACGAAATTCCTGGAGGGCGAGGGTTGGCGCGTGCTTCGCGTGACCAATGTAGATGTCTATGACAACCTCGACGGTGTGTGGCGTGCAATCGCGTCTCTAATCTCCCCTCCTGCCGCTTCGCGGCGTCCTCCCCCGCACGCGGGGGAGGAGTAAGGATAGCGCATGCCATACGACTACGACCTCTTCGTCATCGGCGCCGGCTCTGGCGGCGTACGCGCCGCGCGTCTCGCCGCAAAGTCGGGCGCGCGCGTAGCTATCGCCGAAGACGACCGCATTGGCGGCACCTGTGTCATCCGGGGCTGCGTGCCGAAGAAGCTGCTCGTGTACGGCTCAGACTTCGCTCAGCACTTCCGCGATGCGGCGGGCTTCGGATGGACCGTCGACAATCCACAATTCGATTGGACCACCTTGCGCGACAATGTGCAGGCGGAGGTGAGCCGGCTGTCCAGCCTCTACCGCAAGAATCTCGAAGCGGCGGGCGCGGCGATCATCGAAGACCGCGCCGAAGTGATAAATGCGCACACGTTGCGCATGAAGCAGAGTGGCGAGACGCACACCGCCGAGCGCATTCTGGTCGCCACAGGCGGTCACACCTCCATTCCGGGCGATCTCAAGGGTCACGAGCTCGGCATCAGTTCAACACAGGCGTTTCATCTGGAGAAGCTGCCGCGGAGCATCGTCATTGCCGGTGGCGGCTATATCGCCGTTGAATTCGCCACGATCTTTTCCGGTCTCGGCGTCGAAACCACCATTGTTTATCGTGGCGCGCAAATCTTGCGCGGCTTCGACAGCGAGATCGCCAATCACGTCCAGTGCGAATTGCGGCGCACGGGCGTGACGGTCATGACCGGCGCGGTGTTCACGGAGATCGACAAGCTGCCGGATGGACGCAAGTTGGCGTTCCTCTCCAACAATATTCGCCTTGAAGTCGATGACGTGATGTTCGCGATCGGCCGGGAGCCGAATACCAAGGGGCTCGGGCTCGAAAAGGCGGGCGTTCAACTGACGACGCGCGGCGCGGTGATCGTGGATGAATACTCGCGCTCAAATGTTCCCTCGATATGGGCGGTCGGCGATGTCACGGACCGGATCAATCTGACGCCAGTCGCCATCCGCGAAGCGCAAGGGTTTGCAGCGACCGAATTCATGAAGACCCCCACCGCCTTCGATCACGCCGATGTGGCGAGCGCTGTGTTCGGACGTCCGCCAGTCGGCGCGGTTGGGCTCACGGAAGCAGATGCCCGCGCCAAAATCGACCGCATCAAGGTGTTCCGCTCGCTCTTCCGCCCCATGCGCAACATCCTCGCCGGCAACGAGCAGCGTACGTTGATGAAGCTGATCGTTGATGCCGCGAACGATCGCGTCGTCGGCGTGCATATAGCCGGTCCCGAAGCGCCCGAACTTATCCAGGTCGCCGCCATCGCCGTGAAGGGACAACTCACCAAGGCTCAGTGGGATGCAACATGCGCCGTGCATCCTACTGCGGCGGAAGAATTAGTGCTGATGGGTGAGCCGGTCGCGCACGATAACGAGGCGCCGGCTTAGGCCTCGCTACTTGTCGTCGTTCCAGTAATCGTCATCGCCGCCATCGTGACGATGGCGGTCGTCACCCCAATGATCGCGATCATCGCCCCAGACATCCCAGATGTGCGGTGCCCAAAGCCGCGCCACTGGCGATCTCGTGTAGCGATTGTAGGCAAGGACTTCGCATTGGTGGCGATGGCAATTGTCGCTGTAGACGTAATTGAGGCCAGGGCGGAAATTGAAGGGGCTGCTGAGCAGGCGCCCGAAGACGCGATCGCGGCGGTCAAAGGTGAAGTCGCGCCCGTGGTCCTGGATATGGATCTCGTTGCGATAGCGCCAATCGTAAGAACTTTGCGCCAAAGCCGGCGCTGACGCTGCGCCCAGAACTACGAGCACTGCCAAGACGATACGCTTCATCGCACCCTCCAACGCTACCAGCATCGTGCGCCGAGAAGCGTCCGCGCGCAAGCAAACGCCCCCGCCGTGAAGCGGGGGCGCCTGTCTCCCATCAGTGCGGCTGGCGCTTAGCGCGGGCCGTCTTGGAAAGTGCGATCGTCGCCGCGATCACCGCGATAATCGCGACCGCCGTCAAAGCGGCCATCGTCACCACGATTGTCCCAGCGGCCATCGCCGCGCCCGTCGTAACGGTCATTGCGGTCTCCAGCGAAGAAGAAGCGGCCTAGGCGGGGCACCCACATGCGATCCACCGGTCCGCGCATGTAAGGCGCGAAGGCCAACACCATGCATGCGTCACGGCTGCAACGATTGGTGTAGACGTAGGTCATGCCCGGTTGAAAATTGAAGGGGCGATCCATCAGCCGATAGAACATGCGATCACGGCGATCGAAGCTCATGAGACGGCCGTCCTGTCGGACGGTGATCTGAGCGCGCATGCGCCAATCGTTGCGGTCACCGCGGAAATCTTGCTGATAGCCATCGCGACGATAGCCGTCGCCGCGAAAGTCCTGCGCCGCGGCAGGCAGGGCTCCAACCGCCAACGTAACGGCGGCCAAAGCGGCAGCGAACAACTTGTTTTTCATCTCGAAATAGCTCCCAGGAGCAGTCCAATTGCTGCCCTCGACGCGGATATTGGCAAAGCCGCGCTGAACCGGGTCTGAGGGTGGGATTCGGATTGCATGGGGGTATCGCTGAGCGCCGCCCTTGACCGGCATTTACCAAAAACTAACCCTTTTGGACCGACCGTCCGCTGCTCTGAGGACGACCTAGAATAAGGTGGGCGAATATGCCGGCGCGGCTGGTTTCCGTGATCAATATGAAGGGCGGCGTCGGCAAGTCGACGACGACGGTTTCGCTTGCCGAAACATTGGCGGCGCATCAGCGCCGGCGCGTGCTGGTGATCGATCTCGATCCGCAGACCAATGCGTCGATCATGGTCGCTGGTCCGGAGAAGTGGAACGCGCTGCGCGAAAAAGAGCGCACACTCGATTTCTACTTCGAGAGCTACATCATTCAGCAAAAACCAAAGCCTTTCAAATCGCTCGTCGAGAAGAATGTCAGCGATTTGAAGGGCAAGCTGGACGTCGGCCTGATCGCCGCGGCGCCGGAATTCCGGATCGTCGAGCGCGACATGATCGAGAGCTTCGTGAAACGCGGCTTTCAAATCGACATGATCCAGAAGTGGATCTGCGAGCGCTTCGCCAATGGCCTGAAGACCGTCGTCAATGACTACGACTACATCCTGATCGATTGCCCGCCCGGCATCCCGCTTTTCGCCGAAGCGGCGCTGATCGCGGCGGATGCGCTCCTGGTGCCGACCATTCCGGATTACGTGTCGCGCCTTGGCTTGATCACCTTCCGCAAGCGTGCGCTACGGTTGATCAACGAGCGCCGCGGTGGCCCATCGCAGTTGATGGTGGTGGCGACTAAGTACGAAGAGAGCTTCTCACTGCATCGCTCCGAGGCGCAGCTGCTCAAGGACAATCTCGGCGAAGCCATGTTCGACACGCGCATTCCGCAAAACGTCGATATCGCCAAGGCCGCCGAGTGGTCGGAAACACCGCGCACGTTTGAACAAAAGTACGGCGCGATGGCGCCGATCGTGAAAAAGTTGGGTGAGGAATTTCAAAGTAAAGTGGAGCTCGCGCCCGCTCTATGAGCCTCAACAAGACGCTCGACCGCCTGTTCGATGAAGTTCGCCGCGAGGCGAAGCGCAATCCCGATTTCGCGGATCGCCTCGACGCGGTGCTGCGTCTGCATGACTCGCGACGTGATGTGGACGACGGCGTGATGGAGGAAGTCGCACGCGAAGCGGAGGTCACGCTTGCGTCGGTCGCTGCCCCAGCGTCCGTCGCCGCGAAGCCGTCGCCGAAGAAGGCCAGGGGCGCGGCGGCTGGCCAGCCGGCGCCGCCGCTGCTCAATCCGGTGGGCATCTACAAGCGCGCCGGCGAGGACGGGCTCAGCACCGCGCTGGCGACGCAGGAACTCTCCGCGCTGCGCGCGCTGGTGATGGAGCACAACCTCGATCCCAGCGGCGAAACCGAAGCGCTCGACCGCGAAGCGCTTGCGGCTCACGTCGTCGCCCACGCCAAGCGCCGCGCCGAGCGCGACGAGAAGATGTTCGATTACTAGCCGGTCAGGCAGGGATGACGGGCGTGTGAAAGCCCGCTAAGCACCCCGCAATGTTTGAGAAAATCCTGATCGCCAACCGGGGCGAGGTGGCGGTGCGGATCATCCGCACGGCGCGCCGCCTGGGCATCAAAACCGTCGTCGTCTATTCTGAGGCCGATCGCGACAGCCTCGCGGTCGACATGGCGGACGAAATTGTCGCCATCGGCCCGCCGCCGGCGGCGCAATCCTATCTGGTGATCGACAAGATCGTCGCCGCCGCCAAGCAAACCGGAGCGCAGGCCATCCACCCCGGCTTCGGATTCTTGTCAGAGAAGGCCGAGTTCGCCGACCGCCTGCTGGAAGAAAAGATCACCTTCATCGGCCCCAACCCGCACGCCATCCGCGCCATGGGCGACAAGATCGAGTCGAAGAAGGCGGCCCAAGCCGCGGGCGTGTCGTGCGTGCCCGGCTTCATCGGAGAAATCGAAGGGCTCGAACACGCAATCCAGATCTCGGAAGAAATCGGCTACCCGGTGATGATCAAGGCAAGCGCGGGCGGCGGCGGCAAGGGCATCCGTGTCGCCTACAATCGCAAGGAAGTCGAAGAAGGTTTCCCCGCGGTGCGGGCCGAAGCCAAGGGCGCGTTTGGCGACGACCGCATTTTCATCGAAAAGTTTGTCACCGCGCCGCGTCATATCGAAATCCAAGTGATGGGCGACAAGCACGGCAATGTCGTGCATCTGTTCGAGCGAGAGTGCTCGATTCAGCGCCGCAATCAGAAAGTGATCGAAGAAGCGCCATCGCCGCTACTCGACGAAAAGACGCGCATGGCGATGGGCGAGCAGGCCTGCGCGCTGGCGCGGGCGGTGAACTACGATAGCGCCGGGACAGTGGAGTTCGTGGCCAGCGGCGCTGACAAAAGCTTCTACTTCCTCGAAATGAATACGCGGCTGCAGGTCGAGCATCCGGTCAGCGAGATGATCACCGGGCTCGATCTGGTCGAGCAGATGATCCGCGTTGCGGCCGGTGAACCGCTGAAGTTCAAGCAGAAGGATCTGAAGATCAAAGGCTGGGCGATCGAGAGCCGCATCTACGCGGAAGATCCTTGCCGCAACTTCCTGCCGTCGATTGGGCGCCTGCGCGCCTATCGCCCCCCAGAGGAAGGCAAGTTCGGCGACGTCACCGTGCGCAACGAAACCGGCGTCCGCGAGGGCGACGAGATTTCGATGTTCTACGATCCGATGATCGCCAAGCTTGTCACGCACGCGCCGACACGAATCGCCGCGATCGACGCGCAAGCAGCGGCGCTCGACAATTTCCTCATCGACGGCATCGCCGACAACATTCCGTTTCTTGGCGCGGTGATGGAGGAAAAGGATTTCCGCAAAGGTGACATCACAACGGCCTACATCAAGCAGCATTTCCCGGACGGCTTCCATGGTGTTGCGCCGACCAAGACGCAGGGAGCGCTGCTGATCGCCACCGCCGCCGTGGCGCGCTCGTTCACCGCACGGCGCGCGCGCGAGGTGAGCGGACAGCTCAATGGCAAGGCCAATGGCTGGCAGCGCGAATGGGTGGTGATTGTCGACAAAGAGCATCATCTGACCCAAGTCGATCTCAATGACGGCGGCGCCAATGTCGTGATTGACGGCAAGACACATCGCTTCGAAACGGCGACACGTCCCGGTGCGCGGGTGATCGAAGGCAAGTTCGACGGCGCGCCGTTCGCGGTGAAGGTCAAGACGGCGCCGGATGGCTACACATTGAAGCTCCGTGGCGTCACCGTGCAGGCGCAAGTGGCGACGCCGCGCGGCGCTGCGCTGCATCGGAAGATCCCGGAGAAGCAGAAAGCGGATACTTCAAAGTTGATCGTATCGCCAATGCCGGGCCTGGTGGTGTCGGTGGATACTAAGCCCGGACAAGAAGTGAAATCCGGAGAGGGCGTCGCCGTCGTCGAAGCCATGAAGATGCAAAATATCATCCGCGCTGAGCGCGATGGCGTAGTGAACAAGGTCCACGTCGCCCCCGGCGCCAGCGTGGCGGCGGATGAAGTGATGATTGAGCTGGCGTGAGGATTGTGGCCTTGTAGGAGAAGGGCGGGGGAGGGATATGACAATTCTATCTCGTCGCGCTGCGCTCGGTGGCTTGCTTGCTGCGTCCACTTCGGGCGTTGCCAATAGCGCCGCCTCCCAACCACTGCGGCGGACACCATCGGGCTTGCGCATCGCGTCCTCCGACAATGCTGCCGATCGCGTATCGTTTCGGACGAGGTTGCTCGTCTCGGGCCCCTCGCCGCAACGCTATGAAAACAGTGCTCCGCCATCTGGTGTCGAGCAAATTGAATACACCTCCGGCGACCTAACCTTGAAGGCGTGGGTCGGCAGGCCAGTAACCAATTCGGACAACCTTGCAGCAGTTGTTTTCGCGCATGGAGGGTTTGCCTTCGGCGCCGAGGACTTTGAAATGGCGCGGCCGTATCTCGACGCTGGATTTGTGGTGATTACACCGATGGTCCGCGCCGAGAACGGAATGCCTGGCGCTTACACAATGTTCTACAATGAGGTTGACGATATCGTTGCCGCTGGGGCGTATGCGAGGGCGTTGAGAAATGTAGACCCGTCGCGTGTGTTCTTGGCTGGGCATAGAGTGGGCGGCACATCGGCGATGCTGGCAGCGCAGGCGTCGACGCAGTTCCGCGCATCTGCGTCGTTCTCTGGATCCCCAGATCAGGTGACGTTTTGCGAAGCTTGGGAAAGAATTGTGCCGTTCGATCTAACGAACGCCACTGAGTTAGAGATGAGATCACCGCTTTCGTATGCGGCAAGCTTCAAGGCGCCCGCACGCCTCTTCCATGCCGTCGGCGAAGTCTGCGGACCGGACATGGAGCTGACCGCGGGCGTGGCGCGCGCCGCCGGCCGCGACGTGCAGGTTCGAGCAGTCCCGGGTGATCATTTTTCCGCCGTGCCGGCTGCGATGGCGCAGAGCATCGCCTTCTTCAACATGCTCGCTTGATCCTACGATACGTCGCTCGAAAGGGATGATGCCAATGTCAATCTGGCGGATATGGTTCGGTTTCGAGGGTCGCATTCGGCGTAGTCAGTTCTGGTTCGGCGCACTCGGGATTTTGGTCGCGGCAGCCGTCGCGCTAACAACATCGTTTGTCGCCGTGCATTTCGCGTTTCCAGACACGCAATCCGGCGAAGGCGGTTGGGGTCAAGGTGACGGCGCCGGGCAGGTCTTTCTTGGTCTGATGATGATCGTCTTGTTCTTGGCTATCTTCTGGGCCCGCATCGCACTTATCGTGAAGCGCTGACACGATCGCGACAAGTCCGGTTGGATGTATTTGATCCTGCTGATCCCAATTGTCGGGCCGTTATGGACGCTGATTGAGTGCGGGTTCATCGACGGCACGCAAGGACATAATGGATATGGCCCTTCTCCTAAGGGCATCGGGGGCGGCGGCGAAGACCAGGCCGACGTGTTCGCCTAGACCTGACCATGACGATCGAGTTGGCGCCACGTCATTTGATTTGCCTCAAGTCGCGCCGTCGTCACTAGATGAGCATGTGTGCGGGAGCATGCTTATGAGCGAACATTTCGATGTCCTGATTGCCGGCGCCGGCATTTCCGGGGTGGGGTCCGCGTATCATCTGAAGCAGCAGTGCCCCGGCAAGAGCTTTGTCGTGCTCGAAGGGCTCGAAAGCTTCGGCGGCACGTGGCTGATGCACACCTATCCAGGCATCCGTTCAGACAGCGACCTGCACACGTTCGGCTATCGCTTCAAACCGTGGATCGGCCCGCCGATCGCGACCGCGGCCGAAATCCTCGACTACATGGGCGATGTGATCGAGGAGAACGATCTCGCACGCCACATCCGCTACAAGCACAAGATCACGTCGACGTCGTTCTCGCGCCAGACCAATATCTGGACGGTGGAGGCGGAGCGGCTCGACACCGGTGAGAAGCTCACCTTCACCTGCACCTTTCTCTGGATGTGCCAGGGCTATTATCGCCACTCTGAAGGTTACACGCCCAGCTGGCCGGGCATGAAGGATTACAAGGGCCAAATCGTTCACCCGCAAACCTGGCCGAAGGACATCAACCTCAAGGACAAGGAGGTGCTGGTCATCGGATCAGGCGCGACGACGGCCACGGTGGTTCCGGCCATCGCGGGCGATTGCAAGCACGTCACCGTGCTGCAGCGGTCGCCGACCTACTTCATCCCAGGGCGCAACATCAACGAACTGGTCGAAACGCTGCGCCAGATTGGCATCGATGAAACGTGGATCCACGAAATCGCGCGCAAGAAAATTCTCTTCGACCAGGACCAGTTTACGCGCCGCTCATTCGAGGAGCCGGAAACCGTGAAGCAGGAGCTGCTTGGCGGCGTAACGGCGTTTCTCGGTCCAAACTACGACATGACCCATTTTACGCCGCGCTACCGGCCGTGGCGTCAGCGCATAGCCTTCGTGCCGGATGGCGATCTGTTCCAGGGCATCAATGCCGGCAAGGCCACGATGGTGACTGACGAAATCGACCGCTTCACCGAAGGTGGCGTGCTGCTGAAGTCAGGCAAGGAGTTGAAGGCGGACATCATCATCACCGCGACCGGCTTCAATCTCAGTGTGCTTGGCGACATTCCGTTCAGTGTCGACGGCGAACCCGTCGACTTCGCCAAGACCGTGACCTACCGGGGCATGATGTTCACGGGCGTCCCGAATATGGTCTGGGTGTTCGGCTATTTCCGCGCCAGCTGGACGCTGCGTGTCGACTTGATCGGGGACTTCGTCTGCCGCCTGCTCAACCACATGGATGAGAAGCACGTGAAGCGCATCGAGGTAGCGATTCCGGCCGAAGACAAGACGATGGAAATCCTGCCCTGGATCGACCCGGAGAATTTCAATCCGGGTTATCTGATGCGCCGCATGCACCTCATGCCGCGGCGCGGATCGAAGCACGATTGGCAGCACACGCAGGACTATTGGCTGGAAAAGCAAGAACTCCCCGCCATCGATCTCGATGACAGGGAGTTTGTTTACGGCGCTTAGGCTTCGCGCTTCTTGGTCGTGTAATCGAAGATTGCCAACGCGAGGAACGCTGTGCCGACGGCGCCCATGATGATGGCGGGGATCAGAATGCCGCGATGGCCGTCCCAACCCCACCCGTCGGTGACATAGCCAGCGAGCACAAAGCTGCCCGCCAGCGCGAGAAGGATGACGCCATTGCCGAGGCTGCGGCGGGCGCGGTTGCCATCGTAGAATACGTCCTGGCTCAGGCGCTGCAGCAGGTCTGGGTCGAGCGTTTGACCGCGCGCGATGGCCTGCGAAACCAGCTGATGCGCGGAGCGCTTGGTGGCTTCCTTGGCCATGATCGGCACGACGATCACCGCGGTCAAGAACGTGAAAAACAGAAACGGTACAAAGGTCTCGGGTCCCATAAACGTTGCTCCATAAGCCCGGGCGTTTCGCCCTTTGGCCTAAGGATGCGCAAAGGGCGCCGTTTGGACGCAAACTCAGATAGCGATCAGTTCGCAGAACTTTTTCATATCGAGGTTGCCGCCCGAAACGACGGCGACGATGGGTCCATCGCCAGCCTTTCCGGAGAGGGCAGCCGCCGCCGGTAGCGCGCCCGCGCCTTCGCTGATCACGCGCGCCTTCTCGGCTATGAGCTTCATGGCTTGCCGGGTTTCATCGAGGGTCACGACCAGCGCGCCGTCGGTGACCGGGCGCATGCGCTCCCACA
>JACQAC010000227.1 GCA_016195245.1 Pseudomonadota bacterium
CTCTCGGGCGGCCTCGTGCTGGTGGGCGGGGGAATGGAGCTCAGTCTCCGGCGGACGCACCAACATCGAGGAACGCCCTGGCTATTCGTGATGTCGGCGTGCTGCCTGATCGCCAATATTGCCATCGTCGGCGTCCATCGCTTGATGTTTTGAAAGCGAAACTATCAGGGCCTTACGAAGATTTAGGCTAAATTCACGCTCCGCTGGCAGCGTTCTGCGGTTCCTTACGATCCGGAGCCGACGTCGGCATGCGTTTTACGCCATCCCCATCGCTTGCCGCTGCGGCCGAAACGCGCCGGCGCGAGATGCCCACCGCCATCGCCATTGTCATCCTGACCGGCGGGATCGCGGCCGCCATCATGCACGGTCCAGGCGCTGTCGGCTGGGCGGCGATCATGTCGCTGCTGCTCATATTCGACACCGAGCTTTACCGGCGCTTGGACGTTGCGAATGTCCAACTCACGCCGCGGGTAACCACGACGCTCTCCGTTTGGTCGTTTGCGAGCTCGGCGTTCTACGCGACCTTGCCCATTGCGCTATGGCTGAACGGCCAGGCCGCGGGCGCGGCGGCTGCCATGGTGCTGTGGGTCGCCGGCGTCGTCCGGCATTTCAGTCCGGGAGCATCCGGCGCTCTGCCGATCGCGATTGCGGGCGCGGCGCCGCCCGCGCTTTCGATCGTGCTTGCGCCCTTCATGATCGCGGCAATGACGATCCAGCCGGACTGGGATCTCGCCGTGATCGCGGCGATCGGCGGCTGTGCGCTCATGGTGTACGTTACGCAGGCGCGCGTCAGCGCTGCCGAAACCGAACGTAGGCTCGCGCATAACGCACGCAGCGAAAGCATGCAGCAGACACTCGCCAATCTTGTTTTCGAGCAGGGAGGCTCGGCGGCTGTCTTGGTGGATCGTGACGGACGTGTCGTCGCCATGAGCAAGACGATGCGCGACGGTCTGGGCGTCGATGGCGAGACGACTGGAAAGTTGGAAGATGTCATTCCGTGGTCGGCAGCGCTGTGGCGCGATGCTTTCGCGCGTGCACTCATGGGCGAGCATGTGCGTCATGATGAAGACAGCGCGCTGACTCCGAACGGTCAACGCTGGTTCATGTGGGAAGCGAAGCCTTGGCGCGATGCCGAGGGCGCCATTTGCGGCGTGATCGCCTACGGCCGCGGCATCACCCAATTGGTGCAAGCACGCGAAGCCGCTGCGGCCAATGAAGAACGTCTGCAGATCGCGCTCATAGCCGGCCGCAGTGTCGTGTGGGAGATTGATTTCAAGAACAGTACGCTGACGTGGCACGGTGATCCCGCGCCCGTTTATGGCAAGCGATTTACATATCAGCAGTTCATCGACAACACGACGCCGATTGTGCTCGCGGAGGACCGGCCCGCACTCAAGCAATATTTTGAGGCGGTTATCGACGGCGCAGATCATTCGATCGAGCACCGCGTCGTTCGCGACGATGGTTCGTTCGGCTGGGCGGCGATCTGGGCGCGGCGGGTGAACAATTCCAAAGGCGGGCTGCGAAAACTCATCGTGCTCTCGAAAGACGTGACAGCGCGCAAACGTCAGGAAGCGGACTTTATCGCGGCGATGCGCCGAACCGAGGACTCGCTCAAGGCGAAGCGAGCTCTGTTCGCGGATATCCATCTCAAGGGCGTCGACCATCATCCGTTTGACGAAGCCGCCGTCGGCATCGACGAGATGCACGAGCGCCTCGAGGGGCTGATTGCCGAGATGGATGTGCGGGATGCCGTGCTTGCGCAGACGCTGGCTTCGCTGCGCACTGCACGTGAGGCTGCTGACGCGGCGAATGTGTCCAAGTCGCAATTTTTGGCCTCGATGAGTCATGAACTGCGTACGCCGCTCAACGCCATCATCGGCTATTCCGAAATCCTGCGTGAGGAGGCGGAGGCCGACGGGCGTGCGTCCGACATTGCAGACATCGAACGCGTCTTGAGTTCGGCGCGTCAGCTGCTGCACTTGATCAACGATATTCTCGACCTTTCCAAAATCGAAGCTGGACGCATGGAGGTTAGCGCCTCCGACTTCGACGTGCGTGCGCTCATCGAAGAGGCGGCGGCAATCGTGCGACCGGTTGCGGAAAAAGGTGGCAACACAATCAGGGTCGAACTCGCTGGGGCGCTGGGCGCAGCCCATACCGACGCCTTCAAGCTAAATCAGTGCGTTCTCAATCTGCTCGCCAACGCCGCCAAGTTCACGCGCGATGGTGAGATCGCCGTAAGGGCCCGCCGCGACCATACCGGCGCTGGCGATTGGCTCGAAATTGCGGTTTGCGACACCGGCATTGGCATGAGCGAAGAACAGATGAGTCGCTTGTTCAACGCTTTTGTACAGGCTGATGCGAGTACGGCTCGCCGCTTTGGCGGCACCGGGTTGGGCCTTGCCATCACGCGCAGCACCATTGAGCTGCTCGGAGGCGATGTGCGCGTCGAGAGTGCGACTGGCAAAGGTTCAACGTTCACGCTGCGGATACCCGCAATTGCGCCGGTAAACGCGGCGCCGGCGCGCGTCGACATCGCTGCGGCGGCCGGTCAAGGGCGTGATCGCACGGTGCTTGTGATCGATGATGAGGAAAGCGCGCGCGATCTAGCGGCGCGTTCGCTGGTGCGCTTGGGATTCGGTGTGCGGGTCGCCGCCTCTGGCGCTGAGGGCGTATCTCTCGCGCGCCTGCTGCACCCGAGCTTGATTGTGCTTGATATCAATCTGCCAGATATGAGCGGTTACGAGGTTCTCGAGACGCTCGCCGGTCTCGAGACCTCCGACATTCCCGTCATCGTTCACTCGATCGAGAATGATCGCCAGCGGGCGCTTGCCGCCGGCGCTTGTCAGCTACTGGTGAAACCCGCCAACCGAGACGTGCTCGCCGCTGCCGCGCTCCGCTTCGCGCGCGCCGCGGCAACAGAACCGGCCGCGCCGGTGCTTAACTCAGTAACCAAGACTGCGTAGGAAAGTGTCTGGAGTCCTCCCATGCGTATCCTAATCGCTGAAGACCATCCCGATAACCGCGAGATGCTGACGCGAAGGCTCGAGCGGCGCGGCTACGAAGTGCATACAGCTGAGAATGGCGCTGAAGCCGTCGAGAAGGCGAAGACCTGTGCGCCAGACCTAATCCTTATGGACATCTCAATGCCGGTGATGTCTGGAATCGAAGCGACGCGCGTCATTCGAAAGACACCACAAGTCGATGGCGTGAAGATCGTGGCGCTGACTGCGCACGCGATGGAAAGCGCGCGGCTCGAATGCCTGGAGGCAGGTTGCGATGACTTCGCGACCAAACCAGTCGACTTCGCCGGCCTTGTCGCGCTCATTGAAAAATATGCTGCCTAGCGGCGGCTGAATTTGGTTAGCGCGCATTTACGCTACTCAAACTATTATCGAAAATTGCAATCTGACCTTCGCAAATTAGCGTGACCTCAACCTAAGTCATCTAAGTTTCCACGCTGGTAATGGTGTTGGTGGGTCAAGGGGAAACCATGTCCTCGGCCGATGGCAAAGAGAGCGCGCTGTCCGCGGCGCGGCTCGGGCGCATCCTCCTGGTCGACGACCAGGCGCAAAACCGTGACATGCTTGGCCGGCGCTTAGAGCGCCGCGGCTATGACGTTGTGCTGCGCGAAAGCGCGATCAACATCGAACATGAAATCAAGCGGGATCGCATTGAGCTCGTCGTGCTCGATTGGATGATGCCTGAGCGCTCTGGGCTCGACGCGCTGCGCGGCATCCGCTCCCTCTATGACGCCGAGCACGTGCCGGTGATCGTGGTGACCGCGCTAGACGACGGCGATATCGTCTCGACTGCGCTGGAAGCAGGCGCCAACGACTATATCACCAAACCGATCGACCTGCGCGTGCTGACCGCGCGCGTGAAAGCGCAGCTTGATCGCCGCCGGGCCGTGCTTGAACTCGACGCCATCCGAAACGACCTCGAGCGCACGGTCCAGGAACGAACGCAGGATCTCGTCAACGCCAACGAGACGCTTTCGGCGGAAGTCTCCGAGCGCGAAGCTGCTGAGGCCCGAGCTCAAACGCTGGCGCGCCACGATCCGCTGACCGGCCTGGCTAATCGGCGCCACTTCGTCGAAGAGCTCGACCGCCGTCTGCACTTGGTTGGGCATGAGACGAATGCGTTTGCGCTGATGTTTGTCGACCTGGACCGCTTCAAGCCGATCAACGACGTGCATGGCCACGCCATTGGCGATCAGCTGCTGCAGGTGATCGCCACGCGTCTGAAGAGTTGCCTGCGCGATGACAGCTTCGCGGCCCGCCTTGGCGGCGACGAATTCGCCGTGTTGCTGGAGGGGCCTGGCGGCCGCGAGGGCGTCGCCGCCGCTGCGCGCCGCGTACTGAACGAACTGGCGGCGCCGATCCTGGTCAATGGCCTCAAGCTCACCGTCGGCGCCTCCATCGGCATCGCGCTCTGCCCAGAGGATGGCCGCGGCGCCGCCGACCTGCTGCAGCGTGGTGACGCAGCCATGTTGCGCGCCAAGGAGGATCGCGGGGCATTCAAGTTCTTCGACTCGACCATCGACGAACAGCTCAAGTCGAAAGCGGCGCTCGAAACAGAACTGCGCGCCGCGATTCCGAATGGCGATATTGTTCCTTACTTCCAGCCCGTCGTCCGCCTCGATAGTGGCGAACTGGCCGGCTACGAAGTGCTGGCGCGTTGGCCGCATCGTGACCGTGGCATGATTTCGCCGACGTTGTTCATTCCGGTGGCTGAAGAGGCGGGACTCGTCGACGCGATGTTCTGGGCGCTGTTGGCGCAAGCATGCCGCAAAGCGCTCGAGGCGCCCGGCGAATTCATGCTTGCCGTGAATATCTCGCCGAGCCAAGTGCGTGATCAATGGTTCCCGGAAAAAGTGCTGCGGACATTGCGCGAAACGGGTTTCCCTGCGCAGCGCCTGGAGATCGAAGTTACTGAAAGCGCCATGATCGGCGACATCCAGCGCGCGAAATCATCGTTGATGTCGCTGAAGAACCAGGGCGTAAAAATCGCACTCGACGATTTTGGAACCGGCTATTCGTCACTGTTCCTGTTACGCGCGCTGCCGATCGACAAATTGAAAATCGACCGTTCGTTCGTGGCCACGCTAACCGCGGACCGCGAGAACGCGACGATCGTCGGCGCCCTCGTGGGATTGGGGCGCGCGCTTGGCTTGCAGGTCACCGCCGAAGGCGTCGAAGATCAAGCGATCGCCGAAGCGCTCACCGCGATGGGCTGCGAATTCGCGCAGGGATTCCTGTACGGACACGCGATCGAAAATCCCTTCTACAGCGCCCAGAAGCTGCGCGACGCGATTTAGGCGGAGTAGGCGAACCACACATTCGGCTCAACGTAACGGCCGACGCCGCGGTCCATGTCGATCGACACCGGCATCAAGGCGCCGTCGATTGCATAGGAGCCTGAACCTTCGAAGCGCTTTCCGAGCCAAGTTTCCCAGAACGCCACCGGTTCCTCGACCGTCATGGAGCGCTCAGCTTGTTTGATGATCTTGCCGCCGGCCGAGAGGTGGCTGCGTAGCCAAGGGTCGAAGATGCGGCCCTTTTCGTCTGTCCAGCCGATATAGTCTTCCATCGAAATAAAGGGATGCCGGTGCTTCTCCGAAGGACGCACTGGCGCAATCACGCCATCAAGGCCCTTCGCAATCGCGAGTTCCTGGAAGGCTTGGATCAATACTCGGGCAAGGCCTTTGCCACGATGCAGGTTGGGCACGGAGATGGCCAATGCCCCCAAGGCGTTCCGCGGCTTCGCGCGATCGTTGGCGGCGGTTTCCACAATCCAGTCCCAGCCCTCGGGCGGCAGGTTGTTGAAATCGCAGGCGAGGGGAACGCAATTGCCGACCGCCACCGGATAGCCAGTCGCCTCATCGACTAGGCACAGTTGGCAATCCGCATGCTCCTCAAGCAGTTGCTGGTAGAAGGCAAAGTGTGCGCGCGTAAAATTCAGAAAGCCCAGGGAGCTCCAAGCAGCCTGTTCGATCGCCATGGCGGCTCTGCGCAGTTCCGGGCTCTCGGCGCGCGTTCTGACGGCGTACCGCATGATCCACCTAAGTAGTCGTTAACCATCTTATTTCCCGAGCGAGGCGAAGACCCAGTTATTCCCAGCCAGTTATTCGCCGCACGAGCGATTTCACTAATAATTGGTAAAATTCAACAAGACAAGTCCTAATGTGTATTTACCTTTATTAAGAAGAACGCCCCTCATTATTAACCATCAAGCGTCATGGTTAGCAAAATATTGCGTGGAGATTTATAGTAACGTTAGAGGTGCACGTAACTCAATATTTGTATTGGGATGTTATGTTCCAAGGTGAAAATCCCGATCGGGCTTCGTTTACCTGGACTTAGTCATGACGCCCGCCAGCGCACGGACGGTGCATTATAAGAACGACCTGCAGCGCCTGACGATCTTCATCGGGGCAGCGCTGCTGTTGTTCGGCGCCCTATTGATCGGCATCGTCGCCTACGCTGGCTGGTCGACCAACCGCGCGGCGATCGTGCGCGAACGCCAGCTTGTGGAAAACGCCCTCGATCAAAGCGTCAGCCATGTCCTCGATGAACAGAAGGCGATCTGCTGGTGGGATGATGCGGTTGCCCAGGTGCAGCGGCCGCGGCTAGACGTTGCCTGGCTTGAGACGAATTTCGGCATCTATTTCCACGAGACCTACGGTCACGACGAAGTCATCATTCTGGACAGCCGGAATCGTCCGATTTACGCCAACGTAGGCGGTTCGCTGACGAATGCCGCCAGCGCCTACAATCGTCACCGGGCAGTATTTGACGAGCTGGTGACTGAAGCGCGTCATGGCGCAGACGGACACCTGCGCAACCGCGAGGCGACGTTCTCGGAAAGCCAAGGCAATTACAGCTCGCTTCTTGGCGCAAGTTTTGGCCGCTGGGCTGGCCACATCATGAGAGTGAACGGCGAGCCAGCGGTCGTTGCCATGCTGTCGATCGTGCCGAACCTCGATCCGCATCTGTTGCACGGCGACCCGCACATGCTGCTGAGCGTCGTGAAGATCGATCATGCCTTTGTAGCGGATGTCGGCCGTTCACTCCTCATTTCGGATCTGGCGGTGTCGTCGAGCCCGTCTCAGTCGAGCGGGGTGATCTCGGAGCCGTTTCATGCCGATGACGGCACAGTGTTGGGTTATCTGACCTGGACGCCGAGGCAGCCCGGCAATCCGCTGTTGATGTTCATTTTGCCCATGGTCGGGCTGGGCGTGATCGGTGCGGGCATCCTCACCTGGGCCATGATCTTTCGTTTGAAAAAGGCGTCGGACGAGTTGGCTGGCCGTGAGGCGCTTTCGCGTCACCAAGCGCTACACGACGCCCTTTCGGGTCTGCCCAACCGGCACAACTTTGTGGAGCGCTTGCAAGAACTTCTCGATGGTGTGGTCCAGACCCGCAACAACGACCGGGTGGTGGTGGCATACGTCGATGTCGACCGATTCAAGGACATCAACGACACTATGGGTCACCAAGCCGGCGACGCCCTGATCATGGCTGTCGCGACGCGTCTGCAGCGCGTGTTGGCGCCTAGTGATTTCTTGGCGCGCTTTGGCGGTGATGAATTCGCCGTTGTGTGCCGTGCCGCGCACATCGACGCCGGCCAGGCGCTTGCCGACCGCTTGCGCGGCGCGTTTGTGGAACCCTTCGACGTTTACGGCCAGCATGTCCGCATGACTGCCTCGATTGGCCTGGCGATGGCGCCAGAACATGGCTTGTCTCCGCAAGAACTAATGCGCCAAGCAGATATTGCCCTCTATCAAGGAAAGAACCACGGCCGGGATCGGGCGATGTTCTTCAGCGCCGAAATGGCGGCGGTCGTGGAGCAGCGCCGCGAGGTGGAGATTGACCTCCACGCGGCCATCGAAGCCAAGTCTTTGATGCTATTTTATCAGCCGCTGGTGAGTTGTTCGAACGGCCGCATCACCGGTGTTGAGGCGCTTCTGCGCTGGAAGCATCCAACCAAGGGTGACATCGCTCCGTCAATCTTCGTGCCGATAGCTGAAGAGGCAGGGCTGATGCCGGCTTTGGGCGCTTTCGTGCTCGAACGCGCGTTCCAGGAGGCTGCGCGCTGGCCTTCGCTTGAAGTGGCGATCAATCTGTCGCCGGTTCAATTTCGGCACGTTGATCTGGTTGAATTGCTTGAGCAGTTGGTCGCCCGGCATGAAGTCGATCCGCATCGAATCGTGCTGGAAGTCACTGAAGGCGTGATGATGGAGTCGACGGATCGCAACCGTCAAACTCTAGAGGCCATTCGCGCGCTTGGATTCAAGATCGCACTCGACGACTTCGGAACCGGATATTCATCGCTTCGCTATCTCTGCGACTTTCGCTTCGACAAAATCAAGATCGACCGCGCCTTCGTCACGGGCATTCATGAGCGCAAGCGTTCGATGACCATCATCCAGTCGGTTGTCACGCTCGGCCGTGGCCTAGGCATGGATATCGTGGCTGAGGGCGTCGAGACCGAGGCGGAAGCTTCGATTATGCGCCTGGTTGGTGTGACCGAGCTGCAAGGCTTTTATTTCTCGCAAGCGGTTCCGGCTGACGAGATCGAAGATCTGGCCGCGAGTTTTGGTCGCCAAGACGTGGCGCCGGCTCATCAGCCGGCTGCGTCGAGGGCGCAACGGCGAAGCTAAAGCGGCGGCGCAGGCTTACCCCTTCTAGGCGCGAAGTGCCGGTCAAACGTCGCAAATTTGCCGCGTCTGGTGAGCGCCGGGCGTGTGTCACGCTATGGACAAATTTCAGCAAAGACGCCATGCCAAACGTACGCGCCGCCCGGGACAAGGGCGGCCTGCGGGGTGTGATTCGCGGGCGCCTTTGACGCCGGCTGAGGCCGGAGGTTTCGGGCTGACCTCGCAAGTGACGTTCCCGCCGGTATCGTTTGGGTCAGGGGAGCGAAGCCCGCATGCGCATCAAACCACTTCAACTTGCGGGTATCGCGGTCGCACTCGTCGGCGGCGCCGCAAAGGATGCGCTGGCTGATACGACGGTTACCACCGCAACGACGACGCCGCTGGCGACGTCAACCGCCGGCAACATCACGATCAACTCTGGTGGATCAATCGCGGTGACAGCCGGGCAAGCGGCGACCACGGCGGACGGCGCCGGTCTCAATATCACGAACAGCGGTACGCTATCCTCGAACAACGCCGACAACACGACCGGCATCCTGCTCAGCGGCGGTGGATCGGGCACGATTACGTCGAGTAGCTCGATATCACTTATTGAGGATTACACACGGACGGATTCCAACAGCGACGGCGTGCTCGATGGCGCTTTTGCGCAAGGCACGAATCGCGTCGGCATTCGGCTAGCCGGCGGATCCTTTACGGGCAGCATTACGAACAGCGGTGTCATCAACGTCGAGGGCAACAATTCGGCTGGCATTTTGCTCAACGGGCTGCTGACCGGCGATCTATCGAGCTCCAATGCCATCAATGTGCTTGGAGACAACGCCATCTTGATCGGTGTGACTGGCGGAGTCGGCAACGGTGTTGTCGGCAACATCACGACAACGGGCAATTATTCGGCGCGTGGTTTGAATGCGACGGGCGTTTTGCTTGACGCGCCGGTGACGGGAAACGTCAGCATCAACGGAACCTGGGCCGTTAGCGGTTTCAGCGCGACGAGCCGGCCTACCGACGTCAGCCACTTGGGGCCTGACAATCTGCTGCTTGGCGGATCGGTGGTGGACGTTCGCTACGGCATCAGCCAGGGCCTGACGATTGCAGGACCAGGCGTAGAACTCGACACTGGTGAAAATGCGACAACCGCGACGTTGCAATCGTACGGGTCGGCGCCTGTAGTCAGCGTTTCCGCCGGCGCTTCGGCGAACACGGTTCTTGGCGTCGATACGCACGGTTTTGGCCTCGACGTGCGCGGCAATATCACGGCGCTTGGCGTCTATGACAATATCTCCGCGACCGCGATCCGGATCGCGGGTTCCGGCACGCACAGCGTAACGGTCAATGGCGGCGCTACAATCGACGGTTCGGTCGTTGTGGCGTCGGTTGAGGGCGACGCTTACGGGATGTCGATCGGCTCGAACGCGACCGTATCTTCCATCCTGATGCGTAAGGCGATGACCGTCAGTACGCTGTCGGACACCACGCCGGGGCACACCGCATATGGTTTCTCGATCGACGCCGGGGCGACCGTCAACTCGATCAACAATAGCGGCACCATTATCGCTCAGGACTTTGGCCAATACGGCAACGCGACAGCAATCATCGATCGCTCAAATACTCTGACGACCATCACCAACACTGGATCGCTGATCGCGCAGCTTACCCCGACCGATCCTGATCCGACGGACAACGTGCCGCCGCCCGCGACGACGGGCACGGCCAACGCAATCGACGTTCACTTGTCGTCTGTGAACGTCACGGTGAATCAGAATGCGACTGTGGTGTTCACGGATGACGACGCGGTCGACAACGATGCCGCCACGGTTCCGGCGGTCAAGATGGTCGGCAACGTCCTGTTCGGCTCCGGCAATGACATCTTCAACTTGAACGCGGGCACAGTGACGGGCGACATGTCGTTCGGCACTGGGACGGATGCGTTCAACGTTGCCAGCGGTACGACCTATACCGGCGCGCTCACGCACAATGATTCTGTCGGTTCGCTGAGCCTCACAAGCAGCGGCGCAATAAACCTGACGAGCGGCACCACGAATGTGGGCAACGCCACGTTCAATACTGGCTCGGTGACCACGTTGCAGCTTGCTAGCAATCCAGTCAATTCGGCGAACATCAGCGCAACCGGTACGGTGACGTTTGCGAACAACGCCACCTTGCGAGTCGTCGCGCCGGCTGGCCTGCCGAATTCGGCGCCAAACCAAGTTGTGGTGAGCGCAGCGAGCCTCAGCATCGATCCTGGCGCTCACGTGCTCGGTAACATCACTGGCGGCTCATACATTTACAATTTCGACGTCAGCCAAGTCGGGAACACGTTGCTGGCGTCGTACGTGCTGAAAACACCAACTCAACTGGGCTTCGGATCAAACCAGGCGGCCGCCTATCAGCCGATGCTTGCGGCGTTGCGCAATGACACCGCCGCCGCCACCGCCGTAGGCGCGATCAGCGATGCGACGACTTTCAACACCGCCTACGCGGAGTTGATGCCGAGCTATTCGTCGGCGTCCGCCGAACTGGCGACGACCGCAATCGCGCAGGAACAAAGCGCAACCACAAACCGACTCGCGGCAACGCGGCTGAACAACCTAAACGAAGTTTCGGCTTGGGCGCAGGAAATTGGCTACGTCATCGACCGCACGCCGCCTGACAACAACGGAGAAGAATTCCGTGGTAATGGCTTCGGGTTCGCGCTCGGCATCGATGGACCGTTGAACAATGGCGCATTGTTCGGTCTTTCAGCATCGTTCATCGCTGCCGACGCGGAGCAACCCATCCGGCCCGACGGCAGGGTTTCGTCGTCGTTTGGCCAGGTGAACGCGTATCTCGGATCGGCGTGGGGTCCGATCGATCTTGACTTGGTCGCCGGCGCCGGTGTCGGCAGGATGCGCGAGCGCCGCTTCATGGAAATCGGCTCCTTCCGTTCGATCGCTGAAGCGAATTGGTGGGCCTACGAAGGGCATGGCATGCTCCGCGCCTCCGCTCCGATGTCTATGAGCGGCGGGTGGCTCACGATGACTCCACAGGTTGCGTTGACCTATGTCGGTCTTTCGGAGCAGGGCTACGCGGAGCGCAACGCTGGTGCGCTCAACATTTCCGCAGACAATGCTTTCACTCAACGTCTGTGGGGCGATGTGGGCGTGGAGTTTAGCGCCCGCCTGTTCAACAATGGTCAAACGGTGGTGGCGCCGCGCTTGTCGCTTGGCTATCGCGCGAACCTGATCACGGATGGCGGCGAGCGCACGTTCCGCTACCAAGGCGGCAGCGACTTCACGCTTACTGACGACTCCTACGGGAGCGGAGGCCCGATCGTCGGCGTTGGCGTCGATGCAACCAACGGATATTCGACGCTATCAGTGGGCTACGAAGGTGAGTTCACGGATCAGATCAATCGGCACAGCCTCAACGTAGCGTTGCGCTTCCGCTTTTGAGCCGTAGGCGTAAGAACCCTGAGAGAGTCATGGTGGGTGATACAGGATTCGAACCTGTGACCCGCTGATTAAGAGTCAGCTGCTCTACCAACTGAGCTAATCACCCGAACCGCGCGAACGCCGCACATAGGGCGATTGACCCGCCACGTCCAGCCCCAGCGGGGGCCAACGCCGGCCGGGGGCGAGGTGATCGTAGCAGGCGGCGGTGGGTTGAGGTAGGCAGGCGCCCATGACCGGTTTTGCGCTCGCGCTGATATTGTTCGTGCTGATCCACGTGGGTGTTTCCGCGACCGGTCTGCGAACGCGCATTGTCGAACGCATCGGCGAAGGGTCGTACCGCGGCCTGTTTTCGGTCGCGTCGCTTGCTCTGTTCGCTTGGCTGGTCACGGGCTTTCGCGCCATGCGCGCCGATCCATTCGATCCATTGAACGAGGCGTTATGGTGGCCGCCGCAGTGGCTGCATTGGCCGGCGATCGTCCTTATAGCTTTGGGTTTCTTGCTCGGCGTGACCGGTCTGCTTTCGCCCGGCCCGACGCTGGCGGGCTTTGAGTCGCGCGCGCTTGCACAAGAAGAACCAGCACGGGGGGCGCTGCGCATCACGCGCAACCCGTTCCTTTGGGGGGTGGCGTTTTGGGCGGCGGGACATTTGCTTGCTAACGGCGAGCGTTGGGCAGTGATGTTGTTCGGCGCGTTGGGCGCCATGGTGTTGTTCGGCGCACGCTCGATCGACCGCAAGGGCGCGGCGCGCAATCCCGAAGCGTGGGCGAAGTTCGAGGCCGCCACATCAAACGTGCCGTTCGCAGCAATCGTGCAGGGACGAAACAAACTTGTGTTTTCGGAACTCTGGTGGCGATTGCTGGCCGCGCTGCTGGCGTTCGCGATGGTCGGACTGGCGCATCGCATGCTGTTCGGCGCGGCGGTCTTTTCAACGCCGCATTAAGGCTTGCGGCGCATCACTTAAACAATGCTCGTGTTCGACCGCGCCCATTTCGACCACATGACTGGCGGCGACCGCGCCTTGCAGATCGAGGTTTTGGAGCTCTTTCGCCAACAAGTCGAAGCGTGGCGCACACTGCTGGCGAGCGGTGAAGGCTGGCGGGAAGCGGCGCATACACTCAAAGGTTCGGCGCGCGGCATTGGCCTCAACGTGTTAGCAGCTGCCTGTGAAGCTGCGGAAGGTGCGCCGGAAGCGCAGCGCCTGGCGGCGCTCTCGGATGTGCATGGCGCTTTGGGTGCAGCGGTGGGCGAACTCGAACGATTTGCCGCAGACGCCGCCTAGAGCGGCGCGCTAAGCTTGGCGCCATGGCCGCCGAAATTTTCACGCAGCGCTTTCCCGTCGAGGCCGCCGACATCGATGAGTTGGGACACGTCAACAACACGGTGTATCTGCGGTGGGCGCAGGATATCGCCACGGCGCATTGGCGCGCGCGCGCGGGCGCAGAGCCCGTGGCTGCGTATGTGTGGGTGGTGTTGCGGCACGAGGTTGATTACCGCAACGCGCTGACGCTGGGAGATGAAGTGGAAGTGCGCACCTGGGTCGACCAAGCGCCGCGCGGGCCAACATGGGCGCGGTTCGTGGACGTGTGTAAGGCAGGCTCTGAGAGGCCGGCGGTGCAGATCAAATCCAATTGGTGTCTGCTCGACGCCGCGACGCGCCGAGTGAAACGCGTGCCGGCTGAATTGGCGGCGAAATTCTTCGTCTAGAATTGCGGGTGATCGGGATCTGGCGCGCTCGCGGGGCCGCCGCCGAGGAGGTTGCGGATCTCCCCCAACCGTTCGAAGGCCAGAAACGCGATCATGAAGAGTTCGCAGACGAAGCGCCAATAGACCAGGGCGACAATGCTAACCGCGGGTACCGCCAATAACTGCATCGCCGCGAAACCGAAATTGTTGCCGGCGATGGCGAGGAGCGCCATGGAGAGGCCCGCGACCGCGCCGATGGCGATCGCAGCGAAGCCAACATAATAGACGATCTTGACGAGCACCGGTCCGATCAATCGGTCGAAGCTCCAGATGCGATGGAAAATGTTGTTCATTTCCGGCTCCACGAATCGCGAGCCTGCATGGGATCAAAGACTGGGGCCTGGGTCCACCGCCAGCGTCGCGCCGGAGACGCCGCTGTCATCGGATAACAAGAGCCGGACTAAGCGAAGAATGTCCTGGTTCGCGCCGCAGCGTACGAGAGGGATGGATTTTGCGGCGATGTGGTTGAGGGCCCCGATCTCATCACGCGTTTCCCGGATTAGGGTGGCGAAATCGGGGTCGCGCCGCCAAAGCGCCGATTCAACCGTTCCATTGAGGACAGCGTTGACGCGCACCTTGTGCGCGGCGCCTTCCTTTGCGGCGACGCGCACCAATTGCAGCATGGCGTCCACTTTCGCTGCGTGCGCCGCGAGCGCGAGGACCGCACTGCCGCCTTGCAGGTTGCCCTTCATCAGTGGGGTCACGGCATTGACGACCCCAAGCGTTGCGCGAGGCAGCGCTGCGCCATCGAGGCGACGTTCGGCGTCAACGCCCGCGACGGCCCAGTCGAGGCGTCCGTATTGGGAGCGGATGAAGGTTTGTGCGCGCTTCCAGGCCTCCGGATCGGCGACATCGAAAGCCAAGGTTGAGACGCGTTCTGGCGGCGTGGGAAGTGCATTGGCCGTTGCGGAAAGCGCTGCTTCGTCGGTGTCGATCATGATCAACCCGCCGCTTGCGTAGGTGGCCAAGCTGCGTGCGCAGGCGGCACCAATGCCAGAGGCGGCGCCTGTCACCAAAGCCACCGGATTGAGACGGGTATGCACAGGAACGTTAGGCCACGGGCGGCGCCCCAATTCAACACGTCGCCTTGGTTCGCGCGTCGGGCTATATTGGACCCTCATGACCCGTTTTGCGCTCCAGTTCGGTCAAACCCAGGCCGGTCTCACCTATCTCGAGCGCATGAGCGCTTACGGCATTTGTGCGCGCGGCGAGGCTAGTATCGCCATCGCGCAGATCGGTAAGCGAGCGCCCTTCGAGTACGATTTGCCGGGCGGCGGCGTTGAAGCGGATGAAGATGAAGCAGCAGCGCTGATGCGCGAATTTGCCGAAGAGACTGGGCTGACGGTTTGGCCAACGCGTGTGATTGGTCGTGCTGGGCAGTTCTGGATCAACAAAGGCGAGCCGCGAAATTCGCTATCCACGTTCTACGAAGTCGAATTGTCGGCCGATGACGGCGCACCCACCGAGCCGGACCACGCGCTGGTTTGGACGGACCCCAAGGACGCCCTGATGAAGTTGCGCCATGAGGCGCATTGCTGGGCGCTGCTGCATTGGTTGCGCGGCCGCCGCAGTGGATCGCACTGATTATTCGGTGGCCGGGTCGGTTGGCCGTTGCACGAGGTGTAACGGATTGAGGCTTTCCAAGCGCTCAAGCAGCGTCGGTTCGCGAAGCACGATGTGCTTCACTTCCTGAAGATCCACGAGCGGGCCCTCTGACGCGAGGTGCAACTGCGAAAGCGGCGCAACGTGAGGTGGGATGACCATCACGTCTTCAATCGAAGGCGGCTCGATCGCATCCGCAGGCGACGTCTCGAGTGGACCACCGACGCCGTCGCTAGCGCTAACGTGCAATGCGTCCTGCTGCGGTTCCAGCGTCGACAGGGTCGCGGGTCCCGCATGCACGCGCACCACCACGGCGCCAACCATCGCGGCTGCGGCGGCCATACCGAGCGCCATGAAAGCTTGGCGCGGCGGCGGCGCTTTGATTTCGCGTGTACGGGAGAAGGGGCGCAGCCGATCGCTCAGGGCGACCCAAGCTCTACTCCCGCGTGTTCCGTTCCAGCCGACAAAATCGATGATTGGCAACGCACGCTTCAACTCCGGCCAGCCGCTTGCACTAGCGATCTCAACGACGCGTCTGCGATCGAAACGTTCGGCCCATTCGAACATGTAATGCGCGCCAGGCGCGTTGGCCGACCAGATCAAAACTGCGACTTCCTCGCTCTCAAGCGAATGCGCAAACTCATCGAGTGAGTGCCGTCCAATGCTTACGCTGACACGATGTTGCTCCGCTTCGAGCAGACGGCGGAGCGCTTCCGCAGTCTTCACGGCATCGCGCGCGCAAACAATGCGGATATCAACCATCGAAAACGTAGCGCCTCACGAAGTTGGATCGTGGCATAGCATGGAGAAAATTGTCCGCCACCTGCGGTAGCGGATTCGCGCTGTGCATAACTGTTCAGTTTTTTTCCGCGTTTCGTTGGGGCCGCAGCTATGAACGCCTGACGAACGCCTTCGCGTTTGCGTAGCGGAATGTGGGGGTCAGGTATGGCCGTTGGGGTGTAGAAAGGGTTCGGCCGCATTACGAGCGCGCAATCTTCATTGTGAATTGTATCGATCCGACCGTATGGTTCTCGGCGGCCCGGATAACCCATCCGGGGGATAGGGGAAGCAAACATGGATCCGACAATATTGGCTTACGTCGTCCAGGCAGTCGGCGGCGCGGTCAGCGGCAACATTTTTGGTGCGCTAACACGCGGCGGCGGTGGCTTGGTTGGCCGTTCGCTCATTGGCGCTATTGGCGGCCTCGTGGCGGGTTACGGCGCCGACCACGTCGCCGCGGTTGGCAACATCGCAGACCTGTGGAAACCAGAGATGTGGAGCGGTTTCGCCGGCGCCAACAGCGCGCATGTGTCGAACCTCATCACCGGAGCAGCTGGTGGCGGCGTTCTTGGTCTGATCGGCGGTTTATTGATTCGGCCGCGCAACTAATCAGAGATCGGGCCACAGCAGCGATAGAAACTGCGCGTCGGACCATTGTTGGTTCGGCGCATCGCTGCTGGTCAGCCGCGCAATAACCAGCGCGCGCGACGGCACGATGTAGAGACGCTGGCCGCCGTCGCCGGCGGCCATGGCGAGATCGCTCGGCGCCGGCGACTGCGCCTGCCACAGGTCGCTGTTGCACGAGATCGGCTGACGCGAGGGGGCGGCTAGCCAGAACCCGAACCCCGCGCGCGGCTCCGCAGGCGAGCCGCGCAATGCATCACTTAGAACAAAGTTGTCGACCAATTGCTCGGCGCGCCACACGCCGCCACGACGGATAAACTCACCAACTGAGGCCCAGCCGCGCGCATTGACGAAGGCGCCGGTGTCGATACGCGGCGCGCCGTCGGATTGGCGTGACCACCCAATTGGCGTGCAGCCTATTGCGTCCAGTGTGCGCGCGGTCAGGTACATGGCGGGGTCGGAATCGACACCCGCGGCCAGGAGTTTTCGACGCACAATTTCGGCGAAGATCACGTAAGGCGCCGCATCGTCGATGAAGCGCGCGCCAATTTGGTCGGTCTGTGGCATCGAAAGGGCCGTTGTGAGCGTTGGCTCTGACCCGTTCGGAAAGGCGAGGCCACTGGTGCCGTTGAGCAGACTACGCGCAGTGATGATGGTCTTGGCGGCGTCCGCGCCCCATTCGCCCAACGTCAGTGCCGCAGGCTCGTCCATTGCCAACAGGTGATCATGCACGAGCTGTGCGGCGATCAGTGGGGCTAGGGCGCGCGTCGCCTTCCCAAGCGGCCACCGGCCGTCAGAGGCATTTGATGGATAGTCCTCGGCGAGCACGACGCCGTTGCGCACGACGATCAGCGCAGCGCCACCGCGCCTAGCGCTGTAGCGAGTGGCCGCGGAAAATCGAACGGCAGGCGATGTCTGATCCGGGCCAAGCGGCGTAGGCGCCGACGTGCTCAGCAAACTGCCGGTGATCGTCGAAAGAAAGGTGCGGCGGTCCATGCCCCTGGCTTCCCCCGACTATTCTCGGCAAGTCGCAGGCCTCTAGCAACTGGGCAAGCACAGCTTCTGGTTGACGGCGGCAATAGATGCGATCTGATGCAGACGAGGGGGAGAAAACAATGCGTACGATGATCGCACTTGTCTTCGTTGCGCTGATGGGCATGAGCGCCAGCGCGGTTGGGCAAACCCAAACAACCGACCCGGCTGCGCCAGTTGTCAGCACTGAAACGAGCACGACGCAGGCTGAGCCTAGTGCATCGGGTTCCGGACCAGATCATTCGGTGGCGCCGCCCCAGGATGCGCACGCTGATGCACCAGCAAACATGACGGATTCCACGGCTGCCGGCCCAACCGCGCAGCAGGTGCAGGCCGCCCAGCAATTCTACCAAAGCCTTCATCGTCAGACCGGGTCTGTACTGGTCGCCGGCGGCAAGGTGCGCCTGCAGATACCGGCGACGCACTATTTTCTGGGAGCTGAGGACGCTCGCCGCGTTCTGGTTGATCAATGGGGCAATCCACCTTCCGCGGCCGATGGCGTCGAAGGCATGATTTTTCCAGACGGTGCAAATCCCGCGATGGGTGCGTGGGGCGCCGTCGTCGAGTACAGGCCGGATGGATATGTGTCCGACGAGGATGCGAGTTCCACGAACTACACGGACTTGCTCCACCAAATGCAGGAGCAGACGAACGCCGCAAACGCCGAGCGGCAGCGGCAAGGTTATCCGGCGATGACGCTGGTTGGTTGGGCCGAGCCTCCGCACTACGATGCGGCGACGCACAAAGTGTATTGGGCGCGTGAACTCGCTTTCGCCGATTCACATCTTCATACGCTGAACTACGACATCCGTGTGCTTGGGCGTGGCGGCGTTCTGAGCGTGAGCTTCATCGCCGGCATGGATGAACTGCCGCAGATCCGAAGTGCGGCGCCGGCGGTGATGGCCATTCCTGAGTTCACACCAGGTAACCGGTACGCGGATTATCAATCTGGCACGGACCCGCGTGCGGCGTACGGCATTGCTGGTCTGATTGCGGGCGGAGCGATTGCGGCGGTTGCACAGAAGACCGGCTTGCTCGCGATTATCCTTCTGGCCGCGAAAAAGTTCATCGTCTTGATTCTTGCCGGCCTCGCGGCGATCGGTGGTGCGATCCGCCGCATGTTCTCTGGACGCAAGCGGGACGAGGGACCGCCGGTCGCATAAGCACTACTTGTCGCTTGCGCGACTCGCGCCGATGTCCTGAACCGGCACCGTGAGCTGCACGCGTCCGTTGCCCCGTTGGATGACAAGCGCGACCCGTCCGCCAACACCCACGCGATCGAGGACGTTGGTAAGGTCGGCGAGACGATGTACTGGATTGCCCTGTGCCTGTACGATGACGTCGCCAAGAACGCCGCGATCAGCGTCGGTTGCGCGGAGCCCGGCGCGCGACGCGGGAGAGTTATCGGTCGTTTCCCAAACCAAGACGCCATCCACACCCAGCCGGGTTGCGATGCCTTGGTCGGCGGCGACGATGCCGATGCCTGGCACAGGCGCTCGCCCGTCGCGAATGAGCGCCGGCACGATGCGCATGACTGTGTCCACCGGGATCGCGAAACCGACGCCAGCATAAGCTCCTGACGGCGAATAGATCGCGGTGGTGACGCCGATGACACGGCCGGCGCTGTCGAGTAGGGGGCCGCCGGAGTTACCGGGATTGATGGCGGCATC
>JACQAC010000230.1 GCA_016195245.1 Pseudomonadota bacterium
CGCGTATCCTTCGCGCTCTCGAAGTGTGGGAGACCACCGGCGAAAGCATCACCGCGCTGCAGGCCAACACCAAACCAGCACTCGCCGGTGATCAGTGGGTCGGCATCAAGTTGGCGCCCGATCGCAGCCGGCTCTATGCTAACATCGAGGCGCGCTTTGACGCCATGCTCGCCGCCGGCGCGCTCGACGAAGTGCGCGCCTTCGCCGCGCGTAACCTCGACCCAGCTTCGCCCGCCATGAAAGCCCACGGCGCGCCGGCGCTGATGGCGCATCTGCGCGGCGCGCTGACACTCAAAGAAGCCACGGAGGTCGGTAAGCGCGACACCCGCCATTACGCCAAGCGTCAATTCACTTGGATGGCCAACCAAATGCCGGATTGGACGCCGCTAGAGTCCGAAGATTTGGAAACGCGCGTCGCGGCAGCGAGCGCTATCGCCTTCTAAGGGCCATCCGCAGTGTTGTTTCGTTGAAATAGGTCTGCCGCTCGTTTGGCGCGACCTGTGCAATCACCGCATCGAAGCGCGCCTTCCAACCGGCGGCTCCCGTTTCCAGCGCCACGCGCACGTCGAGGGAATAACGCATGCCGCCAAGCTCGCGCGATAAGGCTTCAAGTGCGGCGCGTTGGTTCGCAAACCGATCGTGCGGCAGGCGCTCTACAATGCGACCCGTAGCATCCTGCGCCGCAAGCAGAAGCGCACTTGCAGTGGGTGCATCAGCACTCTGTGCTGCGTCCACGGCCTGACGCACGTCGTCGGCGGTGCCCGTCAGAGTGATCCGTATGCCACCGCCGCAGTGCGTCGCATCCAGCGCGCGAAGATAGGCGATCAGGTCATTAAAGCCCTGGGTAGGCGGCATCGGTCCCTGAAACTCCTCTTCGATCACGCTGTGAACGAAGTGCTCCAACGAGGGATCGCCATGCTGACCGTGTGTCGTCCGTGAGCCGACGCCAACCAGATCAGGAATCGGTCTCGGGTTCATCATCCCGTCGCCGCGCACCTTGCTCGCCCATTCCGAGGTCACGTCGGCCGCGCCGGCGCGATTGGTCAATTCCGGCAACAGGAAGGTGGCGTTCACACGCCCGTTCGAATGGCATGCATTGCAGGACAACCCGACGCGCGCCGCCGGTCCGCCCAGCAAACCGGGGCTACGAAAGAGGGCGCGCCCTGCGATCGCCTGGGCGCTCAGCTGCCCGACGCATTCGCGCGGCGCATGTGTGAGATCGTGCGCGAGCGCCGCGCTATCCGCGGTCCAAACCTGGGCGCGCAGCAGGTGCGGCGCGGTGTCTGCCGTCGCCGCCGTCAGCACCAATGCGAAAAGCGCTGCCTTCAACGGCCCGCCGCTTGGATCCATTGCGCCAGCTCTTCGCGCTGGGCGCAGCCATAGGCGCAGAGATTATCCAGCCGCGCCAATTGCTGGCGCGCACGCGGCATGTCGCCGAGCTGCACATAGAGTTCGCCCAGATATTCGTTCACGCCGAGATTGTCCGGATCGATCGCCAACGCTTGGCGATAATAAGCGAACGACTGGTCGTAGCGGCCAAGCTTGCGGTTCGCGAAACCCATGTAGGTGAGGATATCCGGATGCGGCCCAACCGCCGCCTGCGTCCGTTCCAGCGCGCCCAAGGCTTCTTCATAGCGCGCTCGGTTCAGCAGGCCGACCGCTTCCGCAAATGACTGCCGGCCCTCCTGAAGACTCGGGAAGTTCCAGCCCGTGGTCGCCGGATTGGTCGTCGTCGATGGCGTCGTCGGCGTTGCAGCCGGCGTCGGGGGATTGAGCGCTTGCGTAATCTGATCATAGGCCGCTTGCAGTTGGCCGCGTCGCGTATCGCCACATGCCGCATCGCATGCCGACACCGCATGCTGCGCCCAGGTTTGTTGTTCAACGGCTGCGTTGCGATCGCCCAACTCAATCGACACCAACGCATACTGCAGATGTGCGCCAACCGGAGAAGAGTCGTCATGCACAGAGCGTCGCAACGCGTCGCGCGCACTGTTCTTGTCGTTCGCCCCCAGATAAGAGAGCCCAAGCGCGTAATTGACTACGCCATTGTTTGGCGCGGCGTGCTGAGCGATGCCGAACTGGTGGATGGCTTCCGTGTAATTGTGCGCTTGCAGCGCCGCGACGCCGGCTTGGTACGCCACCGCTGGGTCCCGATCGCCACCGCGCGGCGTCGAACTCATGCCTCCGCCGCTCATGCCTCCACCGCCCGCCCCACTCGCCAATGCGGCAGGTGCGATGCCGAGCGCGCACGCCAACGCCGCGGCGGCCAAGAGCTTGCCTGGATGCATGGTGCTCCTCCCTACAAAGCGAGCCTTGTTTACGCCCAAATTCGCCACACAGCGCGCACGATTGCGTGAGCGCCGCCGGTCACAATGCGAATGCGCCCGGGCCCCTAGGTTTTCGCTTCACCTTCAAGCGGTTTGGCTTTCGCAACCGCAGCGCAAAGGTTAGGACGGAGAGCATGAATTGGGGTGTGAACGAGTGGGTGGCGGCGCTTTCAGCCGCTTTGGCGCTGGCGTCTCTGGCGTTGAACTGGGTCGTCGTGCGCCGCCAAACGGCGCTGCAGTTTGAAACGCTGAAAGCCGAGATGGATTCCGATGTGCTGGCCTGGGCCCATGAAGCCATTGATATCGTGTCACAAGGCGCCTTTCTGGCGCGCGGGCGTGGGACGATCTACAGCGCCGACGAATTCAAGCGGCTTGGATTCGATGTCTGCCAGAAGCTTTCCTCGGTCGCCGATCGCGGTCGTCTCTTTTTTCCGAACGAGGCGCCGGACGCGCATGGTCAGGATAAGGAGGGCGCCTTCCAAGGTTTCCGTCCGCCGATCCTCGACGCCGTGGTGTTCGCCAGCGCCCAGATTGAACGCTTGGCGCCCGAAGGCGGATCCGATGAAGACGCCGCGCGTTTGCTGATCAAATGCCGCCGCTTGCTTGTCTCTGAGGCGCAGAACGCCATCGATCCACGCCGACGCCGACAAATGCTGCGCCAACTCTCGATCGGCCGCATGGATGACAAAAAGTCGAGCTTCAGAGTTGCCGCTGAATTGGGCGAAGCCCTCGAAGCGCGCTATCCTGGATTTCTTATCGATCGCCGCGACGAAACGTGGATTGCCGCCCGCGAGGCCATGCGGAAAAGAGGTAAGTGATGAGGCTCGCGCTTGCGCTGATCAGTTTCTTCGGAGTGTTTACCTTGAGCGCTTGCACAACGGACGCCGCGCCTGCCAGTAGCGGTCCCGCGACCATCACCATGACACGCACTGTGTGCTTCGGCTTTTGCCCCGCCTATACGGTGACCATCACCAGCGATGGGCAAGTCACTTATGTCGGAAGCAGTTTCGTCAACGTGACGGGTGAGCAGCACGCCAGTATCTCGCCTGAGGCCGTCCAAGGACTGCTGCGCGGCTTTGACGCCGCGCAGTTCGAGTCTCTGAACGACGCCTATCGCACGAATGTCACAGACCTCCCGACCTATACAATCGTGCTGGAACGCAACGGCAGGCGCAAAACCGTTGTGGATTATGGCGGTTTGGGCGCCGGCATGCCGCAGGCGGTGCGCGACTTGCAGACAGAAATCGACCGCATCGCCGGCACGTCGCGATGGATCTTGCGGGACGGACAACCGGTACAGACGCCGCCGGAACACTAGCGGTTCTGGGGACGAGCAGTTCGGGGCTGGCGGGCTCCAAGAACGCTGGCATACACTCCGGCGTGAGGGGCGACGATTTTTTGAGGGCCGGATGATCAGGGCATTTTGGGCCGCGACCGTGTGCGTCGCGTTTATGGCTGCCGCAGTGGCGCCGGCGAGCGCGCAAAATCTGGCGCTGCGCGCCCCGGATTGGGCCCAGCCGCTCACCGCTACCGATGTGACGCCGACAACCGGCGGGCGCGCCATCCTTCTGGCGGACGGCATCAGCGTTTCGGTGCGCGTCACTATCATGCCGGCGCAAGGCGGCGTTGCGCGTGTTGTGCGCTTCGATCAACGCGACGACGGGGGACATCTCTATCTTCGCCGCTTCACCGGTCACCCATCGACCGGCTGGTGGCTGTGGGGCTCAGACGGCCCGCGCGTCACCAATGTCAGCGCCGCCCAGTCCACCGAGATCGCCGCCTTGGCGCGCACTGCGCTGGGCATCTCTGGCGCGCTCGGCGGCGGCCAAGTGGGCGATGTCTGTCCAGCCGGAGAACAAGTCTTCGTGGAAGTCGCCGTGGAAGGACGCTCCACCAGCCTGACACGCAATTGCGCTGCCGCCTCTGACGCCGCCGGACGTTTGGCGTTGCGCCTCTCTGAAATCGCCGGCTCGCGCACGGAGGAAGAATTCCATCAAGCGGCGCTCAATGAGTTGCTCGGCGCCGATCGCGCTTTCGCGGCAAAAGCCCGCGCCGACGGCGTGCCCGCCGCTTTTGCCGCCTATGCGGACGACAACGCCATCATGCTTTCGCGCCAGGCCATCACCCAAGGCCACGACGCCATCGTCTCGCGCTTTGCGAATTGGCCCGCGGGCCAACACATAGAGTGGGCCCCCGAAGCCGGCCGCGTCTCCGAACGCGGCGACATGGGCTGGACCTGGGGCAACGCCACCACCATCGCCGCTGACGGCACACGCACCACGGGCCGCTACATCTCGATCTGGACGCGCGACCTCGACGGCAACTGGAAATACGCTGTCGACGCGGGCGTGAACTAACCCGCGAACCCGCCTTCCGCCATGAATGTCAGCTCCTCGGCGGTGCTCACGCGCCCAAGGATCGGATTGCGATGCGGGAAGCGGCCGAAGCGAACGATGATGTCGCGATGCAGCCGCGCATAGCGCGTGTATTCCTCGTTTCCCACCGCCGTCATCAGGCGCAAGCAATCGTCTTGCGCGGCCAGATCTTCGGCATGCTCCAGCGGCAGGTAGAGGAACGCGCGCAGCTCCACTTCGGTCGCGGCGTCAAATCCTTTGGCGATCGCGCGCCGCGCAACGGCCTGCGCCAAGGCATCCGCTGCAAACGCATGCGGCGAGTTGCGGAAGATGTTGCGTGGAATCTGGTCAAGCAGCAGCAGCAGCGCCAATGCGCTTGTCGCTTCGTTTTCCCAGGCACCCAGTTCGCGCCGCGCAGCGGCGTGGTGCGCGCTCTCGAAGGCGCGGCAACGTCCGTCGAAAGTTTCGTCCTTCGCGAACCAAGCTTTCGGTCCCGCGTCACGCCAGAAGCGCACCACTTCGCCCGGTAAAGTCATGCCTCTTTCGCCATCGCCGCTTTGCCCATGAACATAATGGCGAACAGCAATGTTCCCAACATCACGCCAATCGAGCCCGCGATCACCGGCCCAAGATTTCGTTCGCCGCTGGTGATAGCAAGCAGAATTCCTGCCGACATCAGCACGGCGCCGAGAATAGCGACGATGCATTGGATTGGCGCCAGCTTGGCGGTAGCCAGCTGCGGATAGGCGCGATGAACGAGGCCGTAGAGGCAGAGCGTCACCCAGCCCGCGAGATTGAGGTGCGCGTGCGCTGGATGCAGCGGAAAGCGCTCACCCGATTGCGAGATCCACATGCCGAAAGCTTCTCCCACTAACAGGCACAAGAGGGCGGCCGTGATGAAAATGGCAGGATAGCGCATGGTACTCCCCCCGAAGAATGTGGCGCACGCTAAGCGGCTCGATTACAGACGCAAGCAAAATTGGAGCCCCCATGCGCGTCCTCTATGATCGCGACGCCGATCTCTCGCTTATCCGCGCCAAGCGCGTCGCCGTCATCGGCTACGGCGCACAAGGCCACGCGCACGCGCTGAACCTGCGCGATAGCGGCGTCGACGCGGTGGTGGCGTTGCATCAGGGTTCCGCGTCCGTCGCGAAGGCAAGCGCAGCGGGGTTTGCTGTCGTCTCAGTCTCGGAGGCCGCACGCACACGCGACCTCCTCGTGATGTGCGCGCCCGACGAAGTGCTTCCTGATCTCTTCGCGGGTGAAATCGCGCCGCATCTGCGCGCCGGCCAGACCTTGATGTTCGCGCACGGCTTTGCCGTCCACTTCGGGTTCATCAAGGCGCCGGAGGGCGTTGACCTTTCAATGGTTGCGCCGAAGGGGCCGGGCACAGCGCTACGCTCCGCATTCGAGCGCGGCGGCGGGCTGCCGTGCATCGTCGCCGTCGCAGAGGACGCCAGCGGCCAAGCCGAAGCGCTGGCTTATTCCTATGGGAGGGCGATCGGCTGCGGCCGCGCCGGCATGATCGCCTCCACCTTCAAGATCGAAACCGAGGGCGATCTCTACGGCGAGCAGGTCGTGCTCTGCGGCGGACTTGCGCAGCTCATCCGCACCGCTTGGGAAGTGCAAGTCGAAGCGGGCACGCCGCCGGAGCTCGCTTATTTCGACTGCCTGCACGAAGTGAAGCTGCTGAGCGATCTCATCCACGAGCGCGGCATCGCTGGCATGAACACCGCCATCTCCAACACCGCCGAATACGGCGAATACATCACCGGCCCCCGCATCATCGATGCACACGTGAAGGACGCCATGCGCGCAGTGATGGCCGACGTGCAGTCCGGTAAATTCGCGCGCGAGTGGATGGCGGAGTATCGGGCTGGCGCTCCGAATTTGCGGAAACTGCGTGACGCAGCGGCAGTGCACCCAATCGAGGCGGCGGGAAGGGCCGTACGCGCCATGTTAGGGAAGACGCCAAGGGAGCTCTAAATGGCCATCCGAAGCCGTTGGACAGTCGTATCGCTTGTCGCGTTGCTCAGCGTTATGGCGCTGATCATGGGAGGAGCAGCAACGGCGACTCCCCCATCGCAACCCCACAGGCTCTTGATCAACCTAGATGAACCGGATGGTTGGCCCGATGCTATGTCGCCAACGGATTTGACGATTGGATCGTCAAGCGCGCCCATTACTTTGGTCGAGTATGTGTCGCCGATGTGCCCACACTGCGCTCAATTTGAAAGTGAAGCGGGGCGCAGGTTGAGATCCGAATACGTCGACACTGGGCGCGTTCGTTTTGCATTTAGAGAACTGCCCGTCGGAATTCCTGATTTGTCGATTGCGATGTTCCAAGTTGCACGCTGCGGCAATGCGACGCCTGAAGTTTATGTTGAGCGAGTGACACACCTAATGACCGCCGCCAACGCCATCAATGCGGGATACGCTAGAGAACTCTATCGCGAACGCTTGATCAGCTTCGCTCAGACACTTGGCTTATCAGCCGACCAAGCCAGCCATTGCATCGACGATGCGACCGGAGCAAGGAGGGCCCAATGGTCAGAGGGTTACGCGATTGGCAACTATGGAATATACGCTGCGCCGACTTTTGTGCTGAATGGGCAGGTGCTAAACGTCCATTCGTCGGAGCAGGTATTTTCAGCGCTAGACGTAGCACTGGAAAATCACCGTCGGAATTGAGTCGTGCTTGAGGTTTGCCCGCGAGACGCCGTCAGTCCATAACGGTGCCATGACGCAAGTTCGCATCGGCACGCCGCTTTCGCCTTCTGCTCTCAAAGTGATGCTGCTCGGCGGAGGCGAACTGGGCAAAGAAGTTGTGATCGAGCTGCAGCGCTTCGGCGTCGAGACCATCGTGGTCGACCGCTACGAAAATCCGCCGGCCGCCCAAGTGGCACATCGCGCTCACGTCCTCGACATGACCGACGCCATCATGCTGCGTCAGTTGGTCGAGCGAGAGCGCCCAAACATCATCGTTCCCGAGATCGAAGCCATCGCTACTGACGAGCTGGTGTCGATCGAAGAGGCGGGGCTGGCGCGCGTCATCCCCACGGCCAAGGCCGCGCACATCACCATGAACCGCGAGCGCATCCGCGTGCTGGCCGCTGATGAGTTGAAGCTGCCAACCTCGCCGTACGCCTTCGCGTCGTCGCTGGCGGAAATGCAGGCAGCCATCGATAAGATCGGCTTTCCCTGCTTCGTGAAGCCGGTGATGTCATCCTCCGGCAAAGGCCAGAGCCGGCTCAAATCGCAAGCCGATGTCTCAAAGTCCTGGGACTACGCGCTCTCGGGCGGTCGCGTGAAGCAACCGCGCGTCATCATCGAAGGCCAGATCGATTTCGATTTCGAGATCACGCTGCTCACGGTCCGTGCTGCTGACGGAACGCATTTCTGCGAACCGATCGGCCACGTCCAAGTCGATGGCGATTACGTCGAAAGCTGGCAGCCGCAGGCCATGAGCGCTCGCGCGCTGGAGCGCGCGCGCGACATCGCCGGCAAGGTCACCGCCGCGCTTGGCGGCTACGGCATCTTCGGCGTTGAGCTTTTCGTGAAGGGCGACGAGGTCTGGTTCTCCGAAGTTAGCCCGCGCCCACACGACACCGGCCTCGTCACGCTCGCCAGCCAAACCCAAAGCGAATTCGCGCTGCACGCTCGTGCTATCCTCGGCTTGCCTGTCGATGTTTCGCTGCGCGCGCCTGGCGCCAGCGCCGTGATCTATGGCGGCATGGATGAGAAGGGTATCGCTTTCGACGGCCTCGCCGAAGCGCTCGCCGTGCCGGAAAGCGAAGTGCGGCTCTTCGGTAAACCCGAAAGCTTCAAAAAGCGCCGCATGGGCGTCGCAGTCGCGCGCGGCGCGAATACCGATGAAGCACGCGTGCGCGCCAAACAAGCCGCGTCGCGCATCAAACCGATCAAGGGAGATCAGCAATGAGCACAGCACAAGCGCCCATCAAATCCGGCTACGGCATGCGCACCGAGGCACGCGAGGCAATCGGCGGCCGTGATCTCAAAGGTAAGGTTGCCATCGTAACCGGCGGCTATTCTGGGTTAGGGCTCGAAACCACGCGCGCACTGGCCGATGCCGGCGTCACTGTGATCGTGCCAGCACGCACGCCGGACAAGGCAAAGGCCGCGCTCGCCGGCATCGCCAATGTCGAGCAAGCCTCGCTCGATCTCGCTGATCCCGCATCCATCGATGCGTTTGGCGGTGATCTGGTCAACAACGGACGCAAGATCGATATTTTGATCAACAACGCCGCCATCATGGCGTCGCCGCTGATGCGCGATGCGCGCGGTTACGAAGCGCAATTCGCCACCAATCATCTCGGCCACTTCCAGCTCACCGCGCGTTTGTGGCCGGCGATGAACAAGGGCGCTCGTGTTGTCTCGCTCTCGTCCATCGGTCACCGTCGCTCTCCCGTGAACCTCGAAGACCCGAACTTCGACACAACGCCGTACGACAAATGGGAAGCCTACGGCCGCGCTAAGAGCGCCAACTCGCTTTTCGCCGTGGGCCTCGACAAGCGCGCGCAAGCGCACGGCATCCGCGCCTTTGCCGTACACCCCGGCGGCATCATGACCGATCTGCAGCGCTTCATGCCGGATGAAGAAAAGCGCGCCATGGGCTGGATCAACGAGAAGGGCGAAATCAACGATCGCTTTAAGACCCCGAGCCAAGGCGCGGCGACCAGTGTCTGGTGCGCCACCAACGCGCAGCTTGAAGGCAAGGGCGGCGTCTATTGCGAAGACTGCGACATCGCCCAGGCGCTGCCCGCCGACGACAAGAGCTTCGCCGGCGTGCGCCCCTGGGCCATCGATCCTGTCGTCGCCGACAAGCTTTGGGACTTAAGTGAAACGATGACCGGCGTGAGGTTCGTGCCGTAGCCGCCACAGCGGACCGGCGGCTTCCAGCCGGCTCTTTGTTTCGACTTCCGTCGGCTACTGCGTTTGCAAACACCTATGCCGGCTGCAAGCCGGCGGTCCGCTAACGACGGACATCGCGGTCACGCGCGTTGAACCCAACGCCATGAACAGACGTTCCTTTCTCGCTGCCACCGCAGCCCTCGCGCTCGCGCCATCCGCCTTCGCCGAAGAGATCGCGCTCCACCTCGAAGACGCCGCCGCCTACTCCCGCCCGCGCCGCGGCGTCTCGCTGCTGGTCATGCACCGCGGCCGCATCGTCTTCGAGGACTATCCAAGCCCCGGCGCGCCCGACCGCGGCTGGGAATTAGCCAGCGGCACGAAGAGCTTCACCGGCGTGATGGCCGCCGCCGCCGTGAAGGATCGTCTGCTTGATCTCGATGAACCCGCAGCCGAGACTCTTCCTGAATGGCGGAGCGATCCGCGCAAGCGGCGCATCACCATCCATCAGTTGCTGTCGCTGGAAAGTGGCTTGCAGCCCGGCGCCATCGGCCGTCCGCCAACCTACGCCGCCGCCCTTGAGGCCCCGGCGCAAGACGAACCGGGGACAACCTTCGCCTATGGCCCCGCGCCGTTCCAAATCTTCGGCGAAATCATGCGGCGCAAAACCAATTCAGATCCGCTCAACTATCTCACACGCCGCATCTTCGATCCGCTGCACGTTGCGCCCACCGATTGGCGTCGTGGCGCTGACGGCATGCCGTTCATGCCGCAAGGCGCGCAGTTTACGGCGCGCGACTGGGCGAGGTTCGGCGACTGGGTGCGCAACGGCGGCGGTGATCTCGTCGATCGTGCCGCGCTCGCACAATGTTTCGTCCCGAGCCACGCCAATCCCGGCTACGGCATGTCGTGGTGGCTGCTGCGCCCTGGTCTGATCCCGCCCGCTCGCGGTGCTGGCGTCGAAGTCGACGCCGCCATGAGCGAACGCTACGGCACGATCCGCATGGCCGCCGGCGCCGGCGATCAGCGCCTCTACCTCATTCCGGGCCTCGATCTCGTCGTCGCCCGCCAAGCCGACCAAATCCTGCGCGGCATGTTCGTGCGCGGCGCCATGCGCTGGTCTGACGCCACATTCCTGCGCGCGCTGCTCGGCAGTTGAACTGAATCCCAGGTTCGGACCTAGTGTCGCCGTGGCCAAGGCGAGCGACGAAGAGGTGGAACGTGCCCTGCGCACGCTTGTGAACCTCACAGCGCGCGAACTGACGGAATGGCTGAAAACGGACGAGTCCAAGTCCGTCGGCCAGGACTCCGGCGACGGCGAAAGCATCGGCCGCAAATCGGGCAAACGCATTCGCCTCATTCTGCGCAAGAAATCCGTCAACGCCGACGATATCAAACACATGCGTCGCGTCGTCAGCTTCATCCGCCGTCACATCGCCCAAGGACCACGCCGCGACGTCGCGACCTCACGCTGGCGCTATTCGCTGATGAATTGGGGTCACGATCCACTCAAGGAACGAGAGAGCAATAGCCCCTGGCGCTAGGCGAGCCGGATTTCGCGCAGCCGCTCGTACAGAAAATTGTGTGCCGTGATTGGTGTTGGATAGCGGTTCGGATTGTCCGCACTGATGCAGCTCGGCGCCGCCTCAATCAAATAGTCCGGCGCGAAGTGCAGGAAGAACGGGATGGAATAGCGCGGCAGGTGGGCACGCTCCGGCGCCGGATTGACGACGCGATGCGTGGTTGACGGCAGCACGTTATTGGTCAGCCGCTGCAGCATATCGCCAATGTTTACCACCAGCGCGCCTTCCGGC
>JACQAC010000231.1 GCA_016195245.1 Pseudomonadota bacterium
CGTCACCCAGCGCATGCTGGCCATGTACAAGAAGAAAGAGAAGAAGTGAGGCCATGAACACTGCGGACTGGCGCGCGCTGATCGAGGCTTACCTCGATGGCCGTCTCTCCGCGGAGGCGTTTACGCGCCGTTTTCTGGAAGCGTATCAACCGGACGGCCGTGCCCCGCGCGCCATCTCTGAGCTGCAAGTCGTCGTCGAAGCCTTCGAAGCGGACGTCACCGCCGCGATGGAGGATAGCCAAGTCAACGATGACGAGCTCCGTCGCGCCGCGCAGAATGCTCTCGCTGAACTCCGCGATACGAACGATGGCCCGCCGCGTCCGCAGCCGCAAACCTTCGACCGCGCCCGCGCCCGCGAAGATGTGCGCCGTTTCAGCTTCCAGATGAGCGGTTGCGCTGGCGCCGGCTGCGTGATCGCCATAGCGTGGCTGGCGCTTTGCCTGCTGCAGATCAATTTTGTCAGCGACTACGTGCAGCACCAAACGGGCCTCAGCGCTTTCACCGCCGCCTTCATCGGCTTCTTCCTGGCTTTCGTGCCGATCGTCGGCAATCTCTTGGCGTTTCTCGACGCCACCCAATTTCGCGGCTGGACGACGCTGTTCGCCGCCATTGTCTTCTTCGCAGCGCCATTCGTGACCATGCTGACCGGCTGGTCGCGTTGGCGCCGCTACCGCAATTGAGATGAGAGCAGGGGCGACATGACTTCCAACTGGGCGGCCATTCTCTACCTCGCTTCCGGCGTGCTGTTCATCCTCGCGCTGCGCGGGCTTTCGAGCCCCGAGACCAGCCGGCAGGGCAACACGTTCGGCATGATCGGCATGGCCATCGCCATCGGCGTCACGCTGATGCTGATTGGCCCTGACCCAACAACACTTGCCATGATCGCTGGCGCTATCGTCATTGGTGGCGGCATCGGCGCTGTCACCGCGCGCCAAATCAAAATGACGGCGATGCCGCAACTCGTGGCCGCGTTTCACTCACTCGTCGGCCTCGCTGCCGTCGCTGTCGCAGCTGCCGCATTCCACGCCCCGCAAAGCTTTCACATCGCGCTGCCGCTAGGTATCGCCGGCCCGCAAGGCATCAAGCTGCAGTCGCTGATCGAGCTGTCGCTCGGCACCGCCATCGGCGCCGTTACCTTCACCGGCTCGGTCATCGCCTTCGCAAAGCTCAACGGCAACATGAGCGGCGCGCCGATCCTTCTGCCCGCGCGCCACCTCATCAACATCGCGCTCGCCATCGCCATCTTCGTGATGATCTGGATGATGGTGCAAGCGAGCGGCACCGTTGAATGGCACTTCTGGGCGATCGCTGGCTTGTCGCTGTTGATCGGCGTGCTGCTGATCATCCCTATCGGCGGCGCCGACATGCCTGTCGTCGTCTCCATGCTCAACTCGTACTCAGGTTGGGCGGCCGCCGCGCTCGGCTTCACGCTTGAGAACGTCGCACTGTTCATTACCGGCGCGCTGTTCGTCTCCTCCGTCGCCATCCTCAGCTACATCATGTTCAAGGCCATGAACCGTAGCTTCATCTCGGTGATCCTTGGCGGCTTCGGCGCAGCTGATGGCGCCACCGCTGCGAGCACAGGCGTTCAGCGTCCATATAAAGCCGGCAGCGCCGACGATGCCGCCTTCATTATGCGCAACGCCTCCAAGGTGATCATCGTGCCGGGTTACGGCATGGCGAGCGCACAAGCCCAGCACAGCGTGCGCGAAATGGCCGACACGCTGAAGAAAGAGGGTGTCGAGGTGAAGTACGCCATCCATCCGGTCGCCGGGCGGATGCCAGGCCACATGAACGTGCTCTTGGCCGAAGCCAACGTGCCCTACGACGAAGTGTTCGAACTCGAAGACATCAACAACGAGTTCAGCACAGCTGATGTCGCGTACGTCATCGGCGCCAACGACGTCACCAATCCGCTCGCGAAGACGGACCCGAAGAGCCCCATCTTCGGCATGCCGATCCTGGACGTTGAAAAGGCCAAAACCGTTCTGTTCGTGAAGCGCAGCATGGGCGGCGTGGGCTATGCCGGCGTCGATAACGAACTCTTCTACCGCGACAACACCATGATGCTCCTCGGCGACGCCAAGAAGATGACCGACGAAATCGTCAAGGCGCTTTGAATGGAAATTCAGCTCTTTGAAAGTCACTTTCAAATCTATGACGACCGATTTGACTATTCCAGCGTCAGCCGGATCCACTGGCTGCCGCAGACGGCAACAAGGCGTTTCTACTACGTGATACCAATCGGCGTGAAACGATGGTTCGAATTGACGATCGAATTTGTCAGTGGTCACCCCGTTCAGCTGGGACCTCGCGGATTTTCCAGTGATCTCGGTGCCGACGATTTTCGATCGATTTGCGAAGGTATGCAGGCGCTGCTGGCCGCCACGCGTGATTTAAGATTGGCAAAATATCGCGAAGAGCTAGAGCGGACTGGCGCATTCGAGTACGACGACAAAATGTTTTTTTTGGACGGTACGGTCGAACGCAACGGACGCCGCTACGCTCTTGATCTGAAAACGCTGGCCAAGGCCATCGACACCCACACCGAAATCAAATGCTTGCCGCGTGGCTCAATCGAGGTGAAAACATACTGGGATCGTGACTGCTTCCACATTCTGCTCAACGATCTTCATCGTCGGCATTCGACGCCTTGACGTGCCGCTGATTTTCGATGCGACACGGATTTACCGCAATCCCGGACTGAAATTTGGGCTGCGGAGGGAAGTCCAGATGCTCAAGCGCATCCTCATCGCCATCGTCATTCTGTTCGGCTTGGCGGCTACCGGCGTCGGCGCGCTCGCACTCAATGCCAATCGCTTCATCTATCATCCCTCCACCGCCATCGTTGCGCCGACGCTTCCCGGCGTCAGCGTCGAACACATCCGCACCAGCGACGGCCAAACCCTTGTCGCTTGGTACTCACCGCCACAGCGCGGCGGGCCGATCTTCCTCTTCTTCGACGGCAATGGTGGACGCCCGCAAATCGCCAACGCCCGTTGGCGGCGCATCCAAGAGGGGGGCGCCGGTTTTCTCGCAGTCTATTATCGCGGCTATTCCGGCTCGACCGGCGCGCCCAGTGAAGCTGGCCTGCACGAAGACGCGCGCGCCGGTTACGATTGGCTCACCGCCCACGGCTACAGCGCGCAAGACATCGTCATTCACGGCTTCTCGCTTGGCACTGGTGTCGCGGTGCGTCTCGCCGCCGAACGCCCGGCGCGTGCGCTCATCCTCGAAGCGCCGTTCACCAGCATCAACGATGTCGCCAGCGAGCATGCGCCGATGTTCGCCAGCTCGTCGTCCATCATCACAGACAGCTTCGCGTCCCGCGATTGGATTGGCCGCGTTCAAATGCCGGTGCTCGTCATTCATGGCGACCATGACAGCGTCGTACCGTTCGACGAAGGTGAGCACCTGTTCGCGCTCGCAAACGAGCCGAAACAATTCATCCGTATGCCGGGCAGCGACCACGCCACGCTTGTGCGCGACGGCGAGTACGATCACACCTGGTCGTTCCTCGCGAGTCACCCAAGTGGAGCTGGAGATGGCCAAAGCCGCGAATAAGACCGTCGCCAACAAAACCAGCGTCACCAGCTTTATCGCGAGCATCGAAGATGACGTCCGCCGCGCCGACGCCAGGGCCGCGACAAAACTAATCGCTGACGCTACCGGCCAGAAGGCAACCATGTGGGGTAGCGCCATCATCGGCTTCGGCGCCTATCACTATAAATACGACACCGGCCGCGAAGGCGACATGTGCAAAATCGGGCTTTCGCCGCGCAAAGCCGGGCTGGTCCTCTATCACGTCGCCACCGCGAAGAACGCGGCGGCCTCACTCAAGAAACTCGGCAAGCACAAAGTCAGCGGCGGCTGCCTGCACATCGCCAAACTGGCCGATGTGGACCAGGCGGTGCTTCGCGATCTGGTCAAAAACGCCTATGCTCAGATGACCGAGAAATACGGCTGACTGGGGAAATTCAATGCGTCACATCTTCATCGTAACGCTAGCGGCGCTTGCACTCGCCGCGTGTGGCAAGGCTGGCGAACATGGGGCGGCCAGCGTTTCCCGGGATGATCCATCCTGCGCCCTGATTGGCGATGCGACGGCGTTGTTCGGCGCGGGCGCGCAGCATTTCGGCTATCCAGGCCTCGATACCATGGCCGGCACCTGCGAATTTATCTCCGCCGACGGCAAGCGCAGCGCCGACATCATCAGCTACACCGCTGAAAGCCTGCACGGCGTCACGCCCGAGGCGCAGATGCAGACCGTCACCACCGCATGGGATGCGCAAACCGAAACGCCGCTCGCCGCGATCGCCAATCTCGGCGATGCAGCGCAAATCGCCACCGATCTTCCTGGCTATCAAACCCAAATCGCCTTCCGCAAGGGCGGCACATTGGTGCTGATTTCAGCGCGCTCGGGCGATGAGAGCATCACCGGCGAGCAACTCGCGCGCAACATGGCGACTGCGGCAGCCGCCCACGTCCGCTAGATCGCGACAAAAAAGAAGGGGAGCGTTTCCGCTCCCCTTCGATCGTTCGCACTTGATCTAAGTGCTTACCAGATGTGCACGCGATCGGCCGGGGCCAGATAGAGCGCATCGCCCGGCTGCACGTTGAACGCCGTGTACCACTCGTCCATGTTCCGCACGACGCCGTTGCAGCGGTATTGCGACGGGGAGTGTGGATCGGTGAGCACTTGGTTGCGCAGCGCTTCGTCGCGGATCAGCGCAGCCCACACCTGAGCCCAGCCCAGATAGAAGCGTTGGTCTGGCGTCACGCCGTCAATATCCGGCGCCGTTTGGCCGTTCAGAGCGATTTGATAGGCACGATGCGCGACCTGCAGGCCGCCATTGTCACCCATGTTTTCGCCCGAAGTGAAGCGACCGTTCACGTGGATGCCGGTGAGCGGCGTGTAGCTGTCATATTGCGCCGCCAGTTTGCCGACGATTTCGTTGAACGCGGCGACGTCCGAGGCGCCCCACCAATCGCGCAGCACGCCATGCCCGTCTGACTTGGCGCCCTGGTCGTCGAAGCCGTGGCCCATTTCGTGGCCGATAACGCCGCCAATGCCGCCATAGTTCACGGCGAGGTCAGCATTCGGATCGAAGAAGGGCGGCTGCAGGATCGCTGCCGGGAACACCACTTCGTTGAACACCGGGTTGTAGTAGGCGTTCACGGTATTCGGAGTCATGAACCACTCGTCGCGATCACTCGGACGGCCGAGGCGGGCGAGGTCGAAATTCCAGCTCCACACCTGCGCGCGCTTGGAGTTGCCGTATGCATCGCCGTTGCGGATTTCGAGCGATGAGTAATCCTTCCAGCGATCCGGATAGCCGATCTTGGGACGGAAGAGACGGAGCTTCTCCTGCGCGGCAGTCTTGGTTTCCGCCGTCATCCAATGGGCGTTGTTGATGCGATCCGCGTAGCCACGCCTTAGATTCTCGACCAGCTCAAGCATTTGCTGCTTGTAGGCAGGAGGGAAGTGGCGCTCGACGTATATCTGGCCGATCGCTTCGCCGAGCGAACCGTTGACGTTGTCGACGCCGCGCTTCCAGCGTTCGCGCTGCTGTGGCTGACCGTTCAGCGTCTTGCCATAAAATTCGAAATTGGCGTTGTCGATCGTACGCGGCAGCAGCGGCGCATTGTTGCGAACAAGGTGCCACACCAGATATTCGCGCCATGTTGACACTGGCGTGCGCATGAACAATTGCGCGAGCGGGCCCATGGCGCTCAACTCGCTGATCACGACTTCCTGCTGGGCGCCCAGGCCGCATCCGTCGAACGCTGCGTCCCACGGGAAGCTGCGCGCCAGCGCCTTCACCTGCGCGCGTGTCTTCAAATTGTAGGTGCGGGTGCGGTCGCGGCGGTCGGCGATCGGCCAATGACGCTCGGCAATGGCCGTTTCAAGCGCCATGATGCGATGCGCTTTGGCCGCTGTGTCCGACTGACCCGCAAGACCCAACATTCGCGCGACGTGCGCTTCATATTGCTGGCGAATTGTTGGAAACTGACCATCGGTGCGGCGATAGTATTCGCGCTCCGGCAGGCCGATGCCCGCGTGCGTCATGATTGGGATGTAGCGGTCGGGATTACGCTCATCGAGGCCGATATAGATGGCGATCGGCGCACTTACTGACACGGCGGGGTCCGCCATCAGGCGCACGACTTCCTCGTGCGTGCGCAAATGATTGATGCGGTCGATTTCAGGCTGCACCGGTGCGAGGCCTAGCCCGTCGATGGCGTCTTGATTGAGATACGAGTTGTAGAAGTCCGCGACCTTTTGTTGGTTTGACCCAGCCGGTCCGCCTGTGTGCGCGACTTCTTCGATGATCGCGCGTGTATCGCGGTCGGATTTGTCACGCAGGATGTCGAAGGCGCCCCAGCGCGTGCGGTCGGCCGGAATCTGCGTATTCGCCAGCCAGGTGCCGTTGGAATACTTGAAGAAGTCGTCACCGGGCTTCGCGGTTAGATCGCGATTGCTCAAATCAACGCCCCAGGCGCCGATTTGCGCGTGTGGCGCGGGCGTCGGCGCAGGTGTTGCAGGTGTTGGGGTGCTTGTCTGCGTGGCGCAGCCCGCTAGCAGCGCAAGGGAAGAGGCGCCCATCGTGCGCCGTGTCATCGCGATCATACATTTCCTCCGGATACCGTTGAGGCAACCGGAAACGGTCGCGGCAGCCCCACCTGGCCACGTTTATAGGACAGGGTTTGTGTTTCTGGCGATAGGTTTGCGGGCATTGGCGCCCGCAGATCGTCACAGCCGACAGCGTCACGTCATTCGTCGGCTTGCGGCGACGGTTCGTCGCGCTAAACCCGAACCTAGTGCCATGAATCGCCCTGCGATCCTGCGATGGCGGCTGGACAAGGTTCCCGTCGCGGTTTGGACGGCCTTGCTTGCCGCCATTCTTGCCGTCGTTGTGGCCTTCTCAGTCGCACCGAGCGCTGCGATCTGGATGCTGATTGCAATCTGCGCCTGTTTCTTGGCGTGGCGCGCCTTGCGCGAGACCGGTCGGACCGTGATCGCGTCGCGCCATGATGAGATCGAGTTTGTGGGCTTGGCGGAACTTGGGCCGCTCCTTGAGGCGCTTCCGGATGCAGCATTGCTCGTGGATGAAAACGGGCGCATCGCCGGCTCGAACGTGGCGGCCCGTCGCCAGATGCGCTTCGAGATGCGTGGACAGTATCTCTCCGCAATTTTACGCCAACCTGACGTTCTCGAAGCCGCAAACGCGGCGATCCGCGCGGGCGAGGCGCGCATTGTCGAATACGAGACCTCCAACCAAGTTGAGCGTCATACGCGATGCTCGGTATCGCCCATGACCTGGGGCAGCGAGCGCGCTGCGCTGCTTGTGTTTCACGATCAAACAGCTCGTTTCAGCACCGAACGCATGCGTGCCGACTTTCTTGCCAATGCGAGCCACGAATTGCGTACCCCGCTCGCTTCGCTGACCCTGCTGATCGAAACCATCGCCGGCCCCGCCCGCGACAATGCGGACGAGCGCGACCGCTTCCTCAAAATGATGCAGGTGCAAGCCGATCGCATGCGCCAGCTGATCGAGGATCTGCTTTCGCTCTCGCGCATTGAACTCGACGAACACGTGCCGCCATCTGATCGCGCCGATCTTTCGCAGGTTGCGCGCGAAAGCCTTGATGCGTTGGGCGGCGTCGCTCAGGAGAAGGGCGTCACAGTCAATCTGCACCTTCCGGATGGATCGGTCCCGGTTGTCGGAGAACGCTTTCAGCTCACTCAAGTGATCCAGAACCTTGTGGATAACGCGATCAAGTACACGCCGCGCGGCGGCGCTGTCGTCGTGGAGGTTGGTGCTTCTGGGGACCGTGACGACGTCATCGCCAAAGCCGCCCGGCGCTGGCCGGAGGCAGGAAGGATCGCGCTCCTTGCCCCGGCCGCGCCCGCCAACCGATCCTATGCCTATGTCCGGGTCGAGGATGCGGGCCAGGGGATCGAACGCCGCTTCCTGCCGCGCCTGGGCGAACGGTTCTTTCGTGTCGAACGCGAAATGGGGGATGAGCGGGGAGGCACCGGACTAGGTCTGGCCATCGTCAAGCATGTGGTTAATCGCCATCGGGGCGGGCTCTTGGTCGAGAGTCAGCCCGGAAAAGGGTCTGCTTTTGCCGCCTATGTCGAATTGGCAGAGCAGGAATGAACCTCATGCATTTCACACCAGTGTCATCAAACCCACCTATGAAACAGGCGCTCAGGGTGGGGCGACTCGATCGTTCGCCCAAGGCGGCTCATAGGGGCAAGGCATGGATTTCGCTGGAGTTGAGCGCGCGACAGGGGCGGTCGGCATGGCCGCGCCGACCGTGAGCGCCGACGCTGGGTCCATCCTGGGCGCGCCGATCAAGGTCAGCGCCCGCGACGTCAATGTCTTCTATGGCGACAAGCAGGCGCTGTTTGATGTCTCCATCGACATCCCGGATCGCGCGGTCACTGCGTTCATCGGCCCCTCCGGCTGCGGCAAGACCACCTTTCTGCGCTGCATCAATCGCATGAACGACACGATCGAAGGCGCGCGCGTGAAGGGCAGCGTTCAGATCGAAGGCAAGAACGCCTACGCCAGCGATGTCGACCCGGTTGTGTTGCGCTCGCGCGTCGGCATGGTGTTCCAAAAGCCGAACCCATTTCCCAAGTCGATTTATGACAATGTCGCTTATGGCCCGCGCATCCACGGCATCGCCCGCGGTAAGGCAGCGATGGATGAGATCGTCGAAAAGTCGCTCCGCCGCGCCGGCCTCTGGGACGAAGTGAAGGACCGCCTTGGTTCGCCAGGCGTCGGTCTGTCAGGCGGTCAGCAGCAGCGCCTGGTCATCGCCCGCACCGTCGCAGTGAACCCTGACGTCATCCTCATGGATGAACCGTGTTCGGCCCTCGACCCGATCGCCACCGCCAAGATCGAAGAGCTGATCGACGAGCTTCGCGCCAATTACTGCATCATCATCGTCACGCATTCGATGGCACAGGCCGCACGCGTCTCGCAGAAGACCGCGTTCTTCCACCTGGGTAAGCTTGTAGAAACGGGCCCGACTGAAGAAATCTTCACCAATCCGCGGGACTCGCGGACGCAAGATTATATTACGGGCCGCTTCGGCTGACGTATTATAGCGCACCCGAACCAAACGCGCCGCACCCCCACTGGCGCGCTGAGTAAAGCGAAACATGGCTGAACACACCGTCAAGGCATTCACGGAGGAGCTCGACGCCCTCACTCAGGAAGTCGCCCGCATGGGCGGGTTGGCCGAGGCCGCCGTCAACGACAGCCTCACCGCCGTCGCGCGTCGTGACACCACCCTGGCGCAGAGCGTCATCGAGCGCGACCAGAAGATCGACGTCGCTCAACGCGACATCGAGCGCCGCGCCATCAAGCTGTTCGCGCTTCGGCAACCCTTCGCGACCGATCTCCGCGTGGTGCTCACCGGCTGGCGCATTGCCAGCGAACTGGAGCGTGTCGGCGATCTCGCCAAGAACATCGCCAAGCGCGCACTGATCCTCAATCAGGCTGAGCCGATCACGCTGACCCGCAGCGTCGAGCGCATGGGGAAGCTGGCGGCGGCGCACCTCAATCAGGTGCTCGACGCCTACGCCAATCGTGACGTTCAAGCCGCGATCGCCGTTTGGCATCAAGACGATAACATCGACGCGCATTACAATTCACTGTTCCGCGAATTGGTCACTTACATGATCGAGGACCCGCGCACGATCAGCTCCTGCGCGCACTTGCTCTTCATTGCCAAGAACATCGAGCGCATCGGTGATCACGGCACCAACATTGCTGAGTACATTCACTTCCTCGTCACAGGGGAAGAAATCGACACACAGCGTCCGCGCGCCGATAACGAGCCGGGCATTTCCTAGGACAGAGCGACAGGGCAGACCGAAATGGCGAACCCAACAAACGTCCTGGTCGTGGAAGACGAAGCGGCGTTGGCCGAGCTGCTTAAGTATAATCTGGAAAAAGAGGGCTATCAGGTTCGCGTCGCCATGGACGGCGAAGAAGCGCTTGTAGCCGCCGAGGAGCGAGCGCCTGATCTCGTGCTCCTTGACTGGATGCTGCCGAAGGCGTCCGGCGTCGAGGTGTGCCGCCGCCTGCGCGCGCGCCAAGAGACCCGCAACACCCCGATTGTCATGCTGACGGCGCGCGGCGAGGAGAGCGATCGCGTCCGCGGTCTCGACATCGGCGCCGACGACTACATCACCAAGCCGTTCTCGATGACCGAGCTGCTCGCGCGCCTGCGCGCCGTGATGCGGCGCATACGCCCGGCGCTTGCCGACGATAAGGTCCGGGTCGGCGACATTGTCGTCGATCGCGTCGCCCACCGGGTAAAGCGCGGCAGTCGCGAAGTGCATCTCGGCCCAACCGAGTTCCGCATCCTCGACCACTTGATACAGCATCCCGGCCGCGTGTTTTCACGTGAGCAATTGCTTGATGCCGTCTGGGGTTCGGACGTCTATGTCGAAGCGCGTACCGTCGACGTACACATCGGGCGTCTGCGCAAAGCGTTGATGGTCGGCACGGAAACCGATCCGATCCGCACCGTCCGCAGCGCCGGCTACTCGCTCGATTTGGAAAGCGCCGACGCGGCGTAGAGTTGCGATCTGTTGCTAACCAGCAAAGCGCTGCAAGTGCGCGGTTCGTTCCTGCCGGCCCCATTTGCCGCGCCCGCCCAGAAAGCTGATCCAGCCCCAGACCGCGCCGGAGTGGCGGATGAGCTGGAAGCTGAACGGCTCGGCGAACACCGCCAGCAGCGCCGGACCAAGTGGTAGCACTTCGCGCTGCCCGGTCCAGCGCGCATAGATGCCGAGCGACCAAAGATGAAAGCAAAGGTCCACTAGGATCTTCGCGATCATCACCAATAGGATCGGCAGCGCGATGAACAGTTTTCCGATAGCGATGAAGTAAACTAGAATCGCAAACGCCGTCAGCCCGAACACTGGCTGCAGCGTATCCAGCGTCTTCACCGGCATCATCGCCGTACCGAGATGGCCGAAGCGCGCATTCCCGACCATGTCGCGGTTCCAGAATTGCGTCTGCAGGAAACCGCCGAACCAGCGTCGTCGTTGCCGCAAGAACGCAAGCAGTGAAGCCGGCGCATCGGTCCTTGCCTGCGCCTCGCCAATCACTCGCACGCGCCAATCGCAACCGCGATCCACGGCGTGGCGATGCAAGCGATGGATCAGCTCATAATCTTCGACCAAACAGCCGGAATCGAAGCCGCCCACCGCAATCAGCGCTTTGCGACGGAACGCCGCGAACGCGCCCGAGATCAGCAGCAGCGAATTCAACTGCATCCACGCATAGCGCGAAAGGAAGTTGCGCACGTATTCGTAGCGTTGGAACCACTCGAAGAAGCGTCCCGACAAACTGGGCCCGCACGCTGGCGTCAGAACGCCGGTCGCCGCTACCAGCTCTGGCTCGCGTGCGAACGCAGCGCGCATCGCGCCCACAGCTCCGGAATCCAGCAGCGTGTCCGCATCCACGGTGAGCACGAGGTCGGTATCGATGTGTGTTAACGTCTCGTTGAGCGCCCGCGCCTTGCCGCCATGCGGCAGACGCAACCAGCGCAAACGCGCCAGCCTCGGCGCCGGAGCACTCAGTTCGCCAAGCGCCGGCATCTCAAGCCCGTAGAGCAGCGTCAGTCTCGCCGGCGTATCGTCGCTTGATCCGTCATCGGCAATGACGATCAAATCCGGTGCGTCATTCTGAGCGGCGAGGTGATCGATCGTGACACCCAGTACACTTGCTTCGTTGTGGGCGGCGATGATCACGCCAAGCGTCGGCCGTGGCAGGTGTGCCGCGCTCTCTGATGTCGCGCGCTTCAGCTTTGCGATTTGCACCGCGGTGAAGCCAAGCAGCGCTGTGTCGTACAAGATGTAAGCAATCCCGATCGACCACGCCGCGAGGTTTTGACGAAAGAACGCGGGCAGCAACAGGAGGAAGAACAAGATCACCGCTGCGGCGCTGAGCATCGTGCTTGCCAACGGCACAGCCCGAGGCGTTAGCCGCGGCGATTCCGCCTCCAGTCTCTCTGCGAGCGATTGTGGGGGGAGGGCGCCGGTGCAATCCATATGAACGTTAGGGATTTCCCAAAGATGGCGACGACATTTGTTTTACGTGCATGGCCAAACTAAGTCGGCTAGCCATAGAGACGCATGCAGGCCGCAAACCGTTACACCAACATCGCGATTGCTCTCCATTGGATCGTCGCTCTCGGAATTGTGATCAACGTGACGTTGGCCGGGCTCTGGCCGCACATGCTGCCCGATGATGCGGTCCGCCCCGCCATCGACACGCACAAGTCGATCGGCATTACCATCCTGGGACTCGCCGTCCTTCGCGTGCTCTGGCGCTTCGGTCATCGTCCGCCGCCGATGCCGACCACCTACCAGAAATGGGAGATCGCAGCCGCGCATTGGGCGCACGTGCTGCTCTACCTCATTCTCTTCCTGCAGCCGCTCACCGGCTGGATCATGGATTCCGCCTACAAAGACGCAGCCCTCCATCCGATGCACTATTTCGGCACGTTCGAATTTCCGCGCATCGCTTGGATTCAATCGTTGCCACAACCGCTCAAAGAGCAGATCCACAGCGGCTTCGGCAAAGTCCACGAATACACTGCTTACGTTCTCTACGTGCTGCTCACCGCCCACATCGGCGGCGCGCTGAAGCACCAGGTGTTGGATCGCGAGCCCGAGATTCAGCGCATGCTGCCGAGCTAATCACGCAAAGGCGCCTTGATCTTTCCAATCATCAGCGCTGTGTTGCCCGGACGGGAAATCAAAATGCTGCTGCTGTTGGCGTTCTTCCTGGCTGTTGCGTCCGCGCCGTTTGCCTCGGGCGCGGAGACAGCTAAGCCCGCCCTGAGTATCACGCTGGGCGAGACCGTTGTTGTGCGCGTGGATGCGGATGGGACGGTCACCGAACTTTCGCGCGGACCGACGCAAGGCTTGACCGACCTTGAGGTCCAAAACGCCAGAAATATCACGAGTGGCGCCTACGGTGACGCGACTGGTCAGAACTACGTGGTCGCCGGAGACGATCCGGCTCACCCGCTTCCGGCCATTCAGCCCGACACGCTGAAGATCACCTTTGTGCGCATCGAAAGCGACCGTATCGTCGCGCTCGTGATCGAGAATGGTTATCACCAGCTCTTGACCTATCATGCGACCCTCCATCAGGGCTTCCACAGCGCTCCAACGGACGTCTGTCAGGTTCACCCCGATCTTCGTGGCTACGAGACTTGGCCGTATCTGATCGACAGCATCGATCTCGATGGTTTCGCGCTAAGTGATTGGACCGAGGGTCAGCGGTTGAATTGCCAATAGCTTAGACCGCAATCACCTGTTCCGGCGCGATAAAATAAGCACGCGAACAAAACTGGCAGCGTGCATGCAGCTTGCCATCCGGCTCGACCAACTCGCGCAATTCTTCCGCCGGAAATTGTTGCATCACTTTGGTCAGCCGCTCTTCGTCGCAGGTGCAGATATCGCGCAGCGCTGAGCCGTCGCCCATGCGCACGCCTTCTTCGTGGAAGAGCCGATAGAGCAGGCGATCGGCCGGCAAATCCGGATCAATCAGCTCAGTATCTGTCACCGTGCCAAACAGGATCGACGCGCGTGACCAGTCTTCCGTCGTATCGCCACGCGCTGCGTCGCCTGCAACGCGCTGCATCAATATCCCACCGGCGCGCCAGAGTGGCGCAGCGCCGCCCAACACTTCGCCGACAGCGAGAGCGATGCGCGTGTCCGTTTGCTCACTCACGCGGAAGAAGTTCTCCGCACATGCCGCCAAGGTCGCGCCCTCAAGCGGCACCACACCTTGATACGCCGGCTGATCGCCGCCGCGCTCTAAGGTCATCACGAAGTTGCCTGCGCCCAGCAATTCGGAAGGCGCAATGCGATTGGCATTCGCCAGTTTCTCCGCCGCGCCATCCGCTAGACGCGCATAGCCACGCAGCGCGCCGTCGTCGCCAATCTCAGCAACGAGCAACGAAACCAAGCCAGAACCTTGCGCTTGCACAATCAAGCGCCCGTCCGCTTTCAACAGCGATTGCACAAGCGCCGCCAGCGTCAGCGCTTCGCCCAACAGCATCGCC
>JACQAC010000232.1 GCA_016195245.1 Pseudomonadota bacterium
ACCCTGCGTACGCAATTCGATTGGTAAGCGGCGGGCGACGTGCGGAAGAAATCCTGCGCGTCGCCATCGCTCCAAACGAAGAGGGACATTCGACACGTGAACTTTTGAAGTTCGGGAGTTTTGAAATGAAAATGAGCAAGATCATGCCGCGGCGCATGGCGATCGGCGCACTGGCCGCTATCGCTGCGCTGGCCTCAGCCGGCGCGGCGTTCGCAGACGAAATCACTGGCGCGGGCGCAACGTTCCCGCAACCCGTCTATACCCGCTGGGCCGAGCAATATGCCGGGCAGGGCGGCGACACGTTGAACTATCAGGGCATCGGATCAGGGGCCGGCGTCACCCAAATCATCAACCGCACCGTCGATTTCGGCGCTTCTGATGCGCCAGTCGCGCCGGAACGTCTGGCCAGCCAAAACCTGGTGCAATTCCCAGCGGTCATCGGCGCGGTGGTTGTCGCCGTGAACATCCCAGGCGTTGACGGCAATGCACTGAAGCTCACCGGCCCGCTGGTCGGCGACATGTATCTCGGCCGTCTCCGCATGTGGAACGACGCGCGCATTCGTGCGCTGAATCCGGGTGTGAACCTGCCGGCCGTCGCCATCGCGCCGGTCTATCGTGCTGACTCGTCGGGCACGACCAACATTTTCACAACGTATCTCTCCGCCGTGAACCTGCCGTTCAACACCACGATCGGCGCTGGTTCGTCGGTTTCATTCCGCGCTGGCATCGGCGCGCCGGGCAATGCCGGCGTCGCTGGCGCTGTCCGCAACACGCGCGGCGGCATCGGCTACGTCGAGTACGCCTACGCCACCGAAAACAACATGCAGACGCCAATGCTGCAAAACCGCTCTGGCCAATTCGTTCGCCCGAGCGTGCAAGCCTTTGCCGCTTCTGCTGCGCAAGCCCCCTGGGCGACAGCGCCGAACATGGCCGCCAGCATGATCAACACCGCAGGCGCCGCTAACTGGCCGATCGTCAGCGCCACCTACATCCTGCTGCCGAAGAACCCAGCCGACGCCGAGCGCTCGCGCAAAGTGATGCAGTTCTTCGATTGGGCGTTCCGCAGCGGCCAAGGCGCCGTCGACGCGCTCCACTACATCCCGCTGCCCGCGGCGGTTCAGAACCAAGCGCGTCAGCGCTGGTGCCAGGTCCGTTCCGGCAATGCGCCGGTGTGGAATGGCTGCCACTAAGAATTGCCACCTCAAACCGGGGGCGGAGCTATCGAGCTCCGCCCCTTTTTTCTCTTCTGAGATCAGGTTAAGCGGCAAGTCATGACGGCGGTCCCCTTCGAGAACTCGCGCAAGCTGCATCTTGGGGAATCCCTCTTCAAGATCCTGCTCTACGTCGCCGCCTGCGTCGTGCTCGTCACGTTGGCGGCAATCCTGATCATTCTCTTCGTTTCTGGCAAAGATGCCTTCGCGCGCTTTGGCATCGTCGGCTTCTTGACCACGGATCAATGGGATCCGGTACGCGATCTCTACGGCGCCGCCGCTCCGATTGTCGGCACGCTCGCGTCGGCCGCCATAGCGCTCGCCATCGCTTGGCCGCTTGGCTTCGGCATTGCGTATTTTCTGACTGAGATTTGTCCGCGCCGCTTGCGCGCGCCGCTCGGCATCGCCATCGAGTTGCTCGCTGCTATTCCATCGATCGTTTACGGCATGTGGGGCTTCTTCATTTTGGCGCCGTTCATGTCGACCAGCATCGAGCCGTGGCTGACGGAAAACTTCAGCTGGCTGCCGGTGCTGCCGAACGACATGAACCCGCTGTGGTTCTGGTTTCAGGGCGCACCCGTCGGCGTCGGCTTGCTGACCGCGGGCGTCGTGTTGGCAATCATGATTCTGCCGTTCATCGCCGCCACGTCGCGTGATGTACTGCTTACTACGCCGCAGCTTCTGAAAGACGGCGGCTATGCAATGGGCGCCACGCGTTGGGAAGTGCTAACTGGCGTCGTCATCCCGGCCGTGCGTGGCTCGCTCTTTGGCGCGGTGTTCCTAGGGCTTGGCCGCGCGCTCGGTGAAACCATGGCCGTCACCTTCGTCATCGGCAACGCCAACCGCTTGCCTGACGGCTTCTTCGCGCCAACCGCCAGTATTGCTTCCATCGTCGCCAACACCTTCCCGGAGGCGGACGCCGGCTCAATGAAACTCGCGGCGCTGTTTGCGCTTGGCTTCATTCTCTTCGTGGTGTCGTTCTTCGTTTTGGCGCTGGCGCGGCTGCTGCTGAGACAGGGGCGGATGGCATGAGCATCGCCGCGATCAATCCCGCCAACTACGCTCGCCGCCGTATTTTTTCGGCCTTCATGGACATGCTGTGCGTACTCGCTGCCATGGTTGGGCTCGTGCTGCTGGCGTTGATCCTTTTGACGCTGGTGCAAAAGGGTCTGGAGGGCATGGGGCTCAACGTTTTCACCCACGCCATGCGAAACACGCCAGGGCAGGGCGGTGGCTTGGCGAACGCCATTGTCGGCAGCCTGATCCAAACTGGCATCGGCGCACTGATTGGTGCGCCGCTTGGCATCGCGGTCGGCGTCTATCTAGCGGAAGTTGGCCGTACCGGGCGGTTTGCTTCCGTTGTGCGCTTCGTGAACGACATTCTGCTTTCCGCGCCGTCCATTTTGATCGGCTTGTTTGTCTACGAAATTCTTGTCGTGCCGCACGCGCCGTTTCTACACGGTGGCTTCTCGGGCATGGCTGGCGCGGTTGCGCTGGCGCTATTGGCGATGCCGGTTGTTGCGCGCACCACAGAGGACATCATCAAGCTCGTGCCGGATGCCTTTCGCGAAGGCTCTGTTGCCCTCGGCGCGCGCGAGAGTGTCACGATCATTCGCGTAGTGATCCCGGCTGCGTTTGGCGGCATTCTCACCGGCATTCTTTTGGCAGTTGCGCGCATCTCCGGTGAGACCGCGCCACTGATCTTTACGTCTTTCGGGAGCTACGGCTGGTCGAGCGATTTGTGGCACCCGATGGCCAGCTTACCGATCGCCATCTATCGCTATGCCGCGGGCGTCTATGACGAGCACCATCGCCTGGCTTGGGCCGGCGCGCTTATCATCACAGTCGCGGTGCTGATGCTAAACATCGTCAGCCGCGTCTCGCATTACCTCATCAGCAAACGCTAGTCGCGGCGCGCCTGTTGTGCCGCACGTTCGGCGCGGAGCTTCTCGCGACGCTCACGGTTGAGCCGCCGGCGTTCGCGCGCTCGCTCGCGCGCAGCCTTCAGGCGCAGCCAGAACTTCTTCTTCTCAGGCTTTGGCAGGGGCTCAAGGTTGCGCCGAAACTCTTCCGCGCACGCGGCCCAAGAGTATTTCTCGGCGTAGGCTCGCGTCACGCCACGATCGCATTTTAGCGCTTCCAACGACGCGATACGCAGGTCGGTGTTGATCGCGCCGGCATTGCTGTCCGGAATAATGTCCTGCGGCCCTGGTGCGATGTAACCGGCCACCGGCGTACCGCACGCCATCGCTTCCAGGATCACCAGCCCGAACGTGTCGGTGAAGCTTGGAAACACAAATACATCGGCGTCCGCGTAGTGACGCGCCAGCTCCTCACCAAACTTCGGTCCGGTGAAATGCGCGTCTGGATATTTCGCTTTCAGTTCCTCAAGCGCCGGTCCGCCGCCGACCACCACCTTCGAACCCGGCAGCTCGGTCCTCAGAAATGCTTCGATATTCTTCTCGACCGAAACGCGGCCCACGTACGCGAAGATCGGCTTCGGCAAGTCCTTGAACAGGCCGCCATCGATACCGCGTTTGCTGGGATGGAAAAGTTCGACGTCAACGCCACGCGACCAAATTGCTGTATTCCGAAACCCATGGACCTCCAGCATGCGCTGCATGGTCGGCGTCGCCACCATCACGCGGCCCGACTTGTCGTGGAACGCATGCATGAAGCGATAGCCGGCCCACAGCGGAATCCAATTGAACCGCGCCGTCACGTATTCGGGGAATTGCGTGTGGTAGCTGGTCGTGAATGGAAACTTGTGCTTCAGGCAGACGTGCCGCGCGTCCCAGCCGAGCGTGCCTTCCGTGGCGATGTGTACCGCGTCCGGCGCGAACGCTAGGAAGCGCTCCTCCACGTCGTCACGCGCGCCCAGCGCCAAGCGGATTTCCGAATAGGTAATCAGCGGCACTGAGTTCGGATAATCGGCCGGTGACACCACCTCGATTTCGCAGCCCATGGCTTTGAGCTCGTCCATCGTGCAGGCGAGCGTACGCACCACGCCATTGACCTGCGGCTCCCAGGCGTCCGTCACCAGCATGACCTTGACCGCGAGGGGTGGGGTTTCGGGCGCGCTCTCGGCGCGCGCCGCCGCCGGCGCTTGGGCTTCCGTGCTCACGGCGCGCTCTTCACCACGCGTTGCCGGAGAGCGCAAGGGAAACGGTTAGATGGCGCATGAGGTGCTCCCGCACATCATGGCCAACATGGCCACGAGACCAATGACCATGAGCAGCAGGAAGCCGAGTAGTCCGCCAACGACGTAGAACGCCGTCACGGCTACGTCCTTCGCCACCTGATCGGGCGGTTCGCGTGGTTCGGTGTCAGCCATGCGTCGGGCGACCTTGCCCTATTTTCGCTGTGCGCGCATCTAGCGGCCTATGCAAACCGCGCCTGTAACAATGACGCCGCCATCCCTCGATTGGGACGCCCTCGACGCCCTGAAATATATCGATGAGGACGCCGCTGTAGCGGCCCTGATCGCCGACCCGCCGCTAGACGCCGCCGCCCGCGCCAGCGTGGCCGCCGAGGCCCGCGTGTTGGTCACCAAGGCGCGCTCGCTGAAGCGCCGCAAGGGTGTGATGGAGAGCTTTCTCGAAGAGTTCGGGCTCTCCAACGCCGAGGGCTTGGCGCTCATGTGCCTCGCCGAGGCGCTCCTCCGCGTGCCGGACGAGGAAACCGCTGACAAGCTGATCGCCGAGAAGGTCCGCACCGGCAATTGGGCCGAGCACGTCGGCAAGTCCGATCATTGGCTGGTCAACGCCGGGACTTGGGGTCTGATGCTCACCGGCCGCTTGGTGGCGTTGCCTGAGGCTGTGCGCGAAGACCCCAACCGCTTCATGAGCAATTTCGTGTCGCGCGCGGGAGAGCCCGTGGTGCGCGCCGGCGCCATGCAGGCCATGCGCATCCTCGGCGAACAATTCGTGCTGGGCCGCAACATCGATGCGGCGCTCAAGCGCGGCACGAGCATGCAGCGCACCGCCGCCGCAACGCGCTTTTCCTTCGATATGCTGGGTGAGGGCGCGCGCACGACCGCCGACGCCGAGCGCTACGTGAAAAGCTACGCTGCCGCGATCGACGCGGTGGGCCAACACGCGGCGGGCGCCGGACCGCAGAACTCCAACGGCATCTCCATCAAGCTCTCGGCGCTGCATCCTCGCTACGAAGCACGGTTGGAAGACAGGGTTTGGGCCGAACTTTATCCGCGCGTTCTCCAACTCGCAGAGCAAGCCAAGCGCTACAATATCGGCTTCACCCTCGACGCTGAGGAAGCCGATCGCCTGGTGATTTCGCTGAAGATGTTCGAGCGCCTCGCGTTCGAGCCGTCACTCGCCGGCTGGGAAGGCCTAGGCCTCGCGGTGCAGGCATACCAGAAGCGCACGCGTACATTGATCGAGAAACTGACGACACTGGCGCGCCGCCGCGGCACGCCAATTCAAACGCGCTTGGTGAAGGGGGCGTACTGGGACGGCGAAGTGAAGCGTGCCCAGATCATGGGCCGCCCCGATTTTCCGACCTGGACGACCAAAGCCGCCACCGACGTGAACTATCTCGTCTGCGCCAAAGCGCTCATCGCCGCCGGCGGCGCCATCTTCCCGCAATTCGCCACGCACAATGCGCACACAGTTGCGGCTGTGCGCCGTATGGCGGAGAGCGCCGGGCTGAAGGCGTTCGAATTCCAGCGCCTGCACGGCATGGGCGAAGCGCTTTACGCCGCTGCTGAACCGCCGCTGCCCGTGCGCGTGTACGCGCCAGTGGGCGGTCACGAGGATTTGCTGCCGTACCTCGTGCGGCGATTGCTTGAGAACGGCGCCAACACCTCATTCGTCCACTCGTTCCTCGATGACGATGTCTCGCCCGATGTTGTCGCCGCGGATCCGCTGGCGACGCTCGAAGCCAATCCGCATCGCCACCGCCGCTTGCCGCCGCCATCGCAACTCTACGGCGCCAGCCGCCGCAACTCGACCGGACGAGACGTGTCCATCGGCAGTGATCGCGATGCGATGGTGAAGGCGGTTGCGGAACTTGACTCCCCGCCCCCTCGCGGGGCGGGGGCAGCGGGTGGGGGGCGTTCCGACGTGCAGGCGCCTGCTCGTTTGCACGCCCCCGTTCCCTCGCTCCCCTCCCCACAAGGGGGAGGGGGGGCAATAACCACAGCTCTCACCGCACATGAACATTGGAACGCCGCTGGCGGCGCCGCGCGTGGCGCTGTGCTGCGCGCCATGGGCGATGCTCTCCAAGTCAATCACGACAAGCTCGTAGCACTCACGATTCGCGAAGCCGGGCGCTCCTATCAGGACTCCATCGACGAAGTTCGCGAAGCCGTCGACTTCTGCCGTTACTACGCCGCTGAAGCCGAGCGCTTGTTTGCGACACCGCTCGCGTTGCCGAGTCCTGCCGGCGAGACCGATCATCTCGAACTGATGGGCCGTGGCGTGTTCGTCTGCATCAGTCCGTGGAATTTTCCACTTGCGATTTTCACGGGCCAACTCGCCGCCGCGCTTGCCGCCGGCAACAGCGTTGTCGCAAAGCCAGCCGAGCAGACCCCGCGCATCGCGCAAGCGGCTGTCGATCTGTTCTACGAAGCCGGTTTGCCGCGCGATGTGCTACAGCTGGTTATTGGCGATGGTGAAGTCGGGGCGGCGCTCGTCGCCGATCCGCGCATCTCCGGTGTTGCGTTCACGGGTTCCACTGAAGTGGCGCGTCTCATCAACCGTACGCTCGCTGCAAAAGACGGCCCCATCGTGCCGCTGATCGCCGAGACAGGCGGCCTCAACGGGCTCTTCGTCGATACCACCGCGCTCAAGGAGCAGGTCGTCGACGACGTTTGCGTCTCCGCGTTCAACTCAGCAGGTCAGCGCTGCTCGTCTTTGCGCATTCTGTTCCTGCCGAACGACACGGCGGATGAAGTGCTCGAAACCCTGTTGGGCGCCATGGACGAGCTTAAGGTCGGTGATCCCGCCGACCCGCGCGTCGATATCGGCCCGATCATCGACGCCGAAGCCAAGGCCAATCTCGACAAGCACATCGCGCGCATGAAGACCGAAGCGAAGGTGCTGAAGCAGATCGATGTTTCGGCGCTCGGCGGCAATTATTTTGGCCCGGCGGTGATCGAGCTCAATTCGCTCGATCAAATCCAGCGCGAAGTGTTCGGGCCGATCCTGCACATCGTGCGCTACGATCCTGCGAACATTGGCCAAGTCGGCGCGCAGCTCGCGGCGAAGGGCTATGGGCTCACACTCGGTGTTCACTCGCGGCTTGAAAGCTTCGCGGAAGCCGTGAAAGCGGCAGTGCCGGCGGGCAACGTCTACGTCAACCGCACTATCGTTGGCGCCGTGGTTGGCGTGCAGCCGTTCGGCGGCTCGGGCCTTTCCGGCACCGGCCCCAAAGCCGGTGGTCCCAACTATCTGCCGCGCTTCGCCGAAGAACGCGCCGTCAGCGTCAACATCGCCGCCCAAGGGGGCGATCCGC
>JACQAC010000210.1 GCA_016195245.1 Pseudomonadota bacterium
CAAGGACGCGCCGCTGGGGCCGACCATGCTGGAAGCAATCAAGACGACGCTGACCGCCTAGCACTGCCTGTACTTGCATGAATTTCGCGACGTTCTATCGTCCACCTCGGAGGAGCGGGCGTGAACGACAACGTCGGTCGAGACATTGAGGGCGATGCACGCCATGTCGACCGTGGTGTTGCGCGTCGGCACGCCTTCCTCTTGGCCGCCCGAGAGGTCTTCCTCGAACAAGGCTACGAAGAAGCCAGCGTAAACGACGTGGTGCGCAGAGCGGGTGGTTCGCTTGCGACGCTCTACGCGCAGTTCGGTAACAAGGAAGGCCTCTTCCTCGCCGTCGCGCAGGATCAGCACGAACGCTTCGTACAGGCCATTACACCCGAGTGCGTTGACCACCTGAAGCTGGAAGACGGCCTCCAGGCCATCGGCGAACGCTATCTCGCGGCGCTGTTGACCCGCGACAATCTTGCCTTTTTCCGCATCATTGTCGGCGAGGGCCGCAAGTTTCCCCAGCTCCTGCAGCGTTACATGGCCACCGGCGCCGACAAGGTGCGCGCCGTGGTCGTCGACTTCCTGAAAAGCCACGCCACGCAAGTCGAGAACCCCGACATGGTGGCCTCCTACTTCCTGGAACTCATGCGCAGCAGGCACCAGTACCGCGCCTTGTCGGACGAGAACTATGTCTTGTCCGACAAAGACCTGGCTCAGCACGTCCGCACTGGCGTCCGCTTTTTCTTGAACGGCGCCCTGCCTAGATAGCGAAAGCGCGCGCCCGTTTGCCGCGCTCAGCGCGGATTCAGCCGCCGTTCAGCCTGGCCGGCGCAAGGGTGCAACAAGCGAGGGTGTGTCTAACGACGCGCACGGGAGCATTTGTATGAAAAAGGCACTCATTGCGGCCGTTGCCGCGTTGAGCGCTGCGGCCTGGACGGCGTCGCCGGCCCTCGCCCAGCATTGGCGCCACGACGGCGATAACGGCGGCCAGCAACAGGACGGCGACAATCACGGCCGCGGTCGCGGCGGCGACAATAGCGACAATAGCGACAACCGCGGCGACGGAGGTGACCGAGGTGATCGTGGCGACCGTGGCCAAGAGGATCAGTGGCGCGGCAGGGGCGATGGCGATCGGCACGGCGGCGCCCAGCAGCAAGCCGATGCGATCCGAGAGCGCCTCTTCGGCCGCCGCGATGGTGGCAACGAAGGCGACCATCATCAGCAAGGCGGCGGTGGCCAGTGGAATGGCAACAACGGTCAGTGGAACGGCAACAACGGTCAGTGGAACGGCAACAACGGTCAGTGGAACGGCAACAACGACCCTGGCCGCAACTGGGGCCATAACGATCACGACGGCCGCGACCGCGGTGGACGCAACGATCATGATGGCCGAGACCGCGACTGGGGCCGTAACGACCACGACGGCCGCGACCGCGATTGGGCGAACAACAACAATCACTGGCGCGACGGCGATTGGCGTGACGACCATCGCCGCGACGATCATCGCTATGATCGCTATCGCAGCTGGCACCGCGACTTTGACCGCCCTCGCTACCGCGACTGGCGCCAAGTCCGCTACGGCAGCTATTTCGATTTCGGCTATTCGCGCATCGTCGGCAGCTATTTCCACCGCAGCTATTATTGGTGGTCGTATGACGGTTGGCGCCGCCCGTATCGCCGCTGGGCCGTCGGCTATCCGTTCCCGTCCTACCTCTATTGGGAGCCGGTGCCGTACGACCTCTATTATGAGCTGCCGCCAGCTCCGTATGGCTGCCGCTATGTGATGTACGATGACG